>JBMNSS010000014.1:0-31513 GCA_050945315.1 Limnochordia bacterium | reverse complement strand
TCCGACACCGCCGGGTGATAAAACACTCCTGTCCACCGGTCAGATCTTAAAGAGCCTTCTCACTAAGGTTGTGTCGCACCGGTCTTACCCGTGACACGGTGCGACTGTCTCCGCAAATGATCGACCGGTCGGAAAGGCCGAGTAAACCAAGGTGCTCAGCCAAGTGCTTCACTCACTGCCGCGTTGAACTGAGCCAATGCTTCAGCGATACCGGAAGGATCTCGTCCTCCCGCCCTCGCCATGGTCGGACTACCGCCTCCGCCGCCTTTTATCAGAGGAGCAACTTGCCTGATAAGACTATTAACCGCCACGCCCTTTTCCACGGCTTCTCGGGTAGCCATGAATACAAGATAGGCCTTGTCGCCGTCACCTGATCCAAGGGCCACAATCGACGGCCCAAGTCGTTGTTTCAGCGCATCTCCCAGTGCGCACAGCTCCTCGGTGTCCATGTCGGCCACCTCTGCGGATATCACTGCCAACCCATCGATCCTTTCAGCGCAGGTCAACAGATCATTCAGGCGACCGGATACGAGTTGGGATTTCGCCGTCTCCAGCTCTCTTTCGAGCTGCTTGACTTGCTCCATCGTTTTTTCGATTTGAGCCTTCACATCAGAAACGCCAACCTGAAGCAAAGCGGCGATCTCCGCCAACATCCTGGATTCTTCGGCGACCCGTTGCAACGCCCGTTCGCCGGTAACTGCTTCAATCCGGCGAACTCCCGCCGCGACGCTGCCTTCGCTCACAATGCGAAACAGCCCGATCTCACCGGTACTGCGAACGTGGGTGCCGCCGCACAACTCGTGACTGTAATCGCCGATTTGCACCACCCGCACCTGATCACCGTACTTCTCGCCGAAAAGGGCTGTGGCTCCTTGTGCGATCGCCTCTTCGTAGGGCACAATCTTCGTGGCGACCGGCAAATTCTGAAGGATAAGGGCGTTGACCCGCTGCTCGATCTCTCTGAGCGTCTCAGCATTCAAAGCCGAAAAGTGCGTGAAGTCAAAGCGCAGTCGATCAGGTGCTACCAGAGAGCCCGCCTGATTGGCATGTTCACCCAAGACGGTCCGCAAGGCCCAGTGAAGTAGATGCGTAGCGGTATGATTTCTCTGAGTAGGCAGACGGCTGTCCTCATACACCAGCGCCCGCACCTGCTCTCCGACGCGCATCTGGCCCTCAAAACGACCGTGGTGAACAATGGTCCCGCTACCCAGACGCCAAACCTGCTCCACTGTGAACTTGCCTTGCGGCCCTTCAATCACACCGGCATCGGCTACCTGTCCGCCGGCTTCGGCATAGAACGGTGTCTTGGCCAGAACTATACCGGCCGTACCGCTTCCGCTCGTATGTCCGACCTGCTCGCCGTCTGCCACCAAGGCCACAATCTCGGTGGTCATGTCATGGGTCTCATACCCTACAAAGGGGGTGGCGGGCAGATCAAGATCGCTGTAACCCTGACTCTCATCACCCAGATAGCCGGTTGCCGTGCGTGCCGCCCTCGCCCGGGCCCGCTGTTCCTTCATCATGTCCTCAAAACCGGCTTTGTCGACGGTGATGTTCTGATCCGCTGCAATCTCTTCCGTCAGTTCAAGGGGGAAACCGTATGTGTCGTGCAAACGAAAAGCGTCCCTTCCGGAAATGACACCTCCGGAACCTACTTCCTCAATCAGACGTGTGAGTATGCCCATCCCCTGCTCAAGGGTGGCGTGGAACCGCTCTTCTTCCTGAGCAATCACCTGCTTGATATACTCCAAACGGTCCATGAGCCCGGGATACCCCACCCGCATCTGTTGGGCCACAACATCAGCGACATCGGTCAGGAACGGTCGCTTGATACCCAACAAATGGGCATGCCGTACGGCACGGCGCAGAAGACGGCGCAATACATAGCCTCGCCGCTCGTTACTGGGCAAGATGCCGTCATGAACCATAAAGACTACGCCGCGCATGTGATCGGCGATGACGCGCAAGCTAACGTCAGATCGGGCATCCGCACCGTATGTTACCCCGGCCTGGCCGGCGACATAGTCGACGATGGGCCGCACAATATCCGTCTCGAAGATGCTTTGCACTCCCTGGAGCATGGCCGCCACGCGCTCCAACCCCATGCCGGTATCGATACCTGTGCGAGTCAGCGGATGCAGTCGACCTTGTTCATCCTGATGATACTGAATGAAAACCAAGTTCCACAGCTCCATGAAGCGCTCGCAGTCACATCCCGGCTGACAATTCGCATCGCCGCATCCGTAAGACGGCCCCCGATCCAAATGTATTTCAGAACATGGCCCGCACGGTCCGACACCAATTCCCCAGAAATTATCTTCTTTACCCAGACGGACTATGCGCTCTGGAGGAATCCCGATCTGCTTATTCCATATCTCGAAAGCCTCATCATCGTCCAGATAAATCGTGATCCATAGAGAGGCGGGATCAAGACCCAAGACCCCGGTGACAAACTCCCAGGCCCACGCCACCGCTTCCTCTTTGAAGTAGTCGCCAAAGGAGAAATTACCCAGCATCTCAAAGAACGTACCGTGGCGATCTGTCATGCCAACGTTCTCTATGTCGGCCGTCCGCAGACAGTACTGGCACGTAGTGATTCGAGGGCTCGGAGGCACTTCTTTACCAACGAAATACGGCTTAAAAGGTATCATTCCGGCGACCGTCAACAACAACGTCGGATCGTTCGCAGGCACCAACGAAGCACTGGGCAGTCGCAAATGGCCCTTTTCCTCAAAAAACTCCAAATACGCTGTGCGTAGTTGGTCCACTGTCATCGCTTGCACGTCCACGCCCCCCAAAAGAATCGAACCCAGCGATATACCTATTAAACGATACAATCAGTATGATACAAGAGCCCAAGCTGATTCGTCAATCCGACTTACGAGTTCGATGTTGTGGAACCAAACACCTCTTCGGCCACATACCGACCGATGAGCTTCAAAGCCGCGGCCACCGGCACAGCCATGAACATGCCCCATATGCCCAGCAACTCCCCTCCGATCAGGACTGCTGCGATCACGGTCAACGGGTGCAGATCCAGAGTGCCGCTCATCACATGCGGTTGAAGAATCGCCCCTTCCACTTGATGAACAGCAATTATGAGCAGCACGGTCCAAAAAGCGGTCGCCGGAGAGCGCATGAGCCCAAACAGCACGGCCGGAACGGCGGCGACGGCGGGCCCGAAATAGGGTATGAACTCGAAGACCGCGGCCATGATACCTATTACCAATGCGTATTTTACCTTGAGGAGTGCCAACCCCACACTGATCAACAAACCGACTATGATCGCTACGATCACCTGGCCGCGCAAAAAGGCGCCTGCCAGCTGATTCAGCCGCCAAAGCAAGACCACGGTCTCCTGGCGGTGCTCCTGGGGCAGAAGTGAAATGAACTGCCTGTTCAGTTTGTCCGCATCCCTAAGGAAGTAAAAGGCGAGAAAAGGAACCATCAAGATGGTGAAAGTGCGGGCCAGGAAGGCCAAAAGAACCTCAAGACTGCGTGCTATCAACCGAGCCAACAAACCCTCAACCTGCTGAGCGCCCGTCTTGATGAGACCTTTCAGAAAAGGGGATTCTGTCAAATAGGGAGCGCTGACTTGGCTACCCCGAAGAAGATCGTTCATGCCCTCGGATCCTGGCAGGTTGGCCATGATCTGCTCCATTTCAGCGGCCAACAGCGGCGCGCCCACATAAAGGATCAGGCCGCCCGCGACTCCGAACATAAGGTAGACCAGGACTATGGCTCCGCTGCGGGGAACTTGCCGGGATTCAACAGCATTAACCAGCGGATTGAACACATAAGCCACGACAGCCGCAAGAGCGAAGGGCACGAGTACCCCGCGTATCAGGTACAACATGAAAACAACGCCGCTTGCGGCTGCTAGCAAAATCACAAGACGTGATTGACCCGACATACCCCGGACGCCATCACCGACGCCCCACAGCGCGCATGGCACGCATTGTGGTATCCATCATTGTGCGCCCGGCTCTGGCCGCCATGTCCAATGCCTTGGGCTGAATCCTTGAGCCATCGGTATAGCTGCGTCGCCAAAGACCCCGTCTGCTTTGCATGGCGACTCGCTTTTGCTCATTCTTCTCCCGCAGGACATACAGCGACCAGGCTCCTGCCGCTAATCCGAGAGCGCCCCAAAGAAATCTGTTACGAAGCACACGCATCGCTGGCACTCACCCCCCTCGCAGGAGTAGAGTTGCCATACATCCGTGCATTCATGTGCTCAATACTTACCTGCGTATCTCCGTGGCAGCTCTTGCCAGCATCATCTCGATATCGGAAGAGGTCGCCCAGCAAAAATCTCCGGGTTCAGTGTGTTTCCATGCGGCCATGGCTCCTCCGTAGGCGACCGCCTTGTCAATATCTCCTTCCAGGTAGCCATAGAGAAATCCGGCCACGTAGGCATCACCCGCTCCCACTCGGTCCACAGCTCGCAGCTCATGGCCGCGGCCGCGCCACAGACCGTCGGTTCCGGAGACAATGGCCCCTTCACCGCCCAACGTCAGCACTACCATCTTGGTGCCCCAGTCCCGGCGCAGACGAGCGGCCACTTCCGAAGGCGATCCCTGCTCACCAAACACCGTGGACGCATCATCTGCCGTACAAAAGACCAGATCTACGCCGAGAAGGGGGTAAAGGACTTGACGGGCGCGCTGAGGGGACCACAACCGGGAGCGGTAATTAATATCCACTGAAGTGGATACTCCCCGGCGCCGGGCTTCGGCCAGGGCCAGGCGCACCGTCTCGGCACATGAAGAAGACAAAGCCGCGGTGATGCCCGACACGTGAAAGTGGCGTGTCCGCGAAAGCAACTCCCAGTCCAGCTCTTCCGGCCTAAGCTCACTGGCGGCACTGCCCTGACGATCGTAGACTACCTGTGAACCGCGCGGAGGACCGGCCACCTCGAGGTAATAGACGCCCACGCGCCCTTCATCGGCCCAGACCACACCGCTCACATCAACACCTTGAGAGCTCAAGGCAGAACTTACCCGACGGCCCAGCGGGTTTTTGGGAAGACGCCCTATCCATGCCGAACGCAAGCCTAATCGGGCCAATCCGACTGCCACATTTGCCTCGCTACCGCCTACATATACATCGAACTGAGCCGCCTGCTCCAGCCGTTGCGCTGCCGGCGGGCTCAGACGCAGCATGGTCTCCCCCAAGGTCAGCACATCCCAGGACTGACTCGTCATAGGAGCAGCACCTCTTTTCATGTCATTGTCGCAGAACACGGAGTGAAATCCGACAGCGGCGTTTCGATACGCCCACCGCCAACAACCAAATCCTCTTTGTACCAGACCACAGACTGCCCCGGGGTTATCGCTCTTTGAGGCTTGGCAAAGACCGTCAGCACCCTAGCGTCGGCTAAGCGCTCAATAACAGCCTCCGTCGACTCCGCCCGATACCGCACACGAGCAGTGACCGAGAAAGGACCGGAGATCTCCGGCATAGACACCCAATTGACATCCGCAGCCACGAGAGCGGAAGAGTACACCTCCGGCGCGGTGCCTACAATGACGGCGTTGCGGATCGGATCCAACTCCAAGACGTACAAAGGCTCCCGGGAAGCAATACCCAATCCTTTGCGTTGACCGTGGGTGTAGAAGGCCAAACCCTCATGCCGGCCTAACACGCGGCCGCTTCGATCCATAATCAAGCCCGAGCGCAAGCTCTCCGGCCATGATCGACGAAGAAAGGCCCGGTAATCATCGTCTTCCAGAAAACAGATGTCTTGGCTTTCCTCGCTCTTGGCCGCAGGCAAACCCATGTCAGACGCCATGGAGCGGACTTCTTGTTTGGTGTACTCACCCAATGGCAACAGCAAGCGCGCCAGCTGAGCCTGGGTCAGTCCGTAGAGGTAGTAACTCTGATCTTTGCTGCCATCAATGCCCTTGGCCAAGCACCAGCGTCGCCTTTCACCGTCCGCAAAGACACGCGCGTAATGGCCCGTGGCTACGTAATCACAGCCCAGATAGGCGGCTCGCTCTACAAGAAGGCCGAGTTTTATCTTCGGATTACATACGACGCAAGGGTTGGGAGTCTGCCCGCTCATGTAGGAGGTGGCAAAATACTCAACGACTTCTTTTTGAAACTCCTGACGCAAATCGAATACGTGGAGACAGATGCCCAAGGCGTCGGCCACGGCGCGGGCCCCTTCAATGGGTGAGACGGAAGAACTGATCCGCATGGTGACCCCGACACACTCATACCCCTGATCAACGAGCAAAGCGGCCGCCACAGAGCTGTCTACGCCGCCGCTCATAGCTACCAAGACTTTCTTCTTAGACATCAGGGACCATCACCGTCCCCACCACACTGATCCCAACCGGGTGGTTCACCGCGTCGTATTCTTGACAGCCAGCGGCTAAGCACCCTTTCATAGCCTATACCGCTTGGCTCATAGTACCGAGGCAGGTGCCGACCCGGAGGGCCGTAGTGTTGGGCTACCCAGTGTTCGGGTGCGTCATGCGGATATATGTAGTCTTTTCCGTGTCCCAAGTGCTTGGCGTCTCGAGTGGGGTCTTTCAGATGTTCAGGGACGTGAGCCGCTCCCTGTTTTTCAACATCTTGGAGCGCTTTGAAGTATGCGCCGACGCGGTTGCTCTTGGGAGCGGTCGCCAAGTAGATGGTAACCATAGCCAAATGATACTGAGCCTCCGGCAGCCCGCACCATTCAAGAGCCCGGGCTCCGGCTACAGCGACAACGAGTCCCTGAGGATCAGCCAGCCCCACATCCTCCGCCGCCAAGATGAGAAGGCGCCGCATGATAAAACGAGGATCCTCACCGGCCTTGATCATCTTGGCCAGCCAATACAACGCTGCATCCACGTCGGAGCCCCTGACGCTTTTGATGAAGGCGCTGATGGTATCATAGTGCTCATCAGCACCCTTGTCATAGGACAATATGCGTTGCTGCATAGCCTCTTGAGCTGTCCGAAGATCAATGACGACGGCCCCGTTGCGTTCGGGCGTTGTCTCTACGGCCAGCTCGAGAGCATTCAGGGCCACGCGGGCATCACCCTCTGACCACATGGCCCAATACTCCAGAGCCTCATCTTCTACTTGTATGCGCCGCCCCCCATAGCCACGTTCGGGATCCGTAACGGCTCGCCTTAGCAGCTCCTTCATGTTCTCGGCACTCAAATGACGCAACTGAAAAACGCGCAAGCGAGAAAGCAAAGGAGCATTGACCTCAAAAAACGGGTTCTCAGTGGTCGCCCCGATGAGCGTCACCAAACCGTCCTCGACCGCGGGCAACAAGACGTCTTGCTGAGCGCGGTTAAACCGGTGAATCTCATCAATAAAGACAATGGTCCTTTGACCGTGCATGTCACGTCGATCACGCGCCTGGTCTATCAGTTTGCGCAAATCCTGAACACCCGCGGTGACGGCGTTGATCTGCTCAAAATGGGCCTTTGTACGTTTGGCCACAATGCGCGCCAGCGTCGTCTTTCCGCTGCCGGGAGGACCCCATAGGATAACGGAGATGAGTCTGTCAGCTTCGATCGCCCGCCGCAACAGAGTGCCCGGACCAATGATGTGCTCTTGCCCCACGATCTCGTTCAGATCACGAGGACGCATACGCGCCGCCAAGGGTGCCTGCCGAGCGGCGTCGGCCGCCCCGGCGATCGAGAAAAGATTCACATGAGACCCTCCAACAGCTCTCGTTATGACTATCGTTTGGGCAACGCCTCCGGAGCCAACCGGATGTGCAACTCACGCAATTGAGCCTCTGACACTCGACCCGGAGCCTGCACCATGAGGTCAGTGGCGCTCTGGGTTTTCGGGAAGGCAATGCAGTCCCTGATCGAGTCTCGACCCGCCATCAACATGACTAACCGATCCAGTCCCAATGCGATACCGCCGTGCGGAGGTGCGCCATATTCCAGGGCATCAAGCAGAAAGCCGAATTTCTCACGTGCCTCGCTGTTGCTCAGTCCTAGCACCTCAAGGACCGCTTCCTGCAAGTCTTGTCGATGAATACGGATACTGCCTCCGCCCAACTCCACTCCGTTCAGGACCAAGTCATACGCTTTGGCCCGCACCCGAGCCGGTTCCGCACTGAGTAGTTCCACGTCTTCGTCAACGGGAGACGTAAACGGATGATGTGCCGCATTCCACTTTCCAGTCTCCGCGTCGCGCTCCAGAAGCGGCCACTCGACCACCCAAGCGAATTGGAACTGGCTGTGGTCGATGAGTCCCAGTTTCTCACCCAGGTACAGGCGGAGCCGTCCGAGAGATTCTGCGACTGTCTCTTTGGAGTCCGCCACAAAGCACAGCAGGTCACCGGGCTCAGCAGACATGGCACTGAGGATGTCGCTGATCTGTGCGGGAGTCAGAAACTTGGCTATCGGTGAGCGTACCTCCTCGTTCTCGCCGACGACCATCCAAGCAAGCCCTTTGGCGCCATACGGTTTGACGACCGATTCAAGCTGGTCGATCTCACGCCGCGGCCATCCCCCGGCACCCTTGGCGTTGACCCCTTTTACTTGACCGCCTCGCTTTAACACCTCGGAAAAGACCCGGAAATCACATCCGGCCAGGGCCGACGAGACGTCTACCAGAGGAAGTCCGAAGCGCAAATCAGGTTTGTCCGAACCATATAGGTCCATGGCCTCTTGCCAGGGTATCCTGCGAATGGGCAACTCAACATGCACATTGATGGCTTCAGCGAACACATGCGCTATCATACGCTCGACGAGCCTGATTACATCTGCAGCCTCTACAAAAGACATCTCCATGTCGATCTGTGTGAACTCCGGCTGCCGGTCTGCGCGCAGATCCTCGTCACGGAAACAACGCGAGATCTGAAAATATCGTTCCAAGCCTCCTATCATCAACAACTGTTTGAACAGCTGCGGCGATTGAGGCAGAGCGAAAAACGCTCCGGGGTGTACCCTACTGGGCACCAGGTAATCACGCGCTCCCTCGGGAGTCGATTTAGTGAGCATCGGGGTTTCGATCTCCAAGAAACCCTCTTCGTCCAAAAAGTCGCGGACCGCCTTGACTGCCCGATGACGCAGAATAAGTGTCTCCTGCATCTCGCGCCGCCGCAAGTCGAGGTAGCGATATCGCAAACGAAGCGTTTCATCCACGTCGTCCGCCCGGGAATCCAACTGAAAAGGCGGTGTCTTCGACTCATTCAATACGGTCAGTGTGTCTACCACGACTTCGATCTCGCCCGTCGCCAAATCAGGGTTCTCCATGCCTTCCAGACGTTTGACAACCTCGCCTTCGACAATGACCACATGCTCGCTGCGCAGTCTCTCAGCACGTTCGAAGACGCCCTCTCCCACCTGAGGGTTGAAGACGACCTGAACAATGCCCCACCGGTCGCGCAGGTCGATGAAGATCAATCCCCCGTGATCCCGACGACGATGCACCCAACCGGCCAGTTTTACCCTTTGTCCTTCATGCTCAAGACGTAATTCGCCACATCCGTGAGTACGCATGCTCTGCTCCAACATCGGACCTCCTAACACAACTCGGCTCGCAACCGCTCTACCACCGTGGCCAGAGGAATCTCCTCTTGCACGCCGCTTGTCATGTCGCGCAGTTGCACAACATCACGGGAAAGCTCCTCTTCGCCACAGATGACCACACGCGCCGCATCCAGGCGCGCTGCCGCTTTCATCTGTGCTTTCATGCTACGCTGCAGATAATCAGTCTCCACCACCAGACCGGCCTGACGCAGTGCATGGACCAAGGCCAGGACTTGGCCCCGCTTTTCATTGGCAAAGCCCACCACGAAGACATCGACACCACCGGTGGGCGGAGGCTGAATGCCCTGTTGCTCCAGGGCCAGCATGGCTCGCTCCATACCGGCGGCAAAACCGACCGCGGGAGTCGAGGGGCCGCCACATTCTTCCACAAGACCGTCATAGCGCCCTCCGCCGAGCAGAGCTGACTGAGCTCCCAGGCTCTGGCTCTCTACCTCGAATACGGTCTTGGTGTAATAATCAAGACCGCGAACCAACATATCGTTCAATACGTAACTGATGTCCAGCGCATCGAGGTACTTCTTTACGGCCTCGAAATGCCCATGGCATGACTCGCAGAGAAAATCAATCGATCGAGGCGCTCCCTTAGCGGCATCCTGACATGCGGCGACCTTGCAGTCAAGAATGCGCAGCGGGTTTTTTTCGTAGCGCTCAAGACACGTGCGACACAGTCCCTCCAGCTTCGGCTGCAAATACTCTCGCAAAGCCTCTTTATATGCCGGTCGACATTTCTCGCACCCAATGCTGTTGATTTGGACGAGAAAATCAGTCAGCCCTAAGCGGCGAAAAATCTCAATGGACATGGCGATCATTTCCACGTCAAGGGCCGGATCCTGACTTCCCAAAGCTTCGGCGCCCAGTTGATGAAACTGACGGTATCTGCCGGCCTGAGGCCGTTCGTAGCGGAAAATGGGCCCTATGTAAAAAAGCTTCACCGGCTGCGGGCCGCTGTTCATATGATGCTCCAGATAGGCCCGGACCACGGATGCCGTGCCTTCAGGACGCAAGGTCAGGCTTCGTTGCCCACGATCCAGGAAAGTGTACATCTGTTTGTTGACTACGTCGGTGGTATCACCTATACCACGCTCAAAAAGCTCCGTGTGTTCAAAGATGGGGGTCACTATCTCGGCGTACCCGAACTGCCGAAATACATCCCGCGCTACGCTTTCAACCCATCGCCAGCGCTCTATCTGTCCGGGAAGCAGATCCGCCGTTCCCCGCGGTGCGTTCACTAACATTCCGGTCACATCCTCAGTGGTTTATCAGGAAGGCCCGCTTCAGCGGGCCTTCCCTCAGCAAGGAATATTGATCAAGGACAAAAGCCGTAGCCCGGATCCTTACTTCCCTTCCGCTTCAGCAAGCTTTCTCTCCAGCTCGGCCTCTTCTTCCAGTTGCCTTTCAAAGGCTTTACGCTGCTCTTCCATAATCTGCTGAATGGCGATCAGCTTACTCTCTTCAGCCTTGACGTCTTCTTCCAGTCCCATGCTGCTGAAGATCTGAAGGAGCATGAAGTGAAGCTGGAAGTCCATAGGATCGAGCTCTGAGGCACGCCTAAACTGCTCAGCGGCTTCCACATCACGATTCTTCTCCCGATAGGCCAGGCCCAAATAGAGGTGAATCTCCGGATCACTGGCCCCTATACCCACTGCCTGCTCATACTCCTTGATGGCGTTGTCGATGTCATCAAGCTGCTGGTAGACCTTACCCAGAGCCAGGCGCAGATAAGGATTTCTCGGCTCCTTGGCAATGGCTTCTTGGTACTGAGACACCGCCTGGGGCAGTTGATTGTTCAACACAAACTGTTGAGCCCGCAAGGAAGGCTCCGTGACATCAATGCGAGCCGCCGCACGCACTTCGTTGAACCACTCGTTGAACTTCTTGTTAGACTCTTCTTCCATCAAGCGTTCCCTGATGGCATCCTTCTCGGCCTCAAATTCATCTCCGACGGCTTCCTTGCGATCGGTCACCTGTATGATGTGGTAACCGAAATCAGTCTTCACAGGCTCGCTGACCTCTCCCACTTTTAGAGCGAAAGCGGCCTCGGTGAATTCCTCGACAAATCCGGAGTCACGGGCGAAGAAATCAAGGTCACCGCCGTTGTCTTTGCTTCCCGGATCCTCGGAGTACTTCTGAGCCAGCTCTGCCAGGCTCTTGCCGCCCTTGATTTCAGCCAACACCGCTTCGGCCCGGGACTTGGCTTCATCCCAATTATCATCTTCAACCTGGAAAAGAATATGACTGGCCCTCACCTGTTCGTAGGCCTTTTTCACATCTTCCTCAGTGATTTCAACCTGGGACATCTTCTCTTGGAGCGCCCTGATCGCCAGGTTGTCGCGTATGTGTCCGCGCAGCTGACGCTCCGTCATGTTGTTTTCACGCAGCCTGGCCCTGAAATCAGCCTCTGACTCAAAACCCTCTTTCAGGGATGCAAGCTCCGCCTCGATATCGTTGTTGCTCACTTTGATTCGGTTCTTTTTGACCTGCTGCAGCATCAACTTCTGATTGATGAGCTGCTGCAGTGTCTGAAAGCGCACCTCATAGGCTTCGCTGCCGGAAAGCGAGCCTTGAATCATCTCATAAAATCTGAGGTTGCTCAAAAAGGCATCATTGAACTCGGTATAGGAGATCGCCTGTCGGTTCACCTTGGCTACGTATGAAGGCTCGCCACCCCGACCAAAAATGCCCGGTCCGCCCACATACACCAAAGTGACTACAAAGGCTACGACAATCAGGATAATGATGCCCTTTGTCTTGTTGCGCAAACTGCGGAACACCATAAGCACGGTGCCTCCCAACTATATATTAAGGAAGTAAGTGCGTCGCATACGCACTGATAGAACGGGAAAGTAATCGGGCGCTTGACATTGCCTAGCTCATTGTACTGGACACCGCAAATAGGTGTCAACGAAATGACCTTCCGCTTTTTGTCTTGACAAGAAACAATGGTATATTGCACGAAAACTGTTACTCAACAAGGTTTCCTTTCACTGTCTGGAGCATAATGGTGACCGGCCCGTCGTTAACCAGCTTCACCTGCATATGAGCCCCGAACACCCCCGTGGCCACCTGAACGCCTGCTTTGCGCAACTCTGACACAAAACGTTCATACAGTTCGCTGGCCATACGAGGTTCGGCCGCCGCCGTGAAGCTTGGGCGCCGGCCCCTGCGACAATCGGCATATAAGGTAAACTGCGAAACCGCCAGCACCTGACCGCCAACGTCCCGGAGAGAGAGGTTCATCTTTCCCTCATCATCAGCAAAGACCCGTAGATCAACTACCTTGGCGGCCAACAACTCGGCATCGCGAAATGTGTCGTCATGTGTCACCCCCACCAGTGCCACAAATCCACCCTCGATAGCCTGTTCATTCCGCGCGCGACCGTTTTCCTCCTGCACTGAGACACTCGCTGAAGTCACGCGCTGCAGCAATACACGCACCAGAATACCCCCCGGACAGATTCACGTAGGCCTGGCCCGATGGACGCTCATCACGCCATCGACCTTGCGAATACGCCTCATGACGCTCTCCATATGACTCACGTCACGCGTGGTGACGACAAGATCGATGATGGCGATGCGGTTTCTCGTGGTGCGGGCATTGACGGAGGCTACATGCGTGCCGCCTTCGTTGATGGCATCCATGACCGCCGTGAGAAGGTTGGAACGATCCAACGCCTCTACCTCAATCTCGGCCTGATACCATCCCGGCTCGCTGGCATCCCAGCTCACGGGTATTATGCGTGCACTTTCCGTGAGGTTCTGGACGTTGGGGCAGTCAGTTCGATGAACGGACACCCCGCGGCCCCTGGTGACATAACCGATAATCATATCCCCCGGTATCGGATTACAACATCGCGACACTCGAACCAGGAAGTTGTCCATACCCTTGACGAGAATTCCGTTTTGCGGACGCTGTCGCTGCTCCGTCTGTTTGGCTTGACGCAACTGGCGACGCCGCTGCTCGTACTCCCGGCGACCGAGCACTCCGGCCACTACCTGCGAGACGGTTATCGAACCAAAGCCAATACCTGCATAGAGATCATCGATTGTCGAGAACCCGAAACGTTTGAACACATCCTGCAAGCGTTCGGATCGCAAAGTCTCTTTCGCATCGACTTCCAAACGGAGGAGTTCTTTTTCCAGCACTTCCTTGCCCCGGGCCAGAGCTTCTCCGCGGTGTTGTTCGCGAAAGAAGGAGCGAATCTTGCTTCGCGCTTTGGAAGTCTTGACGAAGTTGAGCCAATCTTGCTTGGGAGCGGCTACCTTGCCCGTGAGAATCTCGACAAAATCGCCGTTGACCAACTCCACGTCAAGCTGCACCAGCTTCCCGTTTACTTTGGCCCCCGTACAACGCATGCCTATATCAGTGTGGACGCTGAACGCAAAATCGACCGGCGTGGAGCCGGCAGGCAGTGACTTAACGTCACCTTTCGGAGTGAAGACGAATACTTCGTCTTCAAAAAGATCGATTCTCAGCGTCTCCATGAAGTCCTGCGGGTCCTTCATTTCCCGCATCCACTCCATGAGCTGACGCAGCCATGCTACTTTCTTTTCAAATTCGGCCTCAACACGGCCTTCTTTATACAGCCAATGGGCGGCGATACCCCTCTCTGCCACTCGGTGCATCTCTTCCGTTCGGATCTGCACCTCAAGCGGCTCCCCGCGAGGTCCGACAACGGTCGTGTGCAGGGATTGATACATATTCGACTTGGGCATGGCAATGAAGTCTTTGAATCGCCCGGGGATGGGCTTCCATAGAGAATGAACCAAGCCCAAGGCTGCGTAACAGTCTTTGACGGATCCCGTGATGATGCGCACGGCCATCAGATCATAGATCTCTGACAGGTCGCGTTGCTGTTGCTTCATCTTTTGATAGATGCTATAAAAATGTTTCGGGCGGCCCTGTAAAGCCGCCAGCTCAACGCCGACCTCCTGCAAATGCGCACGCAGGGTCTCAATTACTTCTTCGATCTCACCGTCGCGTGTCTCACGCTTCTTCGCCACCTTGGCAACCAAATTATAATAGGCCACGGGATCCAGTGCGCGCAGCGCCAAATCCTCCATCTCCCACTTGATACTCCACATGCCCAAGCGGTGAGCTAAGGGGGTGTAGATCTCCAGCGTCTCTCGCGCTATTTTTCTTTGGCGCTCCGAGTTCAGAGCGGTGAGAGTACGCATGTTGTGCAAGCGGTCCACCAGCTTAATGATGACCACTCGCAAATCCTCGGCCATGGCGAGAAACATCTTACGCAAAGATTGGGCCTGTTGGTCCTCTTTGCTTTGAAACGGAATGCGAGCCAGCTTCGTCACCGCATCCACAAGACCTGTGACCTCAGGTCCGAACGCCTCCTCAAGCTCTTCGCGCGTCACGTCCGTGTCTTCCAAGACATCGTGCAACAAAGCCGCGGCCACGGTAACCACGTCCAGCTCCATGTCTGCCAAGACACAGGCAACTTCAAAAGGATGCTGGAAGAACGGCTCGCCGGATTCACGCACTTGACCCCTGTGAGCCTCTGCCGCAACGTGAAAGGCCTTAGCGATTAATGAGAGCCCCTCCTGATCGTGCAGGTGCTCAAGTTTGCCCAAAAGCAGCCCCAAATCCGCATCGGAGACTGCCTGTGGTTTAGAGGAGGCGGTTGTTCGTTGACTCACACCACTCACTCCTGGGGTACAAACCGTCAATCGTCATAGACCACCAGGGAGAGGATATCCATGTCTCCCAAGCGCTTTCGACCGCCCAAAGAGGCCAACTCCACGAGAAAAGCGCCTCCGACCACAATACCGCCGAGCTGCCTGATGAGCTCAACCGCCGCGGAGAAGGTACCCCCGGTGGCCAACAAATCATCGACAAGCAGTACGCGCTGACCGGGGACAATGGCGTCGCGGTGTATCTCGAGTGAATCAGTACCGTACTCCAAGGTATACTGAACGCTCAACTTGTCGGCCGGCAGCTTGCCCGGCTTGCGGATGGGTACCAAACCAAGGCCCATCTCGTAGGCCAAAGGGGCACTGAAGAAGAAACCGCGTGATTCAATGCCCGTAATGACATCGACATCTTTATCCGCATAGTACCGGGCCATCTCCTGGACGACATATCGCAAAGCCTGGGGGGTTTTCAAAAGAGTGGTGATGTCTTTAAAACTCACTCCAGGTTCCGGAAAGCCCGGGATCACTCGTATTAACTGACGTAGATCCATGGTCGACGCCTACCTCCACCGGCAGTGTCATTGTGAACCTGACATACTGTTTGTGAATAATCTAAGCCATTGGCTCACGGCACCGCAGAATTGTCTGCTCGACAGCAATTCGCACGCGGCGCGCCGTTTAGCCATGTACTCATTATAGCTGACGGCCCAGGTCAAGTCTAGTTTGCCATCCGGCTTGGGCATCGGGATCCACGACTCTCCGTCTTGTTTCACAAGATTGAGTTCAGCAAAGACACGCAGAGCACACATAGCTCCCGAGAGACTGAGACCACAATAGGCGGCCAAGCTCTGCGGATCGATGCTTTGTCCCGACTGCCGAAGACACTGTATATGCCGGTAGGCCTGCACCAATCCGGCCCGCTCCGGCCAATCCTCGTCCAACAGAGCCGCTGCCCGGGCCGTCTCACGCGTTCCGTACAGAATATGCACCTCGGCGGGTAAGCTTTCCACAGTAAGCTGCCTCCATACCCGCAACCAGTCTTCAGCTACCGGAGGATCATAAAGAACCAGCCCCCAGGGAGTCGACGGCTGCCTGATCGCCTCGGTCTCGGGACAGAGCACAAGTGCCTCAGTCTGAGCAAAGCGGTCCGGATTGTGCCTTACCCACAGCACCGTTGACAAACCGCGCCGGACCATATCAGCCATGTACTCTGAGCATTCAGACCTGGCCGACCTGGCATCAATACAGGCCATCTCTCGGTCCGTCTCCGCGTCGGTTTCGCCGGCCGCAGCCACTTCGTCGACACCCGTCGGCTCACTGGATCTCAGATCCCTTAGGCGCAATTCAAGCGAGCGTCGACCCTGCCATTCGTTTATCGTCAAGGAAAAGGCTATGTCGAGACTGTTCGCCGCAGCTATCGACGCCTTGTGTCCCAGCCGAAATCCCACCGCCACGATCTGTGACCTGCCCATTGGCAAGCTCAATCTCAGATGGCGGCAGCCTTTTCCCACAACTCGCACCTCACGAGGAACAACTGAAGTCCAAGCCAGAACCGGAGAAGGATTGCCGCATCCAAAGGGACCGAGTCGATCAAGCTCAGTGAGCAAAGCCTCATCAAGCTCGTCAGGTTCCGCAAGAGCGTCTATGTTCAGGACCTGAAGAGCCCGACCGTCAGATCCCAGCTGACGTATGGCCTCTTGATCCAGCACCCGCTGCAGTTCGCCAAGGTTGGCAACCGGCAAGGTCATCCCCGCCGCCATGGCATGTCCCCCGTAGCGTATGAGCAAATGCTCACTGGCCTCCAAGGCCTCAGTGATGTGGAATCCCGAGACACTCCTCCCCGAGCCGGTAACCTCATCCCCTTCCCGCGTCAGCACCAGAGTCGGCCGCCCATACTGCTCGACGAGACGGGAAGCCACGATCCCCAAGACACCCGGATGCCAATCCTGTCCGGCAATCACTAAGACGGGATTGTCCAAAGCTTCGGCTGCTGATCGGGCCTGGGCCAGAACACGTTCCTCTTCCTCTTGACGTTCCCGATTGGCTTGGTCGAGTTGCATGGCCAGAGGCAGAGCGCGTTCCATATTCGAGGCCAAAAGCATCTCCATGCCCACGGAAGCGTCTGCCATGCGACCGATGGCATTCAGGCGAGGAGCCATCTGGAAAGCGACATGATAGGCCTCAATCATTCCCGGAGCACATTGACTCACGGCGGCCAAGGCGGCCAAGCCGGGCAATGGAGAGGTATTGAGTCTTTTCAGACCGCGATACACCAGCACCCGGTTTTCATCCTGTAGGGGCACAACATCCGCGATGGTGCCGAAGGCGACGAGATCTTCCAGGTCGGCAACCAGATCCGCTCGCCCCAATGACTCTCCAAAGGCACACATCAGCTTGTAGGCCACACCCACTCCGGACAGATGCGACCACGGATATCGTGCCTGAGGCAGTCTCGGGTTGATTACGGCCACTGCAGGAACGACGTAACCGGTCATCTCATGATGATCGGTTACGATACAGTCCATGCCCGCCTCCTGGGCCTGACTGACTTCAACGGCCGATGTGGTGCCGCAATCCACGGTGATCAGCAGAGTTGTACCGCTGCCCGCCAAAGAAGCGAGCGCCGCGGCGTGAAGTCCGTAGCCTTCGTCCAGGCGATGGGGTATGTAGTAGTCGACATTCATCCCGAGCCGTCGCAGTCCTATCACCACGATGGCGGCACCCGTTTGGCCATCAGCATCGTAATCGCCGTACACGGACACTTTTTCGCCTCGGGCATAGGCCAGCTGTAGGCGCCTCACCGCGCGATCCATGTCAGGCAACTCCCACGGTGAATGCAGTTCGCCTAGGTCGGCATCCAACATAAGGCGCGCCGCCTCTAAGGTTTGAGCCCCCCGGGCAGCCAGCACTCTGGCGGTAACCGATCTTACTCCCAGTTGTCTGCTGAAAGCCTCTTCCAGATCAGTATCCGCGGAGCGAATGCGCCATAAACGATCAATCACGTAGAGTCTTGCCTCCTCACATCAATCCAGCACCTTTGAAACCCCCATGCGAGACATACGGACTTCCACGTTGTCTGCCAAGCGCACCGTGAGAACATCATCACGCATACTCACGATCTCACCGTGCAGCCCTCCAATGGTCAGGATCTTGTCCCCGCGCTCCAGCGCTGACAGCATCTTTTGGCGCTGCTTTTGCTGTTGCTGCTGCGGACGCATCAGAAAGAAATAAAACGCGACCAGGACCATAAACAGCGGAAACAACTGGGCCACAAGACCTGCCTGCACCGATGAGACATCACCGGCGGCTGTAAGAAACGTCATTCTGACATCCCACCTTATGAGTCGATGTGGTTGACTCTCCCGATTTCTATTCTGCGCTTCTGCTTTCCTCCATCTGATACCGACCGAGAAACTCACGTTTGAAATCCATGAAGGTACCGTCGATCAGACTCGCTTTTATATCAGCCATCAGCCGAAGGATGAAGTGTAGGTTATGCAGTGTGGTCAGACGCACGCCCAAGATCTCATTCGCCTTGAGCAGATGGCGGATGTAGGCCCTGCTGTACGAAGAACAGGCCGGGCATGTGCAGTCGGTGGAAATGGGCGAAAAGTCCCTGGCATGGACGGCATTATACAGATTGAGTCGACCATCCGATGTCAAGACGACGCCGTGTCTGGCCAAGCGCGTCGGAAGAACGCAATCAAACATGTCGACACCGTGCTCAACACCGACAAGAAGATCATCGGGGGAGCCCACCCCCATCAGATAACGGGGCTTATTCTCGGGCAAAACCGGTGCCGTCCAGCTTAACGTCTCATACATCATTTCTTTGGGCTCTCCCACACTCAGTCCGCCTATGGCATAGCCGGGAAAATCCAAATCACTTAGTTGACGTGCGTGTTGCTCACGCAGGTCCCGGTACATGCCGCCTTGCACAATGGCAAACAAAGCCTGATCCTCCCGGGTCGCCGCCCGACGTGAGCGCTCCGCCCAGCGGGTGGTGCGTTCCATGGAATTCAGGACGTAATCCCGATCACTCGGATAGGGCGGACATTCATCCAACACCATGGCGATATCGGAACCCAAAGCTTCCTGCACCTCGACCGCCAATTCGGGTGTAAAAAAGTGCCGGGATCCATCCAGATGAGAGCGAAACTCCACTCCCTCCTCCCGGATCTTCCGCAACTCGCCGAGGCTGAACACCTGATATCCGCCACTGTCAGTCAGGATTGAGCCTGACCAGTTCATAAAGGCATGAAGACCCCCTGCCTCGGCTATAAGAGCCGCGCCAGGCCGCAAGTACAGATGATAGGTATTACTCAATATGATTTGGGCACCGACCTGTTCAAGTTCCTCCGGTGTCACGGCCTTGACTGTGGCCTGCGTACCCACGGGCATAAAGACAGGCGTTTCCACCGTCCCGTGCGGAGTATACAGTGTTCCCAGCCGGGCGGCACCCGCCCCGCTCACCCTCTTAGCCTCAAAGCGAATGGCCATCGTGACCTCCTAGATGATCAACATCGCGTCACCAAAGCTAAAGAAACGATACCTCAAGCCCACTGCCTCGCGATAGGCGGCCAGCACCGTCTCCGTCCCGGCAAAAGCTGCCACCAGCATCAGCAGCGTGGATCGGGGAAGATGGAAGTTGGTCAACAACCCATCGATGACCTGAAAACGGTACCCCGGATAGATAAAAAGCGAAGTCTCCCCGCTTCCCGATCCTATGACGGGGTCGTCCTCCCCTTGTTCACCGGAGACGGCCACCGATTCAAGAGTGCGAGCAGAGGTAGTCCCCACGGCGATGACCCGCCCCTTCCGTCGCCGTGTCGCATTGATAGCCGCCGCTGCTTCAGGGCTCACATAAAAAGACTCGGCATGCATGACGTGCTCTGCAACTTCCTCAACTTGCACCGGTCGAAAGGTTCCCAGGCCCACATGGAGCGTCAATGTGACTACTCGGACACCTGCCTCTTGCAGCCGCTCCAAGAGCTCGGGCGTGAAATGCAACCCCGCCGTAGGCGCGGCCGCCGAACCCGGCTGCCGGCTGTAGACCGTCTGATACCGCTCCGGATCAGACAACTCGGCGTGGATGTAGGGAGGCAGAGGCAGACGCCCGAGATGATCCAGCACTGCCTCAAAGCTGCCGGTCTCCCAGGCAAACTCTACATGGCGAAGTCCTTCCTGGCCTTCGGCCATCACTCGTGCGGTCAGCTCTCCTTCACCGAAAATGAGATCCGTTCCTGCCTTCAGGCGGCGGGCCGGCCTCACCAAAGCTTCCCAACGACGGAGGCTCAGGCGTCTCAGCAAGAGTAGTTCAACGACGCCGCCCGTGCGTTTGCTACCTATAAGACGCGCCGGGATGACGCGCGAATCGTTGAGAACCAGACAATCGCCTTCCTGCAAAAAGGCCGGTAGATCACGGAAATGGCAATGGTCTTGCACTCCCCGATGGCGTCTTACCACCATCAAGCGTGAGGCATCCCGCTCCGGCAACGGAGTCTGTGCTATAAGCTCCTCCGGCAGTTCGTAGTCAAAGTCCGATACACGCATAACCTACCTCAGTCATAACCCAAACGCTGCAGCAACGTGGGATTATTTCGCCATCCTTCGCTGGTGCTGACATATAAATCCAGATAGACACGACTTGACAACAGAGCCTCGATCTCTTTGCGGGCCGCCATACCGATCTCCTTGATCTTTGAGCCCTTCTGTCCGAGAACGATGCCCTTTTGCGACTTGCGCTCCACATGAATGCGGGCTCGAATGTAGATCACACCTTCCGTGGCGCCTTCCTCAAAGCTTTCAACGACTACCGCCACCGAGTGGGGGACTTCCTCCCGGGTGTGATGCAGTATCTGCTCCCGAATCAACTCGGCGATGACAAACTCCTCGGGACGATCGGTGATCATCCCGTCGGGGAAGTACATCGGCCCGTTGGGCATCATGTCTATGATCTCCGCCAGTAACTCCGCTACGTTGTCACCCGTCTCCGCAGATATGGGATAGACGGCGTGGAAATCGCCCAGAGCCTGGCTTTGGGCCAGTGCCTCCAGCACCTGATGGGGCTCAAGTAAGTCACACTTGTTCACGGCCAGGATGATCGGTGTGCCGACCTTGCCTATACGCTCGGCTATAAACAGATCACCCCCGCCAATGCCGGCGGCCGCGTCGACTACGAACAAGATACAGTCCACTTCGGACCAGGTGTCCGCCGCCACCGTTACCATGTATTCGCCGAGTCGATGTTTAGGCTTATGTACCCCGGGAGTATCAAGAAAGACCACCTGGGCCTCGGGTTGGTGATAGACTCCGACAATTCGATTTCTCGTCGTCTGTGGTTTGTCGGAGACAATGGCGAGCTTACGGCCTAAGAACCGATTGAGTAGCGTGGACTTGCCGACGTTGGGACGTCCGACGATCGCGGTAAAGCCTGAAACGAAACCATCCTCCATCAGTTGCCCCGACCCCCCAGATTCGCCTCACCAAAAGCATTCGGATATAGTGCATCCAAGCGAGTCGTCTCAGATGTTCCGGTCAGCGTGGCCATAGTGATCTCCATATGGGGAGTAAACTCCGCCAGGACCTGCCGGCAGATGCCACACGGAGGAACAGGCTCGGCCGTATCACATACGACCGCGAGGGCCTGAAATTCGGTTTCACCCTCAGAGACGGCCTTGGTCAGGGCGACTCGCTCCGCGCAGATGGTCGCGCCATAGGAAGCGTTCTCCACATTGCAGCCATGATACACCCGACCGCTTTGGCCCAACAAGGCGGCACCCACGGCAAAAGAGGAATACGGCGCGTAGGCGTGGGCTCTGGCTTTGACTGCTTCGGTCACAAGCTCTTGCTTATCCATGATCGTTCTCTCCTCCGGCGAGCCTTATGAAATGAGCTGAAAAGCCAACGCCGTTACCAAAAGACCTATTGCACCGCCCACCAAGACTTCAGAGACGCTGTGAATCTTCGCCTCGACGCGACTTTGGCCGACCAATACGGTCAACAAGACGGCCAGCAAAGAGACCGTCCCGCTATGGCTGACGAAGAAAATCGAAGTGGTCAGTACGCCGGCTATGGCGGCATGGGCGCTGGGCATCCCCCCTTGCATGCGCACGGGAGAAGCGACGGCCTTCATCACCAAGACCACGACGAGCACCACCAGTAAAGCAGCCAAAGTGATCAAAGGAGGCGTGGCCAAGGCGCGAGACCAAGACTCCTGCTGCAAAGCGGCAGCTCTGTCGAAGAAGACGAGGTATCCGATCACCAAGGCAGTTATGGCCGCCATCAATACCGCCGAGGCCGCCACGTTCTTGGCAATGGCCGCCAAGGGGTGGTACTCTTCGGTAATGAGATCCACCACCGCCTCCACTGAGGTGTTCACCAGCTCACAGATGATCACCAACCCTATGGTCAACGCCAACAGTGCCAGCTCCGCCCGCTCCAAATCAAAGGTGATGGCCAACAACACCACCAACACGGCGATGAAAAAATGCGCCCGTAGGTGACGCTGTGTTCGAAACGCATAGACGAGACCGGCCACCGCGTAATTGAGACTCTCCGCGAAGTCTTCTGACCTGAACTTGCGTGACATCCCTCTCTACCGTCCCAGACCCAGTTTTGCCAAGATCTCTTCTTCGCACACCCGCATCTGTTGGCGTTCCACTTCATCATCGTGATCGAATCCCAAAAGGTGCAACACGCCATGAACGGCGAGGAAAGCCACCTCCCGGGTTAAATCATGGCCATAATCAGCGGCTTGTGTCTTGGCCCGAGGGAGTGAGATCACCACATCCCCTAAAAGGCGCGGTTCTTCTTCCGCAACATCATAGAGCGGCTCATCTGCCTCTTGTTCTTCCAGGGCAAAAGCCAGAACATCCGTCGGGGCGTCGACCTGTCGCCACGCGCGGTTGAGCTCCTGCAGCAGCGCATCGTCTCCCAAGACCACGGAGACTTCGGCATCCGGAATAGCGAAGTGAGAAAGCACGGCATCAACGGCGGTCTGTATGATATCTAAGAGCTCTTCATCCACATCGGCGACATAGTTCGCCACTACGACCCCCATCAGTCGTCACCCTCTCTGTTCAGAGTGGCTCAGTTGCCCGCCGGGCATCTCCGGATAGGCGATACGATTGTGGAAGATGCCGGTTAGAACACGGACAAAGGCTTCAGCGATTTTGCCGAGATCCTTGAAAGTGATGTCGCTCTCATCAAGTTGACCGTCATTGTGTCGCTCTTTTATGATCTTGCGGGTTATGGCTTCGATGCGCCCCGGTGTGGGCCGAGCCAGAGAGCGTACGGCGGCCTCAACGCTGTCTGCCAACATGACAATGGCCGTCTCTTTCGTCTGCGGACGGGGCCCCGGATAGTGATAATCGGCTTCAACAACAGCCTCTCCCTCGGCCTGCTCCACCGCCTTGTGATAGAAGTAACGTACCAGACCCGTACCGTGATGCTCCGGAATGGCATCGATAATAACTTGAGGCAGACGGTATTGCCGGGCCAACTCCATTCCGTCCTTGATATGTGAGATGATGACCAGAGCTGACAATGAAGGCTTCATTTGCTCGTGAGGGTTCTCAAGCGCGTATTGATTCTCAATGAAAAAATAGGGCCGCCGTATCTTGCCCACATCATGATACAGCGCCTGTACCCGGGTCAGTAACGTATCTGCTCCGATGGCTTCAGCAGCGGTTTCCGCCAAGTTAGCCACGATCATGCTGTGATGGTAGCTTCCCGGAGCTTCCATCAGCAACTTGCGCAACAACGGATGATTGGGATTCGACAACTCCAGCAGACGAATGGCTGAAGTCATACCAAAAACCGACTCCAAGTACGGCAAGAGCCCTATGGCGAGCACTGCCGATATAACGCCGTTGACGACCCCTAGAACCGAAAACTTGACCAAAGCCCATTCAGAACGAAAAAGCCCCATGGCAATCATGGTGACGAAATTGGCCAGACCCACGATCAGGCCGGCTCTGGTGACCTCATTGCGCTGACTGAGTCGTGAGACGCTGAACACACTCGCCAGGCCGCCGGACAGAGCCACAAAGACGTACGTGACGCCCTGTCCCATGACCAAACCGACTATGACCGTCAGGAAAATCACGCTCATGACCGCCAGTCGGGAGTCAAGAAGCACAGTGATCAACACACCCGCCACCGCGGTGGGAATCAGAAAACCGGCCCCTTCCATGGGAATCACGCCGGCAACCTTTGCCAAACCGGAGACGACCAGAAGCGTCAACCCCAACAGAGCCATAGCCGATTGATTCTGCAGCAGCGGACGGTGAAACTGATAGACATAGACCGCCATCATCAGCATCAGCATCAAGACAATCGTAGCCACACCCATGACCGTGGCATAGTTCATCCGTTGACCCAACAGACCCAAATCCCGAAGGATCATGACGTGCTCAGGCTGGACGATATCACCTTTGCGGACGATCATTTGTCCTTGTTCCACATACACCGGTCTCACGGCACGCATAGCCTGTTCCCGCGCCCGTTCCACCTTCTGAGGATCCAAGACGAGATTGGGGCGGATGACGCCTGTCACTGCACTGACCAACAGCCGATGTTCAGCTGGCGGATACTCAAGTACCGCGACGCGCTCCTCGGCCGCCTCACGAACCATAGTGACATTCTCTTCATCTATGCGCTCGGTGCGCATGAGATCCGAAACCATCTGCCGCGCTTCGGCTTCCAACTGCATCAGACGTTCTTTCGGGAGATCCAGGCCGCCCTGCAAGGCGTCATTTGGCATCTCGATGCCTAAAGTCGCCTTCAAGTACTGCCTGGCCTCATCAACGTTGCCGAACGCGGGCACGGCCACTGCATCGCCGTAGGTCCCCGTTTGAACCGCGTCCCCTCGCAATGCCCGAAAGACGTTACCCACCAATTCCTCGGCATTTATGGCCAGAGCCTGATTGATCTCGTAGTTGCCCGGTAGAGTCGCCGCCTCGCGCACTGCCGCCTTCGCTGCCTCTTCTCGAAGCAGATCAGTCTGGTAGCGATTTGTGACCCGCCGAGGAGCCGCCACATCACGTTTGGCGACCTGGCCTTCCGATATCTCGACAGGCTTTGGCAACAGATTGCTCAAGAGCACCAGATTGAGGGAAATAAACACGAGAACAGGTACGATCCACTGGCTGAGCCTGACACGTTGGAAGATACCGGCGACAGCAGATCCGGGAGATTCTGCCGGCTTTTTCATGCGCTCACCTCGTTTGCATCAGAACCAGCCTCATTGGACCGCTTCAGCTGCTGAGAGGCATCATAGCGTTCATAGGCCTGAATGATGCGCTGAACCAGTTCATGCCGCACCACGTCTTTTTCATCCAGATAGACAAAAGCCACTCCCGCTACGTTAGCCAGAATCCTTTGCACCTCAACAAGGCCCGAAAAACTGCCGTCGGGAAGATCGACCTGTGTGATGTCGCCCGTAACCACGATCCGTGAGCCGAAGCCCATTCGAGTGAGGAACATCTTCATCTGCTCAGGTGTGGTGTTTTGCGCTTCATCGAGAATGATAAAAGCATCGTCAAGAGTCCGCCCGCGCATGTAGGCCAGCGGTGCCACCTCAATCAGGCCCCGATCCATCATCTTTTGAAAGGTGTCGACACCCATGATGTCATACAAGGCGTCATAAAGCGGGCGCAGGTAAGGATCCACCTTATCCTGCAAATCACCGGGCAAAAAACCCAACTTCTCCCCGGCCTCGACCGCCGGCCGTGTGAGGATGAGGCGGCTTACCTCCTTGTTTCTCAAAGCAGTGACAGCCAGCGCCATCGCCAAGTATGTCTTCCCGGTTCCGGCGGGGCCGATCCCGAAGACTATGCCGTTATTGCGCATAGCCTCAACATACAGTTTTTGACCCATGGTCTTCGGACTGATCTTTCTGCCGCGAGCAGTCACGGCTATAACATCGGCCTGAATGGTATCCAGACGGGCATCGCTGTCACTGGAAGCCAGGCGCACGGCGTAACGCACCTCCTGGGGCGTCACATAGGGACGCCTATGGCAGAGGCTGACCAGATCAGTGAGCACTTTGCGAGCAGTGCCCACGGCCTCAGGTGCCCCATCTATGATCAATTCATTGCCTCTGGCCACAATGCGTACATTGAGGTCATCCTCAATAACGCGCAGATTTTCATCACGCGGCCCAAACAGGACACCTAAGAAGGTGCCGTTCTCTACCGAGAAGCGGTCCTGTACCAAAGACGCATCCAAGCTTGTCCATCGCCTCCCATGAATAATGACCGCCTACAGTATATCAGATCTCACCGCGGCATCTACAGTCAAAGCCCGTTTTAGGGCCCCGGTACGGGCTGCAAAAATATCTCCGAAGATGCGGTTCTTGCCATCGAAGGTGCGCTCAGAGGACGGAAACAATGGATATCGTGCACGGCCTCAACGATCACCTTTGCTCTGACAATTTCTACGCCCTCATCCATGAATGTCTCCATCTCCACCTGCGCCGGGGTCCCTATGACGGCTCCTGCAGGCAGGGCCTCCCTCACCTGCTCCCAGGCCGCATCCAACACCTTGGATTCAACCAGATCGGAAGTCAGCGGCACCATGTCCGTCTTCACTTCGGCGCGATGCAACAGAGTGATCACAAGCGGAAGAGGCCACACACGCCAGGATCGACGCACCTCGGAGAAAGAGTCAAACGGGGGGTTTGACCCCACCGTTCCTTGTCTGGGCCCCCATCGCCACAGCAATTGCCGATGCACACGTCCGGTGGGAGTCTCCTCTCGCCGTTCGAGGGTCCCTTCCGCCAGGCCTTCATGCCACACCCGAGCGCGCACCATTCCTTGCGCATGGATATAGGGTGCCTCTCCCCTTTCTGTCATTTCTTTGTGTTCAGGAGCCTGAGGCGGTATCATTCCGCTGATCAGTACTTGTCCCGCGGTTACCGGATCACCCTCCTGAACCATCGGTACCCCTCTTAAAATGACCAGCTTTTCCACGACACCGTCAAAGGCCGCTACCACATCCCCCGGCAACGCTTGATCATGCTCCTGAACGACCCGCTCAGCGACATTGACGGTAGCCAAAGTACCCCATACTTCCACGTTGACCCAGGCCAGACGATCGAGGGCGAGTATAATCTCACGTTCCACCCTTTCGGTTACCAGGTCCTTCTTCAGGGTCCCCGGGCGCAGACCGGCCTGTCGAGCCACGTCCAAGATCCTTTCCTTCGGCACGTCAACCGCCCCTTGCACATCCACAAACCACACATATGAGGAGAGGGCATAGAGCAGGGCCAAAGCTATGAGCCCTCCGGCAACAAGCGCTTTACGACGCATCAGCTTGCGCACCGTAAACGCCCACCCCAACCGACGCACGATCGTTATCTCCCAACGGCGCCGTGCCAGTGAACAAATGCGGCGAAAATGCCGACCGTGAATCGTGACCACCAGCATGTCCTGTGAAGGCCGCTCTATGTTGTGAAGCGGGATTGACGCCTCCGTCGCCGCATTAAGCAACCGTTCGGGATGATGCCCGCGTATGCGTATGACAACGAAGCTACCCCAAGGCCCCAGACTCACTTCGGCCACAGTATAGCACCCCGCCTCACGGTTTCGCCGCAAACTGTACGCCGGCAATCCGCCCGCCGATCACCACTTCCTGCTGGATGATACTGACAATCTTCATGTGAGCCCCGATAATGATCATCTCACCTTGTTCTGTTCGAACGCGGATTTTCCGAGGAGAGTACTCCAAAATACCTTTGTGGTTTTCAATCTGAATACTACGATCGCCGATCAAGATCGTTCGCGGCAGATCCAAAAAGACCTCCGGAGGCATCTCCAATTGGCCCGTAAACTCCTCAAGCAAGCGGCGCCAGACAGACACGACGAGATACCTCCCGGAGATTTTCTGCGTATGCTTGCCTATATGCTTTCTATGCGACAGCGAACGCTATCATGACGACCGATGCCTCCGACGATACGGGGCCAGACTGCGGGGAGCTCCCAGTATGACGGCCAAGGCGATCCCCTGTCTCAGCCGGTGCCGGGTTCCCCTCGGTTGGCAAGGACGCGCGGTTTGGGGGGTCTCGTCAAGTTGAGCCTGCTCCTTTTGGGGTCGAGCCCGCTCTCTTTGGGGCATATCTTCTCTGGGTTGCTCCGCGTCCACTTGGGTCCGCTCCGCATCCGCTTGGGTCTGACGCCCGTCCGAAGATGCCAGACCGAGGATCTGTTCGAGGATGTGTTTGCTCAAATCCACGCCCATCACCCCTGCTTGGGATCCGAGGTGGCCGACGGTCCCGATCCGCCCACCTCCTCAGATTCGCTGAGGGATTCACGCATCTTGGTATCGGCAATCAAATTGTGCATCGTGTAATAGTCCATGACACCGAGATTACCGTTCCGAAGCGCCTCAGCCAAAGCCCTCGGCACCTCTGCCTCGGCTTCCACGACATTGGCCCGCATCTCTTCGACTCTGGCCTTCATCTCTTGTTCCAGAGCCTGAGCCGCAAAGCGTCTTTCGGCAGCCTTGGCCTGCGCGATGCTCTTGTCCGCCTCAGCTTGATCGATCTGCAGTTCAGCACCGATATTGCGTCCGACATCCACATCAGCGATATCAATAGACAGAATCTCAAAGGCTGTACCCGAATCGAGCCCTTTGCTCAGGACCGTGGCGGAAATGAGGTCGGGGTTTTCCAACACATCCTTGTGAGACTCGGACGAACCCACGGTGGTCACGATGCCCTCACCCACCCGGGCAATGATCGTCGGTTCTCCTGCGCCGCCGACGAGGCGATCAATATTGGCCCGCACCGTGACCCGGGCCTTGGCCTTGAGTTCGATGCCGTCCTTCGCCACGGCCGAGATGATCGGTGTTTCGATCACCTTGGGATTGACGCTCATCTGCACTGCCTCCAAGACCTCTCGCCCTGCAAGATCGATAGCCGCCGCCCGCTCAAATGTCAGGGCTATCTGAGCCCGATGAGCGGCAATGAGAGCGTCTATCACCCGATCTACGTTTCCTCCGGCCAGATGGTGGGCTTCCAACTTGTCGATGGTTACATCCAAACCGGCTTTTTCCGCCTTGATCATAGGCAAGATAATTCGTGAGGGCGCCACTCGACGCAAACGCATCCCGATGAGTGTAATGAGACTCACCTTAACGCCCGCGGCCAGAGCTGAGATCCACAGACCCACCGGAATAAGACTGAACAGAATGAATACCAAGACTACAGCCAAGAAAAGAGCCCCGGTCAAAATGACTTCTGGCATGATCTACTCCTCCGATTTTCGGATTTCTCGCACGACAACGCGTCTTCCCTGCACGGACACCACTAGTACACGCCGACCGGCCGGAATCCAGGTTCCCTCCGACACGGCATCAACACGTCGCCCCTCAATGTCTATGATTCCCGACGGTCTCAGTACGCTATAGGCCACGCCTTCCTTGCCCAACAAATCCGAGTTTTCACCGGCCGCCACATAGCCTTCCTCAGCCTCCTGTCGTCTGCCCAAGACTACCCGCGCCCATGGTCCTTTGCCGCCTTGCGCCAACCTACGCAGCAGCCACCATCCGGCCGCTACGGTCAATACTCCCGCTATAGCAACGGCCCGCAGGGCCGTATGCGGATCAGGGAAGGCAAAAAACAGACCGGCAAACGTCGCCACTAAACCAGTCACTCCCACGACCCCGAACCCGGGTATCACAAACAACTCGACCGCCAGCAAGATCAGACCAAGCACAAACAGCAGAATGACTTCCCATCCGACAAGGCCCACAACCAGACGCCCTCCAAAAAACATGATGAATGCCGTCAAGGAGACCAATCCCGGCAGCCCCCAACCTGGTGTGAATATTTCGACTAAAAAACCTATGGCTGCCACGGCCAGCAACAGCCCTGCGACGGACGCATCGGTAAGAACACGAGCCGTTTTTTCCCCCCAGTTCATCGGCACCTCGACCGGAGGGTGTCCTTCCTCGACAAACGACCGGATGACGGCATCACGCGTAGGGGCCACAAGGTCCGTGATTCCCAGTCTCTCGGCCTCGCCGACCCTCAGCGTCAGCAGCTCCCCCTCCCCCACTACTCCGGGTATGGTGACACGGGCATCGACCATGGCGGCGGCAATCATGGGATCGCGATCAAAAAGCTCTGCCGTCGCCTCAAACTCCCCTCGCAATGCGGATACAGTCTTCGGATCACCGGGAACCGGTTGAGCGGCACCTATGCTACTGCCCGGAGCCATCGCCATCTTGCTTCCCGCCAGAGCGATCAAGGCACCTGCAGACCACGCCCTCCCTGTAACAAAAGTGCACACCGGGACCCTTGAGGAGACAAGACAATCCCGTATCTGTATGGCCGCATCTATACGTCCGCCCCAGGTATCGATCTCGACCAGTATGCCGGCGGCATCCTCTGCGGCTTCAGCGACCCCGCGACATATATACGCCGAAAGGCCGTGTTCGATCGGTCCTTTCACCGAAAGAACATAGATCGGTTTCACAACCTCAGCCGTCCCTGACATCGCCCACAGACTCAGAGCGATCAGCAGCAACACAGTGCCTCTCACTGACCATCTCATGTGCGTCCACATCCTTAGAGTACCAGGATGGTACGATCCCGCCGATGCCGTCAGGCAAGTCATCGGAGCGAATGCTCCGGGATGGTCGGCGGCTTTTCATTTTAGTCGAACACTTGTCGTTGTACGGCGACAGTCGTAAGCGTAACCGTCAAAACGCTGTAGCAGTCTGAATCTTTTCCATGATGTGGAGATCTTTTTACCCGAAGATGTTGCCACATCAAAGTATCCGCTGCCTTTAACAACTGCACGACCGATGTATACTCCTTGGTATTTGCCTTTCTCGATCACCACCTTAACCATATCCCCGGTTTGAAAGCCGTGTACACGTTTCACTGCCTTTGGCTTGCTTCGTGGAAACCCGTATTTGTCCATTGAGCACATCTGTCTTGATCCACGTCCGGTGGCTGTAATCACAAGAACTGTGTAGTCGGGGTTTAGGATCACTTCCGATCCGCTTGCTCCTACGCAAGCGGCATCAATCCAATGTGCCTTGGGATGACCTTGCTGTATGCGATTGTACTTAGTCTCGGCACCACTACCGGTTTCCAAGGGAAGACTCAGTACCTCTAAGCGTCTTAATAACGCTAAACGCATAGCATTCACTGCAGCAGCGTCACGTAGTGGTTGTTTGGCTTGTTTCTGAACATCGGGGTACCCAGACTCTTCAGCTGTCTTGTTGCCCTTCTTTAAGTTGCACTTTTTGCATGCTATGGCCAAGTTGGAAACCTGATTGGTTCCCACTCTGCTCTTGGGTACTATATGCTCTATCTCAAAAGGCACATTGGTTGCCCCGCA
>JBMNSS010000013.1:0-31980 GCA_050945315.1 Limnochordia bacterium | reverse complement strand
TCTCATATCTGTAGATGTAAGATCCTTTGGGATGCAAAAGCCGCCTGAGCAGGTGGAATTCTGTAAGGATGACGCACGCCCGGTCAGCGCGCGTCACCCGACTCGATCAATCGTTATCCATCAGCAGCAGAAAGACCAGCAGGATGATCAACAACAGATCGTCATCAAACAGACGACAAAGCCGGCGCTTCAGACGGTCGGACATGCGTTCACCTCCCGAGCCCTCGCATCTGTCATTAGAATACGAGGATGCGCCGGCAACGGGACCGGGAGCAAGTTCCCTTTGCTAAATCTCAGGAATGTATATGTCCACTTCGCGACCGCTGGCGGCAGAGCGCAGGATGCCGTCAATAATGGCCTGGTTGAGTACAATCTGCTCCCCGGGTATGGGGGCTTCTTTTCCTTGTTTCGCGGCCAACACAAAGGCGCGCACTTTTTCCGTAAAGATGTTCAAAGATCCTCGCTGCTTTAAGGGAATGGGAGCTTCGGTTTGATGTCCCAGTAGATCATGGTACAAGGTCATGGAACCGACACCGCCGTCCCAAACACCGCCCCAGTTGCCGACACCGCTGGGGGTACATTTCAAGGCCGCTTCGGTTCCTAAGAAGAATGCCGCTCCCATGCTGTCAAGATGCATGGCCCATGAGGTCTGGAAAAGCAGAACGATGTCGCCCTCCAGACGGATGTAGGCCGTGCCGAAATCCTCCACCTCGAACTCTTCCGGGTCATTTCCTCCGTTGTATTTGCGGGACTTGCCGAAGTAGTTGGTGGCTTGAGCGGAGACGGTCAGCGGCTTTGGATAGCCCAGGGCGTTAAGGGCCATATCCAAGGCATAGCAGCCGATGTCAGCGATGGCACCGAAACCGGCTGTCTCTTTGTTGACGAAGCTTCCCCATGGCATGCCTCGGCGTCGCCCTCCGCCGGTCTCGATATAATAGATCTTGCCCAGAATACCAGATTGAACGATGCGTTTCATTTCTTGCATGTTCGGATCGTAACGCGGCTGAAAACCGATGGAGAGGATACGCTCTGCCTTCTTAGCGGCCCGGGCCATGTCTACCGCTTCCTCAAGGGTTACACTCATCGGTTTTTCACATAGGACGTGAAGACCCGCCTTCAAGGCATCGACGGAGATGAAGCTGTGGGATGCGTTGGGCGTGGAGATACTCACCGCATCGAGACGGCATTTGTCGATCATATCACGGTAATCCGTGAAACACTGAGCTTCCGGAAAGCCTTGTTGCTGGCCAAAGGTCGCCGCTTTATCAGGAACGATGTCACAGAGGGCAACGACTTGCGCTTCGGGAATGTCATGGTAGGCGCGGGCATAGGAACGAGCAATGTTTCCGGTCCCGATTATTCCGACTCTGAGAGGTTCAGACATTGTCCAGGACTCCTTTCGTGAGAGGCTATAAGCGACAGGTGGGCATCCGCAAATAGGCTTCACCGAGTCTCAGAGAGCTCCTGCCAGGAAACGGGCTCACTCTATCGAAAAGGCATCGGTGGCGATGATGTGGGTAGTTGGGGAGGTAGGCCTTGTTGGATCCGCGGCCGCAGCTGAGAATGAGATGCGATGATCTTGATCGTTTGCCACCCCTTGAGCTATCCGTCGGGTACTGTCTGCGCCGTTTTGCGGCCGGGGATGAGCCGATCTGGGTGGCGTTGCTTCAGGAAAACGGCGAACTCGGGGAGTGGGATCTCGACCGGGCGGAGCGGCTCTTCACCGCCAAGAAAGGCGCGGTATGGCGCGAGAGTATTCATTACATAGTGCACGGACAGCGGCCGGTAGCCACGGCTTGCGTACAGTTGCATCCCGATTTACCCGATACGGCCGAATTGGGGTGGGTGGCAGTGATCCCTGACTATCGGCGGCGCGGGTTGGGACGATCAATCTGCCTCGCGGTCATGCATTTCATGCGCGGACAGGACTACCGGCGCTGTTTTCTGCGCACCGACGACAGACGTCTGCCGGCGATCAGGACCTATCTCAGCCTCGGCTTTCAGCCTGATCTGGAGTATCACGGCAGCTTTCCCGGTCGCTGGCAGGCAGTGATGGCGGCTCTGGGGCGAGAGCCGAACTCTTGAGAGCTTGGTTACACTCCCACGAGCTCGACTTCGGTCTTGGATGCCTTCAGTAGCCTGGCGAACTCTTGCGCTGTCTTAGGTGTTGTGTGATAGGGCAGCACTTGGCGCGGCAGGAAGCTTTGCACGGCTTGTACGGCCTCCTGCGGTGACATCGTATACGGCAGCATCAAAGGAAGAATCGCCAGCTCGATGTCCTGCAGCCGGCTCATCTCGGGGATGCACTCCGTGTCACCGGCAACATAGATCCGATGGCCTTCGAAGTCAGCGACATAGCCGTTACCCGTGCCCTGGGGATGGTACTTCACGCCCGGCGATCTTTCACGCACTACGTTATAAGCCGGCACAGCCTCGACCGTGACTCCCATCACGGTGCACCGATCACCGTTTTTCAGCACATTAATCTGAGCCGGTGCCTCGATCTTGCCGGCCACTGAGGGCGGAACGATGAACTCCGTTGTCGGTTGTCTGATCAGCTCCAAAGCAGACGGATCAAAATGGTCATAGTGTTCGTGGGTGATCCAGATCTGATCAGCTTTAGGCAATCGACTGTAATCTCCCGCTTCGCTGTAGGGATCGACATGTATGACCCGGCCGGCATACCTGATGATGAGAGAGCCGTGGCCGACGGGGGTAATACGTACGGGTCCGATCTTTATCATGAGCAGGAACCTCCTTTTTCTCCCCTTTAATATCTGTTTCTCTCGCTAAGACAACAGACCTGCCTTGTCTTGGCTGAGGAAGGAGAGTTGGTCTTTGTCGTGAATGTGCTTTTTGTATTCAAGAAAAAGGGGGTACGGCAATGTTACAGACTCGTCCCAGTCCGGGCGATACCGGTTGGTTTGTTCATGATCGCTTTGGTATGTTCATTCACTGGGGAATCTATGCGCTGCCCGCTCGGCATGAGTGGGTCAAGTCACGGGAACTCATCCCGGATGAAGCCTATGCCAAGTACTTCCGCTACTTCGATCCGGATCTCTATGATCCGGAGCTCTGGGCGAAAGCCGCAGCGAATGCAGGCATGAAGTACTTCGTGGTAACGACGAAGCACCATGACGGATTCTGCCTTTGGGACAGCGATCTGACGGAGTATAAGGCCACCAATACTCCGGCAGGGCGTGATCTTCTGCAGCCCATGGTCGGCGCTTTTCGCAGACAGGGACTCCGGGTCGGCTTTTACCACTCCCTCATCGACTGGCACCATCCTGAGTTCATAATCGATCGTATCCACCCCATGCGCAACCGATCGGATAAGGAAGAGCTGAACAAGCAGCGTGATCAGAAAAAATACACTGAGTATCTGCATGGGCAGGTACGAGAGCTGCTCACGCGGTTTGGCAAGCTGGATATTCTGTGGTTGGATTACAGCTATCCCGGACCTGACGGTAAAGGACGTGACGACTGGCAGAGCGAGAAACTGTACCAGATGATACGTCAATTGCAGCCGCAGGTAGTGCTCAACGATCGCATGGACTGGCCGGAAGGCTGGGACGTCAAGACGCCCGAGCAGTATCAGCCCCGTGAATGGGTACGGGTCGACGGTCAGCCGGTGGTTTGGGAGGCCTGTCAGACATTCTCCGGGTCGTGGGGATACCACCGCGATGAGGCAAGTTGGAAGAGTGTGGAGCAGCTCGTTCGCATGCTGATCGACACTGTGAGCAAGGGCGGCAATCTCCTGTTGAACGTAGGTCCGACAGGGCGCGGTGAGTTCGATGAGCGGGCGCTTGATCGTCTGCAGGGCATGGGTGAGTGGATGAAGCGGCATAGTCGCTCCATCTACGGTTGTACGCAGGCTCCCGCAGAGTTCCAGGCACCCCAAGACTGCCGTCTCACGTACGATCCGGAAAAAAGACGCCTTTATCTGCACATTTTTGCCTGGCCTTTCCGCCATCTGCACATGGATGGAGCCGTGGACAAGATCGCTTACGCCCAACTGCTCAACGATGCCTCTGAGATCCCCTTTCAGATACGCGATCAAGAAGACGGAAGCCGAACTCTCACATTCAACCTGCCCGTGCAGAAGCCCTCGGTTACCGTGCCGGTAATTGAGCTCTTCTTGGAATAAGGCATGGTCAAAGGGGCTGCCCAAGGCCGTTTTTGGGACAGCCCCTTGTCGTGTGCCCGGCATGTCCGCTGAGCCGGAGGGCTGAAAGAAGCCCTCACCACCCAACCGACGGGAAGGCAACCCGTAGGCAAGGGCGGTCCCGGTAACGGGCCGTCCGGAGGAAGCCCAAGTGGGAGCATGGGAGCCGTATGCGGGGCCCGCACGTACGGTTCTTGGAGAGGGCTGACGCGCGTCACCCTACTCGCTTTACCGAGCCAAGGCCGGAATCCGGCAACCTACGTCTCCTCTGGAGACTCGGGGCTTCGGTGCTCGCATAGCCGGTTGTCTGCACGCGTCGAGCAAGTCCCGTCTTGCGCTTAAGAGTACTCCGGGAGGGGGCTTTTCCGCGAGAGAAGCGGACAGGTTGGCTGCAGCTGTCTTTCACCGCATGAGTCGGATCGCGCCGGATGGCGGATTTGTCTCCTAAGAACGGCCCGTACTCAAAAACCGGGCGCGGCCCGCAAGGAATCTCCGTTGCAAGCTGGCTCTAACGGCCAGCTTCTTGTCTCCCTGCGGAGAGACTTCAGACATTAGATGTATCTGCGTTGGTTCTCGGATACGAAGAAAAGCGGCAGCGAAGCGGCCCGACAGCCTCGCCCGACACCAGATCCGGACGGTCAGTCCACTACGTTGATGACCACCAAGTTGCCCGATTCGTAGCGCTTGAGGCCCCGGTAAAAGATGAAGCGCGCCAGGACGCAAAGGCTCAGGGCAAAAGCGAGCAGGAGGGTCATATGGGCTAGGGTAAACTCGTCCAGGATCTTCACGGGCAGATAGGAGACAAAGCCCGCGGGAATGATCGTATACAGCACGAAGCGGGTCGGTACGGAGAAGACACCTTCCGGATACAGCGAAAACGACAGCAGAGCCTCAGTCAACTGGCCCGCCAGGCGTTCACTGTGTCCCAGCCAAAAACTCAGGGAATGGGCCAGCACCGCGAAACCGGTCATCACCACTCCTCCGGTAAAGATGAGGATGAGGAAGCCGAGTGTCATGCCCGGGGTCGGTGAAGAGACCGGCATGAAGATGGCCAGGGCAAAGGCCAAGTCTCCCCATGCCGAAGCGGATGATCGGGAAATGAGCACATGGAGCAAGACCGGTTTAGGCAGCGCAAGGTAAAAATCCAGCCGCCCTTCAGCGATGGTCCTGCTCAAGGAGAAGGATCCCCCAAAGAGCAGGGCCTGGCAGGCATAGGCGCCGCTGGCCGTCGCGTACAAAAGCAGGATGTGCCGGAAACTCCAGCCGTTGAGCGATTCGATTCTGGTGAAGAGCACCCACCAGAAGAAAAGCAGCATGCAGTTGTTGATGAACATGAAGACGATCTGGCTCAGGAAGGCCCCCCGGTATTCCATGGCCGATTGCAGATTGGCCGAAAGGTATTGAAGCACAAACCTGATGGCCCGCTTAACCTCCGTGAACATGTACCCGGCGCACTCCTTTCCGAAACATGGCCGCGACCAAGACAGCCAGAACAGTCACCCAGATGAGCTGGCCCGCAAGCATCTGCCGGAGGAAGGGATAGTCGAAACGGACCACCAGACGGGCCGGGGCGGAAAAGCCGTAGCGCAGTGGAAGCAGGTAGGATATGCGCCTCAGTCCCTCGGGATAGGCCTCCACCGGGACAAATAGCCCGCCGAAGATGAAAACCATCTTGTTGAGGATCCAGAAAAAGGGCCGGTTGTCCTCCAGCCAAAAGGCCATGAGAGCCAGGGCGAAGCAAACTAGGAAATTGATGGCAACGGACAGGGCAAAGCCAAGCAGCACCCAGCCCAGTGTGGCCCATTCCACCGCTAAGGGCCCCATGGCGAGATAGGCAAAGGTCGCTCCCACGGTCAAGTTGGTTATGAAGCGGATCAGGAACTCGCCGCAGTGCGCCGCGAAATAGTAGAGCGTGTAGGAGTAGGGACGGACCAGCTTGTAGGCCAAATCGCCACTCTTTACCTCTTCGCTGACCAGAGTATGTGAACCGGGGGTGGAGAGGGCGATCACCTCGGTGAAGACCATGTACCAAAGCATGCGCGCACCGTCCAGTCCAGCAATATCCCCGCCCGCTCCCAAAACGGTTTTCCACAACTGGGAGAAAATGAACAGAATAAGGATGAGGAAGATGCTGCCGGCCAAGTGATCAGCGAGATAGACAACCCTGTTCTTCAAGCTGATTTCCGCAATCCTAAGGTATTGGAGCAGTGCTCCGCCTCTAGCCGGCTGCATGTCGGTCACCTTCGCCCGCCGGTTGCCCGTAGATGTCTCGAATGATCAATTCCATGGCCGGCTCTTCCACGCTGATATCCGCGGTTTTCACTTGGGCGAACAGCTCTGTCAAAACACTCTCTATGGCGGTCAACTTGGTGTCGACTCGGAACTTGACGCCTTTGTCAGTGTGCTTGACGATCTCAACGTCAGACAGCGTGAGCCCGGGGCAGGGGACGGCGAACTTCACGTTCACGGTTTTCGTGGTCAGGTAGTTGTGCCGCAACTGGGACGTTGATGTATCGAGGATGATCTCACCGTGGTTGATCACGATGACGCGTTTGCACAGCTGCTCGATATCCCCTGCATCATGGGAGGTGAGGAAGATGGTGGTTTTCTCTTCCTCGTTGAGCCTGTTGATCAACTCCCGGATCTTCAGCTTGGCCACCACATCCAGACCAATGGTGGGTTCGTCCAGAAAGATCACCTTTGGCTTGTGCAGAATGCTGGCTGCGATTTCGCAGCGCATGCGCTGACCCAAGGAGAGCTTTCTTACAGGCGTTTTGATGAAGTCCTCGAGTTCGAACAGCTCCACCACTTGGTCAAGACGTTTGGTGAAGTCCTTACCATCGATCTCATAGATGCTTCCCAGGAGACGGAAGCTGTCCAGGGCGGGAAGGTGGTACCACAATTGGGATCTTTGTCCGAAGACCGAGCCGATGGTGTAGGCCAGTCGGCGCCGGGCCTCCCAAGGGACCAGTCCCAAGACCTTGGCGGTTCCCGCTGTGGGGTTGAGAATGCCAGTGAGCATCTTAATGGTGGTGCTTTTTCCCGCCCCGTTGGGACCGATAAAGGCCAGCGGTTCACCCGTGTTCACCTTAAAGCTGATCCCTTTCACTGCAACGATCTCGCTGTATGATGGCCGAAGCAGTGCTTGCACGCTGCCGCGCAAGCCCGGCTCTTTGGTTTTTGTGCGAAACACTTTGTGTAGACCGTTTACCTCAATCGCCGCCAAGGCCAAGACCTTCCCGGGTGAATATTTGCACAAGTATACCAGAACTCAGAAAAGGGGTCAAGGATCGGAGTGCAAGCGATAGTAATGGCCGAAGGCGATGCATAGCTACCGGGGATCGGATGTTGGGTTCTATTTGACGCTTACGTCGTTCCGGCTCGGCGTGTTGGGATTCCAACCTTAGTCCGGTGTGGTAGTAATTGGGGATGATCAACGTCTGAGCGGATAAGAGAAGGAGCTGCCCCGAGATTACAACCGGGACAGCCCCTTTGATATCGATCAGTTGAGGAAACCTTTGATGAGTACCACGGGCGTGCCTGCATCTGCGGAACCGCTGACCAGGTCAGCCAAAGTGGCAAGCAGATCCTCCATTCGGCGTGGTGTCGTACCTTCAGTCTCGGCACTCCCCGGAGTCAGGGCCTCTTTCTTGCGAGCTTCCAAGGCCTCTTCGATATCGGCGATGCTGCTGCCTTTGTGCCACAGATCATCAACGATGTACTTGTACTTCAACCCGCATCGGTAGCGATCGCGCAAGCCGGCGGTGATACCGAAGGCGGGTTGCGGATCCGCCAGCTCATAGATGCCCGTGGACGGATCTCTGTAGGCACCGTCACCGTAAACGACTACCTCTACGTGTTTGCCCAGTTTTTCGGCCACAAGGCCTTGCAGTTCATTGGCGATCTTATCGGCCTCTCTGGGGGCCAGTTTGAGCACATCCTCCGATGATAAGTTGCTGCCTAACAGGCCCCACTCAGACCAAGCGGTTTCACCCGTGGAGCACAGATCCTGCAGCGTGATGCAATTCTGATTGGCCGCTTGCATCTGTTGCCTGATTTGATTCCGCTTATGGACATTGGCTACCACAATGCCGTCCGGCTGATGACGGGTCAACTCCAGCGGGTCATTGCAAATGTAGAGACATGGGCGAGCACCCTGATCATCGATGATCTGTTGATACAGCTCAATATAATCCACATCGGTGATGGGATGGCGCGTTCTGTGGTTGCCGAGCTCCGCCAAGGAAATGACGTCCTTCTCGCTTTTTCCCAAATCCTCGGCGGCCTGTTTTGGCAAGAGCGGATTGCCTACCTCATCAGTCGGATGGGCAAACTGCACTACGACTTCCCCTGAGTTTACGGCCCTTGCCAGCCCTTTGAGTATCAACGAGAAACGATTGCGGCTCAGAAGAGGGAACAAGATCCCCAATTTGCTGTCTGGCTTGAGATTCAGCTTCCGGCGCGTATCCAGGGCAATATCGTCAGTCGTGACGAGGTTATTCTGAGCTCTGGCCACAATGGATTCGGTGATGCAAACCGTATCGTCGTTATGCAAAAGGCCATCGGCGTCGCATTTTACCAAAACATCGTAGACCATGTGCACGATATCACTTCCGGGCACGACGACCCCTATCTTAATGCCTAAGGCAGATATTCCAACATAATCGGGCAACCTGGTCACCTTTACACATCCTCATTTCTTGTCGGACTCATAGACGATGGCACCACTCACAAAGTACACATCATACGACTCGGTTTGTCAATATCGACACGGCCAAATACCATCGGATACCAGGATGGTATGAGCCCGCCGATGCCGTCAGGCAAGTCATCGGAGCGAATGCTCCGGGATGGTCGGCGGCTTTTAATCAATGCACACTTGACGAAAGGCGGCGAAGGCTGTACGCGTAGCCATCAAAGCGTTGAAGAAGCATGAAATTTTTCCATGACGCCGTGATTCTTGCTCCTGAACTCGTCAAAATGTCAAAATAGCCCCGCTCTCGCACTGAAACCTTGCCTTCCCACACACCTTTGTATTTTCCTTTGGGTTGGTTTAAGCGTGCCATATCCCCGGTTTGAAAACCGTGGATCCGCTTCACCCGCTTGGCCTTGGTGCGGGGAAAACCGTAGCGATCCATGAGGCACATCTGACGTGAACCTCTGCCTGTTGCTTTGATGTGGAGAACCGATGCGATTGGACTGAGTTGCACGTCATCTCCGTTTTCACCCACGCATGCGGCGTCAATCCAGTGGTCTTTGGGATACCCCTGCTTGATGCGGTTCATCTTGGTCCTGCCACCACTCCAAAAGTGAATTGGAAGGCCAAAGCTTTTGAGGGTTTCGCCAATACGGTAGCGAATCGCATTGATGGCAGCAGCGTCTCGAAGCGGCTTCTTTGCCTCGTCCATAAGATGCGGATAACCGAACTCTTCAGCTGTTTGGTTTCCTTTTCGCTGATTACACGGAGTGCAAGCAAGGGCGAGATTGCTCACCCGGTCGCTTCCGCCCCGAGATCTGGGCACAAGATGCTCAATCTCCAGGGGTACGTTTCTTGATCCACAGTAGACACAGGTTCGGTTGAACTTTTCGAGTAGGTACTCACGCACCTCGTATCCGGCAAGCTCACCCTGCTGGTACTCAACCCCACTGATCTCCGGATTTTGTATCTCTTGAGTGTCAAAACGGACCGTTTCAACATGGACACTTGCCACAGGCGTGTATCGAGTCAAACGTTCGCCCCACACCTTCACATTGTCTACTCGTGACAAGAGCGAAGGTGGAAGCCACCCTTCCGGACGTCTGCGATTCTGGAAACGGGCCGGGCGATAGCGGAGTTTGCGTGAACGACGGCTACGACGCAATGCCCTCCGCCTCTGTAGACTTTCGCGGACCTGAAGGCCTCGATGCTCAAGGTTGGCTGCCCACAGAAGCTCGCTCCCGCGGTTGAAATTGCCCACCACGGCGATACCCGTTATCTTGCTGCCGGGGTCGAGTTTTAGTTCTACATCCTGCGTCTCAAACGCTTCTCGGTCCAAGATCACGATGGTGAAAGGATATCGCCGGTACACCCTTGCTCTACCATTTTTGAGCAGCTTACGTGCCCGTGCCAGGTGGCAGGGCATCATGGGTTGAAGATCTTTGTTCGGCACAAATACCCTCAACATAAACACCAACTTACGTGGTACTCGCAACGCCGCAACGCAGCTATGCGGTAAAGGTCCCCTCGACAATGTTATCCTGCGGTTTTATACACTCACAGCACTGTCCGTTGCCTTGATCCGTCCTGTTTAACCATGAGCCGCAGAGCGTAGGACTGGGGAAGCATCCTACGGTGCCTATATATTCGCAGGTAACGTAGGCTCTTGCGAGCCTGAGTCTGGTTGAGCGTGGCAGCCTTCGCCGCCTTTGAAATTTCCCCGCAAACCATGGAGGGTTGAGGAGTAATTTCAAGTCAAGTGCTCGACCGGTCTGCGCTTGGGTCATCCCGCGGGCGGCACCGGAATCTCATCTTCCGCATCGGTTCATCGGAAACATCGATGTGCGGCCATGTGGCACCAAAGATGGCCAAAACTCATTCGGGATAGGTTCATACAACCCGGCAGCGTGGAGATATACCGGCCCTGTAAAGCGGGACCTTCAGGGGAGAACCCCGGAGAAGGTGTTCTTGACTACGCGTGACTCTCCCTGCCGACAGTATCATCCGTTTTGGGGCACGTGTGCCCTTCGGGACGTAGAAGATGTCGAAATGTCGGAGTTGGCATCACCGGCATGGGATTGCCCGTTGATGGTGAGAGCGTGATCAGTAGCTGAACGAGAGAGCATCTGCGGCGGGGTGAGAACCTAATCATAATCCGATGGCCCAATGTTCTATGAAGCTCCGTCTCTTGCGATGCTCGGTCGCAAGCGCGGCACAGGCCCTGCACCCGGATGTCCGGTGATGCCGATTTGCATATCATTCATGGATCATCTTTCAACAGACTCGCTTCGGCTGGGTTTTCGATGTCAGAGGCGAATCTTTGACGGTCTCGGTTATATGGTGTAGAACTGGGTCCCATGTCGGCGACTCTCGGAAGTGGCCTATCCGAAACACCGTGCATAGCGACTATACGATTTTGCAGGCTCCCGGCGACCGAATGGCAGCGGCGCGGTCTGCCCTCATCTCGGCTCTCTATGAGCGAGGTTCGGTGATCCTGGCCCCCAGTAAGACGTTCGCTGAGCGGGGATGGGTGCTTGGCGATGTCGTCGTTGCCGCAGCCATCCTGGACCGGCTGCTCCACCACAGCCATGTGATCGGCATCCGCGGTGAGAGTTGCCGTCGCCGAGAGAAAAAACGCGCCGGTCCTATGATCGATGTCCAGTGGATCGATCTGAGAACACCGTTGACACGCGCGCAGAGGTTAGGTCTATCCGTGGCTGAAGCCATGGAGTGGGAGAACAGACAGTTATGTGCAGAGGCTTGAATGCAGTAATGAGGGGGGTCATCGTATGACTATGGACTTTCAGGTTGAATTGCGGAGAAGCAAACCGGACTTCGTGGTCTATGTTCCAAAGGGGACCGGCAGCCCGACTGACACGGGTAATGAGCATTTCTTGGTTTTCGACGGACCGGACGGATCGCTTATGGCCGTGTGGACACAAAGCAGCTATGAAGGGGCCGGCGACCATCATATCGTGTTTTCGCGTTCCAGCGACGAGGGTCATACATGGCAAGAGCCGATGCTGATAGCCGGTGCACCCCGTGTAGGGGAAGGATTACAGGCCAGCTGGGGGTTTCCGCTCATCTCCTCCACGGGCCGCATCTATGTTGTCTACAACCAATTCCAGGGTATCGTGGACTATCATCACCAAATCACGGGTACCATGGATGCAGTCTACAGCGATGACTATGGGCGTACGTGGAGCAAGGGTCAGACCGTTCCCATGCCCAAAAGCCCCTTTGATCATCCGGACCCGGCGTATCCTGCGAACTGGATCGTCTGGCAGAGGCCGATGCGTGATCTGGACAACCGCTGGTTTGTCGGTTTCACACGCTGGGTCAGTCCGGCTGTGCGAACATCCCGGAGTGCCGAATCGGTGGTTGAGTTCATGCGCTTTGAAAACATAGACGAAAACCCCGAGCCCCGGGACATACGGGTCTCTTTTTCTGCTTGGGGAGATCAGGCGTTACGTGTGGGGCATTACACTGATCCTTTGCTCAGTGTTGCTCAGGAACCCAGCCTTGTGCGGCTACCTGACAAAAGACTGTTCTGTACCATGCGTACAATGACCGGGATGGTGTGGTACAGCATCTCCGACGATGACGGGATGACGTGGTGCAATCCTCGCCCATTACTTCGAAAGGACCATGGGTTACCGATCTTACAGCCCCTTTGTTGTTGTCCCGTCTACCGATTGTCAGACGGGCGATACATCCTGTTGCATCACGACAGGTTGGATGGCACACGTCCCGAGGAATCGAAGATCAACAGGCGCCCTGCGTATATTGCTTTGGGCGAATACCGCCCCAATGCGGAGCAACCACTCTGGTTTAGTTCCTCAAAACAGTTCATGGATAACGACGGTGTTGCCATTGGGCCCAGACCGCGCATCGACATCGGTGTATATACCAGCATGACGAACCGAAACGGCAACGATGTTCTTTGGCACCCGGACCGGAAGTTCTTCCTGTTGGGAAAGCGCGTTACGGCCGGATGGCTATCGGACTTGACGGTGCCGGCGACCTAAGCTATACGTTCTGACCAACGGCGTGCCAAAAGACGACAGTCGCATTCATTTCGCCAACGTTTCAGGAGTCTCTGTCTGTCGAGGCTATGGACTTCATCCGGGAGGTGTTGAGCATCTATCCGGTGGGGGAGGGGAGGTTATTCCTGAGGGCGCCTCACGTGTGTACCTATGCATACAAAGACATCTTGAGACGAAAGAAGACAAAGTCGCGATAGCTCCGGTTTCCCCTCTGGATTCCGGTTCACAGCGATGCCGTTGGCGAATGACCCAATCACATTTACCGATTGGTGATCGGGTTCCTGCCTCTTGAGAGGTCGTGAAGTGGATGATGGGCCTTGATGCACAAATAACCCACTTGTCGACATCGCGGGTGGAGTCCCTGCCCGGCTGTCCGACCCATGTCTTCATAGACACTCCATCCCGGCTACCGCCGCTCGTTGTACATCATGGCGACCCGTGGGAGTGCGTTATCCAGAAACGACGTTCGGCCCCGTCGAACACCTCACAGGGCGACATAACAGCGACGCGAAATCTCAATCCTCCTGCGTGTAGATCCGTATCTGCACCAAGAAGCCGTGTGAACCATATGCTAAGGCCAGCGAACGAGCAAAGGCGGGGTGAGAAATGATGACCCGGCATCGGACCCTGGCCTCCTTGGCCGTCGGTGAAGAGGCATTGGTCTGCGGAATTGAGGCTGACATCGAGACGCGCTGGCGTCTGCTTGATCTGGGTCTGGTTCCCGGCACCCGCATCCAAGTGATCAGGCAAAGCCCCTTGGGTGATCCGGTCTTGTACATGTTCCGAGGAACCGCTATGGCTCTTAGACGGACGGATGCACGGACCGTGCGAGTCAAAAGCGTGGGGGAGGAGTAAGTGATGTCCACTCGGTGGCGACTGAGGTTTCGCCGGCGGGCTTTGGGGGGGAGTTGCCATCCGGTGGTGGCTTTAGCCGGGAATCCGAATACGGGGAAGACGACCCTTTTTAATCGTTTGACGGGAATGCGGCAGCATACAGGCAACTGGCCCGGTAAGACGGTATTGCGTACGGAGGGCGTGTGCCTCAGCCCCTTTGGAGCGTTCAGAATCATTGATCTGCCGGGCACATATACGTTGCTTGCCGCCACGGCCGAGGAGCGCGTGGCCCGGGATTTCATCTGTTTTGGCAAGCCGGATGCCACTATCGTGATGGCTGACGCAACGGCTCTTGAACGCAACCTTACTCTGGTGTTGCAGGTCATGGAGATCACTGACCGGATAGTCGTCTGCGTCAATCTGATCGACGAGGCCCAACGCAAAGGGGTGGCGGTGGACACCGCCGCTTTGCAGGAGAGTCTGGGGGTACCCGTAGTGGCCACCAGTGCTCGCAATGGGATCGGAGTTACGGAACTCATGAGGGCCGTGCGCCGTGTGGCGGACGGCGTTCTTAAGCTTCGACCGCGGCAGGTAACATACGGTGAACCCGTGGAACAAGCGGTTGGCGATGTGATGCGCATGATGGATCCGATGTTGGCCGGACATGTCAACAGCCGATGGCTTGCCCTTCGTCTTCTGGAGAAGGATCAGAGTGTCTTGGAGGCTCTGCAGGAGTATCTCACGGAACGCGACATGCCCAAGGACGCTCTTTTAGACGGGATACTGGCTGTGACCGGAAGATGACAAAAGGACGGCTACGATTAGCTTTCGAGCGCAGAGCGTGTGGTCGAGATTCCTGCCAAAAAAGGTGACGCGCACCTGAGCAGCGCGCGTCACCTGACTCACATGCAGGTCTCAGTCTCGACCTCTATTTCTTCTCTCTCTTGAAGCACAAGAACCAATCGAGGCAGTAGTAGTCATCGTCTTGCTGCTCGACACGCTCTTGAGCGGTCCCGCAGGAGCCGGGGGGAGGAATAATGACGTCGTCGCCGGGTCTCCAGTCTGCGGGAGTGGCTATGCCCTCGGCATCGGCTTTTTGCAGGGCGAGAATGATCCGCTTGATCTCGTCGAAATTGCGACCGGTGGACGACGGATAGTAGAGTATGCAACGTATCTTGCCTTTGTCGTCGATGACAAAGACCGCTCGCACCGCTTGGGTGGTTGAGGCGTTGGGCTGAATCATCCCGTACTTATTAGCCACTTCCATCTTGAGGTCGTCGATAAGCGGGAAGGTGACCTCGACGTTCTTCATGCCCTTCCACTCGATTTTCTCGTTGATGGTGCGCAGCCATGCGATATGCGAGTATAGGCCGTCTACGGAAAGTCCGATCAACTCTACATTGAGTTCTTTGAACTCGTCTTGCATGGTGGCAAACGTCATGAATTCCGTCGTACAAACCGGGGTAAAGTCAGCGGGATGGCTAAAGAGAATGACCCATTTTCCCTTGTAATCTTCCGGGAAGTTGATCTCGCCTTGCGTTGAGTTCGCCTTAAAAGCCGGAGCGTCATCACCAATCAGGGGCATACGAGTCGTTACGTTCTCCTCCACAAAGACTACCTCCTCCGTATATGTAATCCTGCACGTCGACCCGGGTGGGCCTCAACCTGCATGTCATTTGTAACGGCGTGTGTCGATACCATACCACATTAACGATATCGATTCCTACCTGATAATCATAACCGCATGTTAACTTTTTGTTTCAGCGAGCTCATGCCTATGGATGGCCCGGAGGATGTCGGGCCAGAGAGCCCGGATCTCCGGCGTGTCCAGTTCGGGCTCAAAACCCAACGACAGATACATCCTGATGGCGGCCAGACGTTGAGAAGTAGTGCTGAGGACACAGGCTCTCATTCCCAGTTCGGCAAAAAAATGAATCACCGACAGAGAGACCGCCCGACCCAATCCCCGGTTTCGGTGGGCGGGGTCGGTGGCCACCATGTGCAGTATGCCCACATCCTGACCGTATTCTTCCGGCACCCACCAGGCACAGGCCGTGGCCACCGGGGTGTTGTCGCATACGGCAAAAAAAAGCCCGTCAGGGCGAAAGACCGGCTTGTCATGAACATCAGTATAAAAGCGTTCCACGGTCCACTGACCGACTTGGCCGGTCATGATGCGACACCATGCCGCCGCGTCACCGTCGCCGTAGGTGCGAAGCGTGTAACCGGGCGGAACAGTTGCCGTCGGAAGGCTGTCTAGATCGTTTAGCCACATGGCGAAACGCACAGCATCAGAGTTCATGAGGATCACCTTCTGCATAGGTGTATCCAAATGTTTCGCCACGAAGACCTTTTGAACCTGCCGAAAGCTGAACGTTTTTGGCATAGAGCATCTAAGACTTCACGATCTCGGAATTAAGGAGGTGGGCAAAGACGAATATGGAAAACATCAGGGAAACACATGTAAGTGATCAGTTGCCTTTATTAACGGGGGGGAATGACATGAGACGTCTTATGGCCATGGTTCTAATATTGTGTGTCATAGGGATGATGACGGGCAGCGGTGTGGCGGCAGCCAAGGCGAAACGCGAAGTGGTGGTCTGGATGTGGACCGCTCACGTGACTGATCTGTACGACGCTTGGCGTGCAAAGATCACCAACTGGTTCGAAGAGGATCATCCGGATGCTACTCTGAGATTTGAGTTCGTACCCTTCGGAGCGGACAGGATACTCACGGCCGCGGCCAGCGGCGTGGTCCCCGATGCCACCTTGGCCTCCATCCAGTATGCACGGGATTTGTATGAGGCCGGAGCATTGATGGAACTCGACGGTTATATAGCCAAGACCCCGCATCTGACCGAAGAGAACTTCATGCCCGCTTCCTGGGTCTTCTGTCAAAAGGACGGCCGCACCTTCGGTGTCCCTTGGGGACTGGAGGTGGCCTGCATACTCTACAACAAAGACCACTTGGCGGAATCCGGTCTGGATGAGCGGCCTGAGGCTCTGAAGACCTGGGATGATCTGGTCAGCTATGCTCAGCGTTTGCGGCAATTTGACCCTGAAGGGCGACTCATTCGCAGCGGGTATGTCTCCTCATTCAACCGGGTGACGTTTGCCAGCTACCTTTACTCCAACGGAGGGGAATTCTACGACGCCTCCGGCAAGAAGGTTGCCTTCAACACTGAACAGGGCATTCAGGCCTTGGAGTTTATGTACGATCTGGAGAAAAGATACGATGTCAAGATCCCCGGTGCGGGTACGTCCGCGTTGCCCAATAAGACAGCGTCCATGGTCTATTGGGAGACCTCAGCGATGAACCACGGTATTGAGCCTGTAGATCCGGATTTCGCCCAGTGGTTGCGTATGGCTCCCGTTCCCGTCGGACCGCAGGGCGCGACACCCAGCGGAGTGGGCTGGGGCAACATGTTTGTCATTCCACGGGGGGCAAAGAACCCTGACCTGGGTTTTGCGGTCATGGCCATCTGGATGCGCCCTGAGGTGCAAGTGGAGAGCTTCGTCCATTATGGGTCGGTGAAGGCCAGCTCATCCCGGCGTGATTTCTACAGCAGCCCCACCTTCGCCCGGGCGATGCGTAACGTGCCTCTGTTGGCGAGCATCCCGACGATCCTGACCTACGCCAAGCCGTATCCGTACATCCGTTTTCCCGAGATCAACAGGCAGGCGGCACCCTTGTTCTCACAGGTCCTGAACGGCACCATGGCTCCGGCAGCCGCACTGGCTGAATCTGAACGTATCGCCAACATCATACTGGCGGATTAGCAGACAACGGACCGATAATCAATCCACCGAAGGCCCCGAAGGAATGAACCTCCTTTCGGGGCTCTTCGAGCTTCATTGGCGGTAAGTGGCAGGAAGTTCGGCTTAGAGACGGAACAGAAGGATGGGGCCCATCATCAAGGAGCGATGGGATGAATCAGGATCTTTTTAAGAGGGGGATTTTGGATGAGACTTGTCGGTTTGGCCCTGCCCTATTCCAGGTATCCTTTTGAGCGGGCTTTGGAGGGTATCGCTCGCGCTGGCTATAAGTACGTGGGTTTCGGCTACAACCATGCCGGCAATCCTGTGCTGCCCATGGATTATTCCGAGCAGCGACTGGATGATTTGGCCAAGCTGTTTGCGGCCCATAATCTGACGCCCGGTCTGCTGTGGGCGGGGATCAAGGTTATGGGGGATGACGGTGTAGAGCTGATGAAGGGGCGGCTGGACATGGCTCGTTACCTGGGAATTAAGGTGGTCACGAGCTCCGGCTTTGATGTGGAGATCTCGCCGGATGTGCCGTTGTCAGATCCGTCAACACCGCCTGAGCACCGCGAGTACGTACGCCGTATGCAACTGGTCGGTGACTATGCGGCGGAGCTTGGACTCACGGTCATTCTCAAGCCTCACGGCGGCAACACCGGTACCGCGGCGAGGCTTCTGAAGACACTACGTGACATCGATCGTCCTACCGTAAAGGCTTACTACGATCCCGGTAACGTCCACTTCTATGAAGGTATTGATCCGGCAGAGGATATCCGCCTCCTGAAAGATCCGATGCCTGCACTCTGTGCCAAGGATCACCGCGGCGGGGTACGTGAGATGGACTTCCCCGTTCCCGGAGAAGGCGACGTCGATTTCGCATCCATCTTCTCGCACCTGCTTGAGACCGGCTTTGACGGCATGGTCAGCGTGGAGCGAGTCGATGTGACTGACCGAGGCCCCATCGATCCTGACGTTTTGGATGAGCGGATGGCCCGGGCCCGCAAGAATCTGTCGGAGTTGGCCAAAGCAGCAGGGTTTTCTGCTATCGAGTAGCCGGTAGTCCGGCACCGGAAAGGGTGATGCTGCAGTGGCAGGCGATCAGAGACTACGTGTAGCTGTCATCGGCTGCGGGGGCATCGGCAAGGCACATGCCACGGCTTTGAGAGATGTCTCTGCGACCGAGCTCGTCGTCACGGTGGATCTCGATGAGGAACGAGCCAAGGAGACAGCGGCCCTGGCAGGTTCTGAGGTGCGCTGGAGCAAAGACACGGATGCCGTGCTGTCGGATCCCGAGATAGATGCGGTGGCCGTTCTGCTGCCCAATCATCTTCATGCCCCGGTCACCCTGGGGGCTTTGCGGCAGGGCAAACATGTTTTGGTGGAAAAACCGATGGCTCTGTCACTGGCGGATTGCGCGGCCATGATCCAAGAGGCGGAACGACAGGGCTTGCAGCTGTCAGTAGGGCAGGTGCTGCGTTTTCGCAACTCCCTGATGTACGGGCGACAAGTCGTGGCCGGCGGAGAGATCGGTCAACCCGTATCATCCGTTCGCAGGCGCTATGCCAGACGCGGTTCGGCCACTCAGCGACCCTGGGATTTCGATACGAAGACCTCCGGCGGTCTTCTTTACGGAAACGGTTCTCACGAGATGGATGCGCTGTTGTGGGTGGTGGGGGCGCGTCCCGTTGAGGTGTATGCACACGGAGGCTTTTTGGACGGCGAGGACACAAGACGAGGTCCCACTGAGCTTTCGGTCATGGTTTCGACTGATCAGGGCGGTTCGATTACCTTGCTGATGAGTCGGGGTATGAGTCAAAGCGCCTGGGATCATTGGGTGGTAGGAAGCGAAGGCGATATGTATATCGCCGGGAACAAAGTCTCCGTCCGTGGTACGACTCACGACAAACCTCTGGCGTCCAATGAGGACTTCCGCAATGAGTGGACGGATTTTGCCGCCGCCGTTTTGGAAGGTCAGCGTTCAGCCGCCGACGCGCGTTCGGTCTGGGGCACGATGGTGGCCCTGGAGGCAGCCCAACTGTCCATACAGAAGGGTCGTTTGGTGAAGGCATCGGAAGTGGATTCGTGGGAGCTCTATGATGGTTAAAAGCATTGGTGAGAAGGAGGGCGTATGATGCTGAATGTTGCTATACAGGGGGCGGGAAACGTCTCCACTGAGCACATCAGGGCTTATATGAACAATCCTCATACGCGCGTGGTGGCCATTGGCAGCAGAACCCTGGAAGGTGCCAAAAAAAAGGCGGACCAGATGGGTCTGGATTGCGCCGTATATGACAATTACGAGGAGCTTTTAAAGCATCCCGGATTGAACGTTATCTCCATATGCACGCCGCCTCATCTTCACGCGCAAGAGTGCATAAAAGCGGCAGAACGCGGTATCCACGTAGTGGTCGAAAAACCCATCGCTCTCAACCAAGAGGATGTGGAGGCCATGGCTGCCGCCGTACGCAAGGCGGGGGTCAAGAGCGCGGTGGGCTTTGTGCTACGATGGAATCCGTTGATTCTGACCATCAGGAAGGCCATCAGCGATGGTTGGGTCGGTCGGCCGCTTGTGGTGCATGCGGACTACTGGCATGGGCCGCAGAACCTGCGACCGAAGGGTGTACAGCGCAGCTGGGAGGCACTGGCCGGCGGTGCCATGGTGCAAGGTGGCTGCCACGCGGTGGATGCCGCCCGTTATATACTGGGCAATGATCTCATTACCCAGGTGAGCGCGGTATGTCCCGGGGACGAGCCAAAACAGAAGCAGCAGATCACCGTGTCGACAGTCAATTTCTCCGGCGGCGCAGTGGGAAAGATCTCGGCCAGCCAGCGCTTCTACATGCCCTATGTGTTTAACATAGAGGTCTTTGGCGATGAGGGTGTCATCCGCAACAACCGCTTCTACTCCAAGCAGTGGCCCGGCCAACATGACTTTGTCACGTTGCCGACCATCGTGCCTGACAGCGGGGATGTGGATCATCATCCCTTCCAAGGCCTGATTGACCATCTCGTCGAGTGTATCCAGACCGATACCGAGTCGCACAACAGCCTTGAGGTAGCGGTCAATACACACGCGGCCTGTTTTGCCGCCGAGCATTCAGCGGCCAACGGTTCAGTGCCCGTGAGTCTGGTCTAGATCTTGACATCAAGACAACAAGGAAAGCAAACAGGCCGCCGGGTTTTGTCCCGGCGGCCTGAACTTTGGCCGTCTATTTCAGTATGCCGTCTAGGATGCGCTCCATCTCGGTGACGAGCCACTGACTGCTCGCTCCGCCCCGCATGAAGCGGGTTACCAGAGGATTGATGGAATCCATGGAGCTTTGCCACTGCAGGAAGATCGGTCGAGCCGCCTTCTGCATGTCCTCCAGCCACAGCTGCTGGTTTTGCGGCGGGGTGTCATTCAGGAATCTCGTTGAACGCAAAAGCGGCAACAAAGCGGGGACGATGCGTCCGGAGGCCATTTCGATGGTCTGGCCTTCGGGACCGCCCAGCCACGAGAGGAACTTCCACAGCACATCGGGATCGCTGCCGGTATCGAAAGCCATCCATCCGGATCCTCCGTGTTCCGGTCTTCTGACTCGTGCCGTGGGGAACGGGCGGATATCCCAGGTGAATTCGGCAGTGTTGCGCAGATTGGGCACTTCATACCGGCCGCTGAAGTAGGTGGCCGTTTGTCCCGCTTGGAAGGATGCCGATTGTCCGAAGGGCGGGATGACCTGATGCTGCAGACGCAGGTCGCGCACCCACTCCAAGGCTTCCATGACGTTGGGGTCATTGGCCGTCGATTTTGTCGGGGTACGATAATGATCCCAGAGCTGACCGCCGAAGATCTGTACGGCCGCGGACCACGGGAAGCTGGCGGCCAGGAACTGATCGAGTACTCCGTCACCGTTGAGGTCTCGGGTGACCCGACGCCCCAACTGGAGGTACTCTTCATTGGTGAGCGGGTTCAACGGATCCGGGACGGCTACGCCGGTCCTATCAAGCATATCGACGTTGATATACATCGACACGGGAGTGAAGTCCCTGGGAATGGCATACAGTTTTCCGTCAAAGGAGAGGGACTCCAAGACGATGGGCACGAAATCCCGATCCCGCAAACCGCCGGGCCGGTTCAAAAAGGGCTTGAGGTCGATCAGAACGCCCATGTCAATAAAGGGCGGCAAAAACTGATAGGCAACCAGAGCCACATCGGGAGCGGTGCCGCCGACGGCCATCACTGTCAGACGGTCGTAGTAGGCACGTCCGCTCGCAGTGGGCAGAAGCTCAATGGCGATATCCGGGTTGGCCTGCTCAAACGCTCGTGCGGCTTGTACAATTCCTTCGTTCATCTCGAAAGTGCCGGCAAAGGCCAAAGAGAGCTTGGCCTGGGCGGCAAACGACGGCGCGGCCACTGTCATCAACAAGCCCATGATCAGGACACACTGCAACAAGAAGCCTTTCCTTGGACGACGCACGTTCACTGTGCAATCACCTCGTTTTTTTATGATCCGGGAGTCACGACTCCCGACTTAACGTCATAGACCTCGAGCCCATGACGGGTCTCGACATAGATGCGCAGAGTATCCTCCCGCTCTTCCACGCGCACCTTCTCTACGGAGGGTGTGCTATCGAGATCAAAGACCGCCACATACCAAGCGCCGGTTCCCTGCTGCCTGACGAGTACCATATCCATGGTCTCAGCCGGTGAAACCGCGGGACCGGCCGCCGTGAGGAGCGTGTAGGGGGCACCGGCTACCACGTGCAGATGGATCTGTATGCCTTTGTCATCCCATGCCGCATGGGTCATTTGCCCTTGATCACATTCGTAGGCCACGACGTTTTGCAGATTGCCGTATGCCGCGGATGAGCCCATGAGCTCAACGCGTTCACCGTCGTCTTGGTTTGTGACGCTCAACTCTCCGGTGTTTCGGTAGACCCAGTCAAAGACGCGCTCGCCGTCCGATTCCATGCGGTCCACAATGATCAAGCGATTAGCGGTCAATCCCACGCTTCGTTGATGTTCCACACCCGGATAGGCATCGCTGACCGTGGCGGCCACGCCGGCAAAATCGCGGCTTTCTTCCCACCAGTCAAGTCGGCCGCCCATGGAGTTGCGTTGTGATTGTCCGTCTACGACCACTGTGTTATGGGCCAGTGTCTGTTTGTACCACGTGCCGTACAACGCCGCACCGTAGGAAGGCGAACCCAGATCGGGTGAAACCGCCTTTCCCCTGGCGTACAAAGAGAACGAGAGTTTGTCTGCATGTCCGTGAGGCCCACTGTGAGGACCGTACTTGAATAACACATAGTTGCGACCCACGCGCAGGGCGGCCAAGCCAGAAGCGTCATAGAGGAGGCTTTTGCGGTTGCCCAGATCGACGACGGGTTGCGAGGGGCGCACTTCATCCGGCCCGTACAGCAGGGCTTCGAGGCTGTTGCGCTGCTTACCCATATACTGATAAGCCAGGTTCAGCAAATTGAGGAATCTGGGCTCATCAAAGAGGGCGTAGCCGAATTCATATAAAGCCAGGGTGTCGCTGCTGACGATGCTGCCGGCACCGCTGTCGTTGATGCTGGGAAGATTGAGTTCCGGATCCAGCAGCCCCAACGGTGCCTCAAACATGGCCTTTACGGGGCTGAGATCACCGACGGGGTAATCCGCCGCCACGAGGCTCATGAGTAGGTTCTTGAAGGCGTTCAGGGTGTAAAAATGATACCCCGTGGAGCCTTCCCACCACAGACCGTCATTGCGGATGCCCAGCAACTGCTGTTCAAAGCCTGAGTACCAGTTCGACAGTGCATAGCGAACCAGGGATTCATCATTCAGCAACAGCCCGATGGTGGTCAGGGCGGCGTTTTGCCAGGCGTGGATGTTGCTGAGGGTGATCCAAGTCTGGGGTTTGAGAAGATCCGCTGCCGTACGGAACAGGTTGGTCTCTATACTCTTCTGCTGCTCGGGCGTGAGCAAAGCCTGATCCCGGATGAGATCGTAGGCTCGGGCCAAGGGCAGTATCCATACCGCTTCGTCCAGAGCCTGTACGTGTATTCTACCTTTGCCCACGAATTGTTCCACTGAACCGCCGCGACCTCTGATCTCCATGCGTGGGTAGAGGTCGGCGTAGTCACAGAGTATCGCCGCCGCGGCCTCTCCGTACTCGGCGTCTCCGGTGAGGGCGTAGACCAAAGCGAGCGTTTGGGCGGCCTTGGAGATCCGGTCGTGCGTGATGGAGCGCCAGACTCCGTCGTAGGGTTCTCCGGTGAAGTATGTATCATCGACGGGGCTGCGGTGCTCGTGCGGCCGCTTGGGATCGTATACCAGACGCGTACCGTGGCGGGGATCGACGTAGTCATGGCCGTAGGCGGTCGGTCCCTCCGGTACGCTCAAAGGATCTTTAAGCCAGGCGTCGGCTTCACCTTGAAGGCGATGGAGTAAGAGCCGGGCCCAATTGTACTCGTCGATGCGCTGACGGGCCCGATCCAGTTGGGCCTCGGTGGCAAAGACGGGTCGACGTTCTTGCGGAACGTAATCTGAAGGCTCAGTGTACATGATGCGTTCTCCCGTAGCACTGCGAGGTGTGATTGAGGCCGAAGGTACAAAACGAAATCTGCGGATGTAGAACTCAGCACCGGGTTGCGTAGTGGTCAGCAAGAAAAAGACCGCCTGGCGCTTTTCGTTTCTTTCACCCCAATTGTCCGCATTGGGCTGGCGCAACGGCAATACCACCGGCACCCACTGATCGACGAGCGGCGGCGATGCGACCACCCACTGTGCTTGCATTCCGTCGTAGAGCGGATAGTCCTGCAATTTGAACTCCATCAGTGTGGGATTGCCTCCCACGATCTTGTAGTCGAAGGCCACCCAACCGTAATCCGCCGCTTCTGCTTCGACATCGTACCCGTCATTGCGAAACAAGGCGAATCTGCCGACGGGATCGATGGTCCACAGCATGGCTTTGGTTCCGTCTTCATCGGTCACTATCTGAAGTGAGCCGGCTTGGGCGCTCCAGGTATCGATGTCTTCAAGGGTCTCGACTAACACCGCTCCTTCCTCGATCTCTTCGGCAGACGCCGCGCCCACAGTGAGGAATGATAACAAGATCACTGTCAACAAGGCCGCAAGCCTGCGCCTCGCCTTGTTGTCTTCCGCAAAGCGTTTTCGGTGCATACCAGACACCTCCGGATCAAGTAGTTGGATCTTCACAGAAATGCAATTGATGGTACATTCAAGGGTCGCGGAGCGCTTTCCTTTTTGAAAAAGGACGTCGTGCACACGCGAACGTATTACGTTGAGGACGCGACGGAGCCAAGACCCATGTCACACGGGATTTTCGGCGACGACAAACGGTGAGGGCCAGGGAGCTTTTCAGTGAAATCGGCAGGCGGAAGGGGAGATCCGTCAGGGTACAAAGGGGGCTTTGAGGGCCGGATAGCCGCCGGTTTGGTACCAAGCGGCTATCCGGTCGTGTGAGACTACCAGGGCTTGTTGGCCCACAACTCCGCCAGTCGTGCGTTCTGCTGCTCGACGGCTGAGTTCAGGGCTTGTCGCACGGACATGGTAGTGGTGACTATGGCATTGAAGTCAATGGTGAAACTCCCGGCGGCCGGATGGTTGGTCTCCGCCCGTCGGGCATCTTCGGCGACGATGACCCAGGTTGTCGCCTGGATGTCGGGTACGTCGGGGGCCAGCAGAGTATCACGGGCTTGCCTGGTGTGGGGGGAGAGCGCCCAGTAATACATCTTGGAGGGATCTCTGGCCACTTCGTAGCCGGCCGGGGAGGTGAGTGTCTTGACCAGATGCCATACAATATCCCTCTCTTCGCAGAAAGGAGTGATACCATAGTAGTCGGCGACCATGACACTGGTTCTGCTCACCGGTCCTTTCGGTAGTACCAAGACCCCGAAGCGGAACAGATCAGAGACCGGGCGGCTGAAACGAGTCGTATTGAAAAAGGCTATGCGACCGCGGTTGAAAAGATCGGAGTGGATGTTGTGACCCGATTGAGTGCTGGTGATCCCCGGCTCCTCCAGCTTACCGCCGACCACTTTGGGGGCCACGCCGTGGGTGATGTACAGATCGGTCATAAACTCAAAGCCCCTGATGGCGTTTTCGCTGTTCAAAGTGGCGGTCCGCATGTCAGGACTGTACAGGTCGCCTCCGGCTCCCCAGACCCAGGTGGGCCAGCGATGATGGTGGGTCCATGTGTCGGAAAAGCCGAAAGAGTCGATGTAGCCGTCTCCGTCACTGTCGAAGGTGGCCTTTTTGGCTAAGACGAGCAGATCATCCCACGTCCAATCCGCTCCCGGAGTGGCGATGCCGCGGACCTCGAGCAAATCGGCGTTGTACATCGTGGCCACTGCCGACCAGGCCCGCGGCAGGCCGTACAGGCCCTGCTTGTATCGCAGCGTGTCGACCGTGCTGGGAATGTATGAGCCGATGTTGAAATCGCGGTCTTTTTGTATCAGCGGAGAGATGTCTTGCAGAAAGCCGTTGTACACATACGACGGGATCGTCGAGCTGCTGGCGTGGATAATATCCGGGGGGGTGCCGGCGGCGACCATGGTGACCAGCTTTGCCGAGCCCTCGCTGACGATGGAGACTCGCACGTCATTGTATTGCGGATACATCTCTTTCCACATCTCAACTCCGGCTTCGTTCCACTCGGGGTTGTTGGCATGAGGCATACCAAACAAGGTGATCTCAACTGTCTTACCGGCGCTGACAACACAGATGAGCATCGCACTGAGCAGCACTATCGCAAACAGACAGTCGGTTCTTGTTTTCCGCACGGACAATCGCTCCTTTCTTGGTGCTAACGTGACACGTTACACCCCTGACAACATCACATTGGATTAGATAATCAATAATTTCAATATTGAGGTCCCTATCCCTTTATATTAAGGCTATGATTGGCGCGGGAACAGTGCCCTGCGAGCGGGTTTCGTCGCCGTACATTGATCAGCATCGTATGAGGCAAACCACCCATGAGGAGTGATGCACAAAGTGGAACCCGGCTGGAACTTTGACAATAGCTATGCTCGGCTGCCGGAGCTGTTTTTCTCACGTCTTGATCCGGTCCCCGTAGTCGCACCCCGGTTGGTGGCATTCAACGATGCTTTGGCCGAGGAGCTGGGCCTCAGCGCCGATGTCTTACGCGGTGATTACGGTGCGGCCGTCTTTGCGGGCAATGACGTGCCGGAGGGGGCGGCACCTCTGGCGCAGGCTTACGCGGGGCATCAGTTCGGGCACTTTACGATGCTTGGGGACGGTCGGGCCATTCTGCTCGGAGAGCAGATCACCCCTGAGGGCAAAAGATACGATATTCAGCTCAAAGGATCGGGCCTGACCCCCTACTCCCGCGCCGGCGACGGTCGAGCTACGTTGGGGCCCATGTTGCGGGAGTACATCATCAGTGAAGCCATGCATGGGCTGGGGATTGCGACCACGCGCAGCCTGGCAGTCGTGACCACGGGGGAGAGCGTGGCCCGGGAGACACTGTTGCCCGGAGCCGTCTTGACCCGTGTGGCGGCCAGTCACGTGCGGGTCGGCACGTTTCAGTATGCCCGCGTTTGGGGTACTCTTGAGGATCTGCGCGCCTTGGCCGACTACTGCCTGCAGCGGCATTATCCCGAGGTGGATCCGCGGGATCCTGATCGATACTTGCAGTTGCTCGAGAGCGTGATACACAGGCAGGCGGAGTTGGTCGCCAAATGGCAACTGGTGGGCTTTATTCACGGCGTGATGAACACGGACAACATGACCATCAGCGGCGAGACGATTGACTATGGGCCCTGTGCCTTCATGGATGTCTATGACCCGGCGACGGTGTTCAGCTCCATCGACGTACGAGGGCGCTATGCTTACGGGAATCAGCCGGTTGTGGCGGGCTGGAATCTGGCCCGGTTTGCCGAAACGCTGCTGCCGTTGCTGGATGAGGACATTGAAGAGGCGACAAAGAAGGCCCAAGAATTGATCGAGGAGTTGCCAAGGATTTACCGGCGCCATTGGCTGAGCGGCATGCGGGCCAAACTCGGGATAGGCGATGAAGAAAAAGAGGATGAACAGCTCATCGAAGAGCTCCTCGATTTGATGCATCGTCACGAGGCTGATTACACCAACACGTTTCGGGCCCTCACCTTGGAGCGGGCCGAAGAGCTGCCCATGTATGGCACCGATGCCTGGACGAGTTGGTGTGACCGCTGGCAGGCCCGCTTGACTCGTCGACCTCCTTCGCCGGGGCCGGTGGAGCTGATGAGAAAGGCCAATCCGGCGATCATTCCGCGCAATCACCGGGTGGAAGAAGCGTTGGCCGCCGCCGTGGACGAAGGCGATTTCAGTGTGATGGAGCGTTTCTTGGCCGTCTTGACCACACCTTTCGCCTACACGCCCGAACAGGATGAGTACGCCGTCTCACCGCGGCCGTCGGCACAGCCGTATCGCACCTTCTGCGGCACGTGATGATACTTGAAACAAGGCGCCCACGCAAGGGAATACGTCGCTTTGGAAGAAGAAATCTTTAATTGGCCGCTTCGGCGAGGCATTCCGGGACGGCCGGATGCGGGCCGGTGGGTCAGTCCGCCGCCGCATCTTTGTACAGAGGATACAGCGGATGGGGGTTGCAGGGATGAAATTGCATGTCAAGGTTGGCAATATCGCAGAGGCGCAGGTCGATGCCATCATCGTGAATCTCTTTGAAGGGGTCAAAAACCCCGGAGGGGCCACCGGGGCGGTTGACCGTCAGATCGGAGGCCTGATCACCGGACTAATCGAGAGCGGTGAGCTGAAAGGCGAGCTTAACGAGACGGCTGTCATCCATTTGACTTCGGGAACCCCATATCGGAAGGTAGTGGTTGTCGGTCTGGGCAAAAGCGAGGAGTTCAACCCTGAGCGGGTGCGCCAGGTTACCGCAACTTCAGTGAAGGTGGCTGCCAAAGGCAATGTGCGGAGCATTGCCACCGTGGTTCACGGAGCGGGTATCGGCGGGCTGGATGCCGCGGCCGCGGCTCAGAGCGTGGCAGAGGGAGCCATCTTGGGACGTTATTCTTTTGACGCCTTCAAGAGCAAGAGTGACGAGCGCCCGGATGTTGAGCTTGAGATTCTCGAGTTGGATGAGGGGAAAATCGAGATCATTGAAGAGGCCGTCGAGCGGGGAACGATACTGGCCGAGTCGACCAACTGGGCCCGGGATTTGACCAATATGCCTGCTAACGCGCTTTCTCCGACGGTACTGGCGGAGCGAGCCACGGAGATGGCGCAGGAGACGGGTCTGGAATGCAGTATTCTCGACCGGGCAGATATGGAGCGCTTGGGGATGGGAGCCTTGCTGGGAGTGGCCCAAGGCAGCGCTCAGGAACCGAAGATGATTGTACTGCGCTATCGGGGTTCGGATGATGAGCGTCCGTATGGCTTGGTCGGCAAAGGCATCTGTTTTGATTCAGGCGGGATCAGTCTTAAACCCGGTGCGGGGATGGCCGAGATGAAGACCGACATGGCCGGAGCCGCGGCCGTGCTGGGAGCCATGAGGGCTATTGCTCTTCTTAAGCCGGCGCAGCACGTGATTGCCGTGGCCCCTTGCGTGGAGAACATGCCCTCCGGAACGGCGCAAAGACCCGGGGATATCGTGCGGACAATGACGGGCAAGACTATTGAGATCGACAACACCGATGCCGAAGGCAGACTGATTTTGGCTGACGCCGTGGCCTATGCGGAGTCGCTGGGGGCGCATACCATTATCGACGTCGCCACGTTGACAGGTGCCTGTGTAGTGGCTTTGGGTACGTTGTACACGGGGCTGATGAGCAACAACGATCAATTGGCTGATCAGATCACGGCCGCAGGTACCCTTGCCGGAGAGCGCTACTGCCGCTTGCCCGCCGATCCGGAGTACAAAGAGCAGTATAAGAGCGATGTTGCGGACATCAAGAATACGGGTGGGCGTGATGCCGGAGTCATCACCGGCGGATTGATCATCAGTGAGTTTATTGAAGAGGCTCGCTGGGCGCACTTGGACATCGCGGGGACCAGCACCACCTCGAAGAACAAGCATTACCAGAGCAAAGGCGCCACGGGCGTGACCGTCCGCACTCTGGCGGAATTGATCTGTCGCGCCAAGTAGTCTTCATCGCTTGAGGAACGGCTCGGGGCTGTCCCGAGATTGCTTCCGGGACAGCCCCGAGCTCTCTTGTCTGCAAGTGCTTAAGCCGAGGAACGTGCGGCGTGAGTGCTAATTCCCGTAGCTGGCGATAGCGGCCATGACCGATTGCTCCATGTGTTCCAGGGCAACCGACGGTGCCTTCTGACCGAAGACAAGGGCGTGCCCTTCCCGCTCAATGGGATCATAGACTGCCTTGGGCAGCGCTCCGATGTAGGGAATGGACAGATCGGCGTCGGTCAAGAAAAGATGACGGTGCTCCGGACGGTCGCTATAGGGCACCCATACGTTCATGGCCAGTCGGCGTTCGGGAGGAATCACGCCGACGGTTTTGATCAGCTCGGTAAAGGACTCCTGGGAAGTAAGATAGCGCATCAGCTTCCACGCCTCGTCTTTGTGCGGTGAAGTGCTGAGCATGAACCAGCCCAGGGCGTTGATAACGGTCGTTCGGCCGTTGGGGCCGATGGGCATGGCGGCCACGTCCCACGTGAAGTCGGCGATGTTGCGATAGGTGTCCATGTCTATAGTGTTTGACATTCCGATGGCCATGCGCTGCTGTACAAAGGCGTTGAGCTCAGAGACAGGCTTGTTCGTCGGAGTCATGGCCCCAGTCTCGGCGAATTCACGCAGGAAGTTCAGACCCCGCAAGGTATTCTCCGCAAATCCCGTGAAACGCGTCGGATCGGTCCAGCTGTCGACAAAATCTCCTCCGAAGGCCCAGACGGGAATAACCCAGCTTCGCCATCTGGGAAGCATAAACCCGAAGCGCAGGGTGTTGCCTTGGGCATCTTGTTTGACCAGTCGTTTTGAATCTGAGGCCAGCCGATCATAGGTCCAGTCGGCATCCGGACGGGCCAGCCCCACTTCGGCGTAAGCATCGACATTGTAGTACACGCCGTAGAACTGCAGATCGCGCGGCAGTGAGTAGAGCCCTCCCCGGAACCGGGTCATTTCCAGAGCCGGTGGATACCAGTCTTCAAAGTGTGCGGCGTCGCGCTGCACATACGGCATAAGATCCTCCAGGATTCCTTGCCGGGCAAAGTCGAGGATGGCGTATGGGTCGTGTAGGCCGATATCAAAGGGCATGCCGGCGGCTATGCGCACCGTTATCTGCTCCAGCAGACTCCCGGTGGGCACCCATAGGTCTACTTTCAGATCCGGATTCTCCTGTTCAAAGCGTTCAATGACTCCCTTTACCCAGGTAGTGAAAAGGGTACGATTGTCTACCTGCAGCGTCAGCATGGTGGATTTTGCACAGGTCGCGGTGACCGTGAGCAGCAGTACCAGTGCGAGCAGACTGCCCCGCCTCAGATTCCGATGACTCCTCTTCAACTCGCTTGCCTCCTTTTCTGATTAGACTCCTTATCATTGCGATAGCCTTGTCAGCATCATTAACTTCGGTTGGTCATCATTTCCGCCCATCAAGGCATGATTCCTGTTTATAGCGGACAAATGTATCTCTGTCTTTGGATTATGAGTCCGGTCCGGCAAGAGGGCGCGTGGCCTATGTCTGAACGAGGCATGAACCGCTCAGACAGGAGCGGGCTGATACGAGGACAATTCGCTTGCTGCCTGAATTCGGTTCCCGAGGCAGGGTCATGAGCGTGGAGTTCGTCTCATCTTTCCGCCTCCGTTGAGGATACGATTTGGCCTGCTTTCGACGTGCTTAGCTGTGAGTGATAGTCGAGGCTGATGTTCCGGCGGTGAAAGAGTGGTCACTTCTCTGGGATCAGCATTGCGTAGTGCTCTCTGGAAGAAATCGGCGGTGTGTCGCCGGGGTGAAGCAGAAGGACGGAGCGCCGGTGAGCGAGGCCTCTTGCCGGCAAGAACGTGGGCGATCATCCTGGGCTTTGCTCACCGACCGGTGTCACTTGCGGCTGCAGAGGATCTCAATCGACTCATTCGGCGCGTCGGTTGACAAAAACGCTCGGAAATATGATCCGTGTGGGATTATCACGGTTGCCGTACGAGTTCCTTGAGCGATTTCACCACGACCACAAGGATTACTACGATCCGCTCGTCGAAGGCTAAACCGCCATCGGAATGGCCATGGATTGGATCGGCGATCGTTACATCGCCATGAGTCGTAGTGCTCCGGGTGTATTACACGGCGATGGCGTGTGAGCATTGACGATCGTGATATCGATCTTCGATAGACTGGGATGCCTAAGTCTCTGCCGGGCCTGCGATGGTCGGTCATTTCGCATCCGTGCCCGGGGACTCTTGCCCGCCAAATGAACGCAGTGCACCGATGTGGATTGCCGGAGTCTTGCCATCAAGATATGGAGTGCCGACGGGTCGCGGCCATGGACGTTGAGTGGAGACGGACGGTATTCCCCTCGGGAC
>JBMNSS010000012.1:0-32147 GCA_050945315.1 Limnochordia bacterium | reverse complement strand
TGACGCGGTGCGAAAAGGCCGAAGTGCCTCAACGCCAGATCAGGATCGGCCTGCATCATGGCCGGCATTTGTTGAGGATTACTGTACTGCATGGCTATGCGGCCTTGGTTGAAACCTCCGGAGAGTATGGGCATAGCCATCTGACCCACGTCATAGAGCTCCTGCAGCGTCTCCAGAGCGGAGACTGTCTTGGGATCGGTCAGTCTGGCCGTGAATGTCGAGGTGTCGATTTCGGTCAGACCGGCCTGGCGCATAAACCAGAAAAGCTGTTGGGCGGCGCCGGCTGCGGTAGTGGTGACGTTAAAGCCTCGGACGGTAACCCGGTCGCCCTCGATTCTCGTGAGGCGTCGGGCATACTGTGTCAGCTCATCCCATGATTGAGGAGGCTTGTTCGGATCCAGACCTGATTGACCGTACAGTTCCTTGTTATAGGCGATGGCGCGTGGGGCCACATTCTGGGGCATAACCATCACTTGACCTTGCCAGCTGAGGGCCTCCCAAAGCTGCCGTGGGTAGCGTGAGGTGTACGGCCACCTGGCCAGATAACGATCCAAGGGTTCCAACAGGCCGATTGAACCCTCTTCATAGGGCGAGTAAAACCCTGTGGACACGATGTCAGGAGGCGTTCCCCCTGCCGTCAGCACCACGAGTCTGTCTACGCGATTATCCCAAGTGGCGGTGATTACCGTGACATCAGCGTTGTGACGTGTCTTGAAAACGGGAGCGACTTCCTCTTGCACATAGGTCAACAGAGCACTCGGATATCCCACCGATAGGAAGGTGATCTCCTTGGTGAAGCCGGGCAAAGCGGACGTTAACAGTAGCAACATTGTCAACACACTGTATGCGTACACCGAGTTCGGACGTCGGACGTGTCTTCGCATTAGTCTTGCGGCCTCCCCTCGTATGGCTTATTGGGTTAGATTCCAGAGTCAGGATCCTTTTCCTGCGTAGGCCCACTGAGACTCTACATTTCCGATCCGCCAAGAAGGGATGTGAAAAACTCCCATCTCGACCTTGGCCGCTGTGCGGCGGCGGAGACCGGGCCGGGAAGGAATCAGCATCACACTTACGTAATTACCATTGTAAGTGCCTATGGAGTGGCGCTGATAATACGCAAGTGTGCATAGGTGCGCGTCTGAGTATTATTTGCGGAAGAATCTTAGGAGGAGGACCGGCGGCATGCAAACGGCTGTGATCCTGGCGGCCGGGCGCGGAAGCAAGATGTGGCCTTACGGTGAGACCCAACCCAAGGCTTGTCTGCCCGTAGTCGGCGTATCGCTTATAGAACATACGGTACAGTCCCTGATCAATCTCGGCCTACAAAACATCATCGTGGTAGTAGGGCATCTGGCTGCTCAGGTGCGCCATGCGGTGGGCCATCATTCGGAAGTCACCTTTCATGAGCAGGCGGCGCCCGGAGGTACTGCAGAGGCCTTGAGTCAGGTGTATGCCGCACATGCGCTCACCGACTGCCTTGTAGTCTACGGCGACGTGCTGGTCGCCCAAGAAGATCTGGGGCGGCTGCTTGAGGCTCACAATCGCAATAAGGCATTGGCCACCGCTCTGGTCGCTCCTACGGGCAGCGAGAATGCCGCCGGATTGATCGCTGCTGACATCGAGAGCGGTAAATTGCGCAGGATCGTCGGCCATCCGCGTGGATCGAGTCCCTATCGTTGGACGGGTGTCTTTACACTGCGTCGGGAGGCCTGGAAGTGGATCACAAACAATCCCGGCTTGGTAACGTCAGTGCCGGTCGGACAAATGCCCCCTCTGGAGGCCGAGGCGGCTCAGAGTCTGCATGAGATGGTGAGAGCAGGCGAGTCGGTTGAGGCGGTCGTCAGCGAGGGCTTTTTCGTCGACTTGGATAAACCGTGGCACATTCTCGAGGCCAATCAGGTCTTTTTGGCCCAGGCTTCGAAGAACTTGCGTGACAGCCGGATACCCGCATCAGCGCACATTTCGCCTCAGGCGGACATACGCGGTCGTCTGGTTCTCGGTGAAAATGTGGTCATAGGACCGCGGGTGGTGATCAAGGGTGATCTGTGGGTGGCGGATAACACCGTCATTGACAACGGTGCGATTATCGGCGAGTCCTGTTATATAGGTGCCGACTGCCGGATCCGGGATTACTGTCTGATAGAATCTCATTCTTCCATAGGGGATTCCTGCGTAGTGGCCCATTGCGCTGAGTTCGGCGGAGTGCTGATGGAAAGAGTCTATCTGTATCATTACATGGAAGTCTACGGAGTCGTGGGACGCTGTACGGATATCGGGGCGGCGACTGTCTGCGGCACGTTGCGCTTTGACGACGGAGCCCGGATGCAGAACATCAAAGGCCACAAAGAGGTACCGCACATCGGAGCCAACGCCGCCTACATCGGGGATTTTTGTCGGACCGGGGTCAACGCAATGCTCATGCCGGGAACGAAGATCGGCTCCTACAGCGTGGTGGGCCCCGGAGTCTTGGTCTCTGAGGATGTTCCCGGCAGGACCATGGTCTTGCTGCAGCAACAGACGGTGACACGCTCATGGGGACCGGAACGCTACGGCTGGTGACCTGGAAGGCACCGAGATTGTCAACGGGAGGGATAAGAGACACATGCGGAGTTGGCGGCGTACGTGGACCATGGTGTTGTTCATGATCGTCGTGCTGACCGCGGGCGCGGCAGCCGGCGGACAAGTCTTGCGGATTCAGGCACCGATGCACGTCTATGCACATTTGTACCGTCCCTTTCCGGCGGAGACGGGGAGCGAAGTCTGGGTGCAAGTCAGCACCAAAGTCGGCTCGTACAGCGGCAGTTCTTGGACACCCTCTGTCTTTTTGTACTGGGATCCGATGTGTTTCGTGGGCTTGGGTCAAGAAAGCAGTGCCCAATTCAGGGTAAATACACAAGGCTTTCAGACGATCGGGCGGACCACGGTGGATATCACGGCCGGGGACTGGGTCGATCTCAGAATAGGTCTGACAGAGAGTCTCCTCAGTCTGTCCGCTCGCGAGAGAGGCGGTGATTGGGTAACGCTGCAAGAAACACTGAGGCCTCCGATCCCTGCCGACCTGCCCGCTGAGATTCTGCTGGGCAAGGGGTTCGGCAACAACACGGCAGCCTACCCAAATCCGCACTGCGACAACTCGTATTCCGAATCAGGGGAGACGGGGGTGGTTTTTCTCGATGATCTGATCGTTACGGTAGATGGCAAGACTGTTCTTCACGAGACGTTCGACTCACTTTCGGGCTGGTCAGTCCATCAGGATCCCTCACTGACAGAGTCGGTGTTCTCCTTGGTTTCACAAGAGACGGCGAACGCGGCTTTTGCCGATGGTGACTGATCACGCACGACACTTGCAGGAGGTCAGCTTGTGAGCGCGTCCCCACAGATCGGATACGGTCTCTACGAATCACCCTTCGGACGGTTGATCATGGCGGCGAAGTGCCGTGGCGTATGTTTTTTGGACGTAGGCACGGATCCGGAGGCGTTGGTTGCCGCTCTGAAAAAGCGGTATCCGCAAGCGGTGGTCTCTTATGAGCCGAGCCGGGTTGACGAGTGGGCGCGTTCGTTGCTTCACTACCTGCAGCGAGGCGGAAGCCCGCCCCGGATACCTTTGGATATCAAGGGGACTCGGTTTCAAGAACGGGTCTGGAGTGCGCTTCAAAGCATTCCGCCCGGCAGTACCCGCACCTACGGGGAGATCGCCGGTCAAATCGGCCGTCCGCAAGCTTCCCGGGCAGTGGGGCGGGCTTGCGGGGCCAATCCGGTTCTCCTGTTGGTACCCTGTCATCGTGTGACCCGCAAAGACGGTTCTTTGGGAGGGTTTCGCAGCGGACAGCGAATAAAGGCAGCTCTGTTGGGTTGGGAAGAAAGAATATGTCGAGAAGGGACAAGTGTTTCATGAGATACTCACGGTTTTTGATCACGGCGCTGACGGTTGCAATGCTCTTGGGTGTGACGGCCTCTGCGGCGAGTACGGAGATCACCTTTCTCCATCGCACTCACACATCAGAGATTGAGTGGGCTGAAGAGGTAATAAGTAGATTTGAACAGGCGCACCCCGGGGTGAAAGTAACACTCGTCACCAGCGGCGCGGGTGTGGCTTACCAGGAGAAGGTGGCCGTAATGACCGCCGCGGGTCAGCCGCCGGACGTCTTTACCGGCTACGGTGACAAGCTGGGCTTTATAGTCCGCGGCTTTGCGGCGGATGTCACCGAGTTGGCCGAACGAGATAAGTCGGAACTGCAGACCAGCGGGTTCTTCCCCGGTGTCTGGGAGGCTCCGGTGTTTCAGGGCCGACGTTACGGAGTCCCCCTCACCATCACTACGCAACTGGTGTTTTATAACCAGGACCTGCTGCAAAGGCAAGGTCTACCCCTGTTGCCCGGCAGTTGGGATGACACGTCGTGGACCTGGGATCGTCTGATGGAGTACGGCAAGCGGCTCACGGTGGTTGATGCGGCGGGAAGGGCTGAGCAACTGGCCTTGACCCAGGCGACGGAGGCCATCCTGCCCGATGTGACCTGGATGTTCGGCGGCGACTGGTTCGAACCGGAAGCCTATGAGACCGGTTGGGTCGATAGAGTGACCTTTACTCGTCCGGAGACCGTCAAAGCCTACCACGCCCTGGTGGAGCTCTATGCCAACTACGCGGCGGCGGGACCGTCTAAGGGAATCGCTGCGTGGCAAGGTTTCGCCGAAGGCCGGATTGCCATGGATTGGATCGGCGGCTGGCGTATGGGAGCCATTCAAGATACCAGAAAATCCGGAGGAATGAGTTTCGGTCTGGGCATAGGACCTCCGCCTTTGGCTGAGAACAGAGCCAACACGCGGTGGACAAACCCGCTGTTCATGTCGTCGACCAGCAAAGCTCCCGAGGCGGCTTGGGAGTTCATCAAGTTTGCGACCAGTCCACGGAGTCAAGAGTTGTGGGTGGCAAAGACGCAGTTGATGCCGGCCAGAAGGACGGCATCGCAGGCGTACATCGCCGCTTTGCGGGATGTATTTGATGTACCGACGGAGGTACTCGCATCCGTCATCGGTGGCGCGGTAGCCCACTCGAGACGCTCCATCGAAGAAGCTATCTTTGATTTGCCCTTGGAGATCATTCGCCAGACATCCACCTGGATCAATCCCATTTTGGCTGGACAAAGCCCGGTCGAGTCGACCTTGGAGAGCTTTGAGGCGTATCTCAATGCATATGCTCAGGAACTACGCAAACGATAAGACCGTATCCTAACGAATCCACGGGGGATTTCCATGAAGAGTGATCAGCGTCCTTATGACAGGCGAGAGCTTCGAAGACGCCTCACGGATATCCAGTACCGGGTGACGCAGGAAGATGCCACCGAACCGCCCTTCCAAAACGAGTTCTACAACAACACTCGGGAAGGGCTGTACGTCGACATTGTATCGGGCGAGCCTCTGTTTACAACCCTTGATCAGTTTGACGCGGGTTGCGGTTGGCCAAGCTTTACTCGTCCGGTGGTGCCGGACAATGTGGTCGAAAGAACTGATCTCAGTCACGGGATGCTGCGCACGGAAGTGCGCAGCAAAACAGCAGACAGCCACTTAGGGCACGTGTTTGACGACGGACCAGAACCGGATGGATTACGCTACTGCATCAATTCGGCAGCGCTTCGTTTCGTTCCGAAAGAAGATTTGGAAAAAGAGGGTTATGGAGAGTATCTCCGTCTTTTCACGGATTGATCGGAGGAGAGATTCATGCAGAAGCGGCAGATAGCACTCGTGACTTTCCTGTTGTGCGTGGCGACACTCTTTTCCATGTCCTTTGTGGAAGCGGCGCGGATCACGGTGATGAGCAGAGACCTTGCAGAGCGATGGCAACCGTTGTTTGATGCGTACAGTCAAGCGAATCCTGAGACGTCGATCGAGTACTTGCAGGTTTCCGGCGGACAAGAGGCTCAGCGAATCATTGTCCTCAGTGCGGGCGGTGTGCCCCCTGATGTGGCCCTGTGGATGCTGGGCTCGCAATATGTGGAGCTGGCCCATAATAATCTTCTGGCCGATATAACCGATCAAGTGGATCGCAGTATGCTCCCGCAATTGTATGAGGGCTCGGTCGAGCTGGCCATCTACCGGGACCGGCTGTATGGCCTGCCTATAGTCAACGGGACCATGGGAATCTTGTACAGTCTCACTCAGTTCAATGAAAGCGGTCTGGGACCGATTCCTTTGGAGTATTCCTGGGACGACTTCCTCACCTATGCCCGCAGAACGACGCGGACCCGCGTAGGAGAGGAGACGCCCTATATATGGGGTTTCACGTTTTATCATTATCTGCGCGATTACATGAATTTCGTCTGGACCAACGGAGGGGATCTGTTTAACAAAGAGCGAACGCGCTTTGTGATGGACAATCCGGCAGCCACGGAGGCTCTGCAGTTTCTGGCGGACATGGCGTTGGTGCATGAGGTGTCTCCACGCAGTTACTCCGCAAAGGCAGCTTGGAACCATTGGTACGAGGGATCGGCCGCCATGTATCCGGTCGGTTCGTGGGGCATCGGAAGTTCACGGACCAGATGTGAATTTGACTGGGATATAGCCACCTTCCCCATGCGCAAGAGCTTCAGCATTGTGAATGATCCGTTTATGGCGGCGGTGACCAGTGGGAGTAAGCATATCGATGAGTCTGTGAGGCTGTTGAAATGGCTGGTCTTCGATGAAGCGGCTCAGGCGTTCATGTCAGCCACCGGACTGGGCATTCCGGCTCGCAAGTCGGTGGCCCGAAGGACCTTTGATGATCCCAGAACGCCGCAGAACGAAGGTATCTTCTTGCACATGCTCAACAGCGGTCTGCCCAGGATCATGCCTTACACCGCCAACTGGACGAGTGTGCAGAACGCGATCCATTCGGCCATGGCGGGAGCCTTTGCCGGAAATATCGGGGCGGCTCAGGCCATGGATCAAGTAGCCCCCGTAATTGACAGTCTGCTCGCAGAGCTTTAGAGATCAACAGGATAGCAGTCAGTCAGCTGAAAGCCGAAGGGGCCTCTCCAAGTGTTTCATGAGAGGCCCCTTCGGCATCTTATTCTTATCATTCCATTCTCAGAAGCGGCCACTGCCGAGGGAGACCCGCATATCAAGCGTTAGGGGATGGCCCCCGATAGTGTACTCTCCGCCATCTTTGCCGAAGACATACGATACGCCGACCGATGTTGAGATGCGCTCCAGAGGCTCCCAGGACAAAGAGGCCCTGGCATAGCCGTTGGACTCAGTAAGGCTGCCCATGCAGAACAAATTGGCTGAGACCCCACTCTTCAGAACATCCGTCCATAGCAAGGAGGCGGCGCCGTAATGCTTGCCTGGCCAATCCAAATCGCTGACTGAAAGACTACCGGCTGCCAGCAAAGGGAGCCCCGTTTGGATGAACAATCCGGGCTCGTCATAGCCTTCACCGTTGTAGAAGTACTGCGCCGCCAGCGTGAGATTGTAGCGGCCCTCATCATCGGCATAGGAGTAACGCAATCCGCCCGTGGCGGAGAAAAAGTAACCATCATCGCGCTTGAAGATCTCAATCCCCGAGGGGTTGGCCGGGGTTGGATCAACTTGGCGCACAAATCGTCTGTCCGAACCGTGCTTCACTACGGTCTCGGCAAAGACGGCCGTCTTACCCAGACCGCTGCTCAAGGTGAGCATGGCCATCGGCGCTCGGTCTTTTTTGACATAGGCTCCCACGCCTACTTCCGTGCCTCCAAGGACGATCTCCGCCTTGGGAGCCACGGCCAATTCATCGACGCGTTTCGCCTGATCGGCCAGAAGATAGAGGTAAAGGTTGTGCCTGTCGAGCGGTCGGTTGATCTTGACCGAGAGGGGGCCCTCGCGGTCGGCTTCCGGGTCTTCGGGGTCTATCGGTGTCAGATTGATGATATCCGCCGGGCTGAAGAAGTAGCCGACACCCCATCCTATGGTCTGTTTACCTACTCGGAAGAACCACCTGTCTTCATGGTCGAAGTCTGCGAAAAGCTCGCGGATCTCGATGATGTCATCGAAGCTGCGGGCCGGCTTCGTGTCGTGATCTTCCGATTCCGTAAACGGATAAGAGACAGTCGCTTTGCCAAAGATCCGGTAATCATCCTTGGGCCTTATATCGGCAAAAAAGGTGGCTTCGAGGGTGCTGGTCAAAGACTCATGGTCCGGAGTCCGGCCGATTCGTTCGGGGTCGATCCATAGCCAGGAGGAATCCATGGAGAAGCTGAAGCTGCCTCCGAAGTCAGCCCCCTCTTGGATGAGGAAATCCTCAGCGGGAACCGCTTCGTCGAGCTCGTCTACGAAACTGAATGAACCAAACAGCTCTTCTTCATCGAAATCGAAGTCAGAGTCAAAGGCGGCCACGGCCTGGGCCAGGCCAAGGCACAGCGCCACGGTAAGACACAGCCGACCGAGTCGGAGGCGCAACGTATTCCTGTGAGTCATGGCTAATCCTCCATTTTACGCATCTAACGGTTGACTCGCTCCACGTACGATTTGGTGAATACAGAGTCGGGCAGTCTGTCAATGGAGATGCCCTTCATACTGATTTGCGTTCTACGCCCTTTTACCAGCTCATCGCTTAGGATCATGTTGTTGGGCACGTAGCTGTCGCCCACCTTGACATAACTGGGAAACAAGGAGGTGCGCAACAGACGCTTGCTGAGACTGTATTCCTCCGCTTTGAGAACCAGGTTGGGGTTCTTGCCGATCCACAACTTCATGTAAGGATAGGTCACCTCATCATGGATCGCCTCCAGCTCGATGATATAGACACTGTAGGCTCCGAGGGTACCTTCAGTCCATGACACGGGTTTGTAATCGTCAGACAAGGTACTTTGTCTGAAGTCGGAGTTTTTGGCATCAGTGGACCCGAAGTTCTGCTTCAGTGACGTATGCGAGAACTTGCGGCTTTCGGGATCGTAAAACCACAGGCTGTCGTCGACCAACAAGTAGCCTTGACCTCTGAGTGCCCTGGGCTCCTGGAAAAGCAGAAGGAACTTGTCCTCGCGATCACGACGGAAGATACGCACCACGTGCTTTTCTACCCCTTTTTCGGGATCCTGAGAGATCAGGGTCATCTCGGCGGAAAAATCAGTGGACATGAAGCTACTGGTGTTGTCAACGTTGCGCAGGATGCGCTCTACGTCAGACTGCGTGATGGCAGCCTGGGCGGTCAAGCTAAACAAAAAGACAACGATGACACCGGTCAGCAGGACTCTTTTCATGCGCAAACCCCTCACGTCGTGTTTTCTGGCATCGGCTAGTAGGTGGCCCGTAAGGCATCAGCGGGTCTGAGTCGGGCAGCGGCTCGGGCCGGTACGTAGGCGGCCAGAACCGTCATGGCCATAAGCAAGGTCAGATTGACTGCCACCGAACCGGGAACCAGGCGAAACGTCAACCGGTTCTGGTAGAGAAAGAACTTCAGAGCCGAGTCGGTATTGAAGCTGATCAACGACAACACCAGCATGACGGCATTGGCCATGACGAATCCGGCGCAGGCTCCGCCCAGACCGATAAACAGCGCCTCAAGCATGAATATATTGCGCACCGCGCTTTGTTGCATGCCAATGGCCCGCATAGTGCCGATTTCTTGGGTGCGTTCAATAAGCACCATGCGAAATGTGTTCATGATGCCCACCATCGTGATCACCAAGAGGATGATAAAGACCACAAGGCCGATGGTGTTGAGCACGCCGATCAGTGACATTACCGGGGCCATGACATCATTAAGCGTGGTGACGGCAAATTTAGTGCCGACCCAGGGTTCAACGACTTGTCGCTCTCCGCCGAACAGCTGGTTAATGGCTTCCATTTGAGCCTCTTCCATATCCTCATCTCGGTCCATGTTCAGGCCCATGGAGTAGCGAGGCTCCACCTCAGCTTTCGACGAGATGGATTCATGGACTATATCGGCGGCCATGTCCATGTCGGCCATGTCATGAAGGAAGACGTGCAGCATCTGATAGGCATCTTCCTCAAGATCGAGCAGTTCGTTCAGATACTGCAACCCGACATAGGCACTGTCGATACCAAAGCCGCTTTGATCCTGAGTGATGGCGATGATTCGGAACTCACCGAGGTTTTGTTGTCCGGTCACCGTGGATAGCTTGACTAAGACGGTCTCCCCCACGGCTACGCCCAGTTTGCTCGCCGTCGCTTGAGGAAGTACCATGGCTTGCCGATCAGTCACATCATCCAAGGAGCCTTCCATCACGGTCAGGTTCTTGATGAGATCCGGTTCCGCTTCCCAGTTGATGCCGTCCAAGCGTTGTACGGAGTCTTTGGCCCCGAATATGAGCAGTCCCATACTCTGAGAGCGGCGATTGATCTGTTGTACGTAAGGAAGTATCTCATCCAAGGCGGTCTGGGCGATGTCGTCGTCGCCGATGCTGCTGATGACGCGTCCGCTTCCGGTCATCTCAGATCCGGTGATGAAGATGTGTCCCCCGATGATATATGAGAAGTTGAGCTTGACGTTGTCAATCAAGCCCGCCGTGAAGGCGTTCAGCAGTGTGATCATCATGACGCCAAAGGCGATGGCGCCTCCCAACAGGAAACTACGTTTTTTCTGACGTCTGGTGTTGCGAAAGGCGATACGAATGGTTGTCATCATGAGGCAGTCCACCTTGAAGGAGACGAGCTCCTAGCTCTGCATGGCTTTAACCGGTTGAATCTTCAGTGCGATGGAAACGGGATACAGGCTGGCCACAACGCCGATCACGGTCACGGTGACGAGCGACATAACAACTGAGCTCAGCGAAAGCACCGGCCTGAGTACTTCGCCGCCGAAGATTATCTGAAGAAAGATATTGGTGGCGGGGATGCCTATAAGGTTTAGAACAAAAAGGACCACGAAACCGGCGACGACTCCGATCGTACCGAAGAGGCCGGAGATCAAGATCGTCTCAAGAGTGATCATCCTGCGTACAAAAGACCTCTGAGCGCCGATGGCTCGCATCGTGCCAATTTCGGGTATGCGCTCGGTGACCGAGATGACCAGGGTATTCATGATGATGATCACGGCGACCACGGCAACGATCAAGATGATGACGTTGAAGACCGTCTTGACCCCGGTACTCATTTTCGCCATCACACCGGCTGCTTCAGTCCACCCTTGCAGGGAGACCTCAATCTCCTCGTCTTGAAAGAACTCGTTCAGCTTCCTCTGCACGGCACCGATATGACGCGGGCTTTTGAGTCTGAGCAACAGAAAGTGCCACGCTCCGGAGAAATCCTCATCCGCGCCGGGAGGCGGTGTCTCCGGTTCGCCTCCGAAGATGTCGAGCAGATCATCTTCCGACAGGTTCTGCTGAACGACAGTCACCTGATCGACGAGAGCTCCTCCGAAAAGCGAGTCTTCAGCTTCCCCAAAGAGCATCTGCTCGCTTATTTCGCCCAACAGCGCCTGTTCTGTCTCTTCCAGTACGATTTCGGAGGCTCGCTGCACGTTCATGCCCGCCAGGGCCCGCAGATTGGTGATGTCCAGGAGGGAGACCATCTCGATTTGCGGATCGGGATTGCGAAAGCGGAAGATCCCCTTGATCTCAACCTCACGAACGCGGGTGCCGCCGGTCAGACTCATTCCGGTGAGCAAAATGGAGTCACCGGGTGCGACCGGCTGATCGAGTTTTCTGGAGATCTGATCGGCGGTGACCTCCGAAAGCAGGATGCCTTCTTCCCCGGGGGCGAGAAAACCGCCCTCGACGATTTCGAGGTTGTCAGGAAACATGCGACGATAGAGCGCCGGCTCGATGCCAAACAGCTGAGCAAAGCCACGCACCTCATCATCGATGCTGATGACCGCAAAATGCGTCGCCTGGGGGCTGAAGGCCTCAACCTCCGGCAGTGATGAGATGAACTCGAGCACTGTCTCAAACTCCGGAATAACGGGTATACCCTCATCCATGGAATTGCTGCCGAATAAAGAGAGCTCTCCGCGATGCTTGCCGGTGATGATGATGTGACCCGTATAGTTCTCAATATAAGTCTGTTTGATACCCGCGGTGGCGGTATCGAGCAAAGAATTGCCAATCACCAAGACGGCGATTCCGATGGATATGATGACTCCTATGATCAGGGTCTTTGTCTTATGCTGGCGCAGGTTGCGGAAAGCGATTTTCAAAATGACACTCATCACGACATCTCCGTGGAAACCGCAGATCCTGACCGGCGGGTGTTTTCAACGACCAGTCCGTCTTGCAGGCGAATGATGTGATCGGCGATGGCCATAATGTCGTGATCGTGTGTTGAGAAGACGAAAGTGGTCTTCAGCTCGGTATTCATCTTCTTCATCAATTCAATGATGACCTCGCCTGTCTTGGAGTCAAGGTTGGCGGTAGGTTCGTCCGCCAGCACCACTTGAGGCTTGGTGACTAAAGCCCGCGCTATGGCCACGCGTTGGCGCTGACCGCCCGAAAGCTCGTTAGGACGGTGGTTACGCCATTCCGCCAGCCCCACTGACTCGATGAGATAATCTATCCATTGTCGTCTGTCGCTCTTGTCGGTTGCGGAGGCGCCGAGCAACAGCGGAAACTCCACATTCTCATAGACGTTGAGCACGGGAATAAGGTTGAACGATTGAAATACAAAACCAAGCACCTCATGACGCAGGCGTGTCAGTTGCCGATCCGTCAATGCCTTGGTGTCTTGACCGTTGATCAAGACCGTGCCCGAGGTGGGAGTGTCGATGCAGCCGATGAGATTGAGTATGGTCGACTTACCCGAACCCGAAGGCCCGACGATCGAGAGAAAATCCCCTTCCTCGATCTCGAAGCTGACTCCCTTGACGGCATGCACTTCGGTTTTTCCGAGTGGGTAAGTCTTGTGGACATCCTGCAATACAACAATTGCCATGCGCTCTCACCTGTTTCTATACTTCAAGGACCATACCGTCGTAGCCGACGATGATCCCGGTCCCTGCAAACCACTCCTCGATTTCGTGATGGAGAAGGTTAATGTTGTGCGAGAAGTGATTCGCCACAAATATGGTGGAGGAATCGGCAGTGCCTTCTGCCAGCATGCGTTCTTTGACTTGCACTGCTTCCGAAAAAGTACCATGGCCTGACGAGCGCGGCAGGTTGCCCATGGTGCAATCGATGATCACAACGTCAAAGAAGTGACCCGCCTGGGCTTGCCAACTCGTTTCGGGATACCAACCAGAGTCCAAACCGTAAAACAAGGTCTTTCCGTTACGACGAATAATGAAGTTGAGCGGACTTGAGTCCGAGGCATGTGAAGCCTCTAAGGGCATGACATAGGTACCATCTCGCAAGGACACCGGATGAAAAGGTTTGAGAACATGCAAGCGATCTTCCCGGTCAGGCCATCTGGATGTAGCGGAACGTACCTTTTCGATAGCCCGCTCGCCTCCCCACACATGGACCGCAGAATTGTTGTGGGCGTAGGGGGGCGTGTTGTAGGCCAGTTCATTGACCGCCAGGTGATCATTGTGAGCATGCGTGATTAAAATGTCAGTAACGCGTGACAGATCAAGACCGTCGCGGCGAGCCTGCATATAGGTGTCCGGACACAGGTCTATCTTCAGTGTGCCATCGACAAGCGCGCCGGAACGACTGCGTATATCCTTGCCGCCGGTCGCATGGGCACGCTGACATACGTCGCAATTACACCAAAGACCCGGCCAGCCTTCGGCGGCAGCACTACCCATGAGCAGTATACGCAAATCAATCATCCTCCCTACACTGTACATGATCGCAACTGGTTGATCAACCATAACAAAACCAACTTCAAGGCCGTCTTAGAATTGTCCTGCTGTCAGCGTTCTGTGATTTCTATGATTGTTGTGACCGGCACGTGCCTGTTTCGTCCCAATGAGGACAGCGCCGGCTTTTCAGAAGGGAAACCCTCGATCTGGAGGAAAACATTCCCTTGAGCAGTAGGGTCTCATGTCTTAGCTCGATCAACGAGACGGATTGGGGACAGAGTCTCCATGACGACGGAATGCAACGACAAGGAGTGATCGCAGACGTGGCACAACACGAACATCGCTTAGACGCTGACGTTGTGGTGGCCGGCGGAGGTCTCAGCGGTATCTGCGCCGCTTTGGCCGCGGCGCGAATGGGCTGCAGAGTCGTTCTGGTACAAGACAGGCCGGTTCTCGGAGGCAACTCTTCCAGTGAAATTCGGATGCATATCTCCGGGGCAGAGGCATTGATAAGCCGTAGACGGGACGGGCTTGACTATCGTGAAACGGGCATTATTGAGGAACTGAAACTGGAAGAAGTTGTCGCCAACCCCCAACGATCGGCTCACATCTGGGACGTAGTCCTTTGGGATGCCGTGAAACGTGAGCCAAACATCACTTTGTTGCTCAACACCGTCTGTGACGGAGCCGTGGTGGCGGACGACAAGCTGCCGACGGCATCGGATCTTGTGGCTGAAGGCACACAGGGCATCGATCCGGTTGGCCCGGTGCGGCGTATCCGCCATATTCTGGCCAGCCGTCCGTCGACGGAAGACACTTTCACTATTACCGGCAAATACTTCATCGATTGCACGGGCGACGGCAGATTGGGTTTGGAGGCTGGCGCCGATTACCGCTACGGTCGGGAAGGAAAGGACGACTACGGCGAGTCGCTGGCGCCGGTGGCCAAGGGAGACGGTAAGGTTCTCGGCTCGTCAATAACCTTCACTGCTCGCCGTTACGATCGGCCCATGCCGTTTACACCACCCGCCTGGGCTCGCAAGTTCACTGAAGAAGACCTCAAATACCGCAACCACCAAGGGTTGGATTACGGATTCTGGTGGATCGAGTGGGGCGGTCAGCTTGACATCATAAAGGACAATGAGCTCATCCGCGATGAGCTGTTGGCCATCGCCTTGGGTGTATGGGATCACATCAAAAACGGCGGTGACCATGGGGCGGACAACTGGGCTCTCGACTGGATCGGCTTTGTTCCCGGCAAAAGAGAGTCGCGCCGCTTCTACGGAGATCATGTCTTGACTCAGCGCGATGTTCAAGAGGCACCGTTGTTCCCGGATCGGGTAGCCTATGGCGGCTGGCCGATCGATGTACACGTACCGGAGGGCATCGACCGACCCGATGAACGGCCGAATTTCGCAGTCAGGGTGGATCAACCTTACTCCGTACCGCTGCGCTGTCTCTATTCGCGCAACGTGACGAATATGTTTATGGCCGGTCGCAACATAAGTGCCAGCCATGTGGCCTTCGGCTCCACGCGAGTCATGGGCACTTGCGCTCTGGTGGGCCAGGCCGCCGGGACGGCAGCAGCAGTGGCGTGTCAGAATGACCTGCCTGCGGCACGGGTGTGCGTGGAAGATCCGTGGCTCGGGCGGATTCAGCAGCAGCTGCTCCGCGATGATTCTTATCTGGTGGAGATGGCGGCAAATGACAAGCTGGATCTGGCCGGGCAAGCCGAGGTGTCATCTTCCAGCTGGATAGCCGGCGGTGAACCCGCGCAGGTCACCAACGGCATAACTCGCCGTTTGGCTCGCAGCGAGAACATGTGGATCTCTGAAGCCGGATGGCCCCAGAGCCTGTCGCTGGCCTGGTCTGAACCTCAGGACATCTCACTCGTGGAGCTCACCCTCGATACGGGCCTGCATCGCGAGCTGAGGTTGTCGATGTCAGAGCTTGTGGCCAACAAGAGCATTCGGGGTCCGCAGCCGGAGACGCTGCGCGATTTCGATCTTCGTCTGTACCAAGGTGACAAGCTGGTCACCGAACGTCAGATTCGCGGCAATTACCAGCGAAAGCTGCGGATCCGTTTGGATGAGCAGGTGAGCGTTGATCGAATGGAGCTTGAGGCGTTGGGTGCATGGGAAGTGGATCACGCACGTCTTTTTGAAGTCCGCGCCTATTCATAAACGATTCTTCTTGAGTTCAAGGAAGAACGGGGGTAACCAGAATGCGCAGCAGCATCATTGGAAGTCGGGATCGTCGTGGTCGACTTGTGCTGGCACTGCTACTCTGTCTGGGTGTGACGTCCCTGGGTTGGGCCGCCGAGCAACGCCCGCGCGTTACGCTGCAGTTGTGGACCATCTGGGGCGGGACAAGGATTCCCCTAATGGATCGGATCGTCAATGAATTTGAAGCCGCCCATCCGGGCATTCGTGTCGAACATGTCATTGTAGACAGCCGTCAACGCTATGAGAAGTTTGTGACCGCCGTGGCCAGCGGGGCGCCTCCGGATGTAATGATGATCGGCCGGCATGAAGTACCCGCTCTGGCTGAGAGTCAGCTTATCGTTCCTTTGGATCCCTACCTGAGACAGGACCGGGATGTGCGTCCGGACATGTTCTTCCCGAGTGAATTCCAGACCTGTACGTGGAGGGATAAGACGTACGTCTTGCCGATGCCCACAGGTGCCGGAGCCAACGGCGTCGTCTACTACAACAAGAACCTGTTTGCCGAGGCCGGTCTGGACGCGGAAAGACTGCCCGAGACATGGAGAGAGTTCACCGCACTGGGGCGCCGTCTGTCGCGTTTTGGCGGTGACGGCCGATTGGAGATGCTCGGGGTGGACGTTCGGGCCGGAGGAGATCGCTGGTTTATCTCCTGGCTGCATTCCAACAACGGCGAATATGCCAACCCCGATGCCAGGCGTTATACCTTCTTCTCGCCTGAGGGTATCGAGGCCGTGGAATGGGTGATGGATTTCACGCACCAGGTAAACGGCGGACCGGCCGCCATTTCGGAGTACGTAAACCGCACGGGCGGTACTTTTGCCCAGGGGAAGCGTACGATGCAGATCGGCGGGGTGTGGGAGCTGTTCATTATAGAGCAACAAAACCCCAATATCGATATCGGTGTCGGTCTCATCCCCCACAACGACGGTGCGGAGACGTGGTTGGCACAGGTCAGCGGTTGGGGTTACGGAATAGCCTCCAACGTGAAACACCCCGATGAAAGCTGGCTTCTCATCAAGTGGTTGACGACGAGCGAAGTGGGCGGTTGGTGGTTCATGTTTGAACAGAAGCGGCCGTCGCCGGTGCGCAAGTTCACCCTGGATCGCCGCTACTTCAACTTGACATCCAACTGGCCCATGATGATTGAGGCCATGCAGCGCAGCAAGCCCATCACCATCACGCCTGTCGAAGCGCAGGTTTGGATACCGATGGAGAACGAGTTTCTTCGGCATGCCTGGAGCGGGGCGCAGCCAGCGCGTGTGGCTCTCGAAAACTACTTCAAAGAAGCCCAAAGAGTGTTGGATGAATATTGGGCGGAAAGGTAACTCCGTTGAGGCACTGCGGGGCAGGCTGCCGTTCGTCTTGCTCAAAGGCGACGGGTGAAAAACCAAAGACACATCGGGAAGACTAAGACCTCAAGTCAAAAATCGGAGGTCTCACCGGATGTGTCTCAGCTTGATAGATGCCTTGGAAGAGGCGTGGCGAAGGGCTCAGACGGTCTTGGATCTGGGCCGTGTGGCCACCTATATCCCTGAGTTGGCTAAGGCGGATCCTTCACGCTTGGGCGTTGTGGTCTACTCCGGCTCCGCCACGCGTGCCGCAGTGGGAGATACCGCAACGCCCTTCACTTTGCAGAGCGTGGCCAAGGTGATCGCCCTTACCCTGGCGCTGTGGCGTTTGGGCCCTGAGCCGGTCCTGGATCGTGTCGGCATGGAGCCGACGGGGGAACCGTTCAACTCACTGGCCAAGTTAGAAAGCACCGGGGAGTCCGGACCGCTTAATCCGATGATCAACTCGGGGGCCATCGCCGTGTGTGGGCTCTTGGTGGAGAACATGGGCTATGCCGCCGCATGGCGGGAATTGACTTATCTGGCCGGGCGCATGTGTGCTCCGGGGTTTTTCGGCATCAACGAAGCGGTGTATCGCAGTGAAGAAGCGACGGCTCACCGAAATCGGGCCATGGCTCATTTGCTAAGGGATTTGGATATCCTAAGAGTCTCCGCCGAAGAGACGGTGGATCTGTACATCAGGCTATGCGCCCTCGAAGTCAACTGCGACGGTTTGGCACACATGGGTCTGGTCTTCGCCCGCCTTGTGCCGCTTGGCATTTCCGACCACATATTGCGTATAGTCAACGCCTTCCTTGTCACCTGCGGCATGTACGACCGATCCGGGGAGTTTGCCGTTCGTGTCGGTATACCGGCCAAAAGCGGAGTCAGCGGAGCCATCATGGCCTGTGTGCCGGGGCGGATGGGCATCGGTCTGGTGGGGCCGGCGCTGGAGAGCAAGGGCAACAGCGTGGGAGGGCTGGCTTTACTTGGCCATCTAAGTGCCGGCCTGGGTCTCAGCATGTTTTAGGTTCAGCGGCAACCTGAGCAGGAACCGGCCATCCTATCCAGTAAGCATGAGAGAGGTTATCTTCATCTATTCTAAGAAAGTCGGTGAGCCTCAGGGTGCAGCAGCAGTTGTCACGCGAGAGCCACAAGGCTCCGGCTCTGTCTACTCTAGGTCGTTTCTATTTGCCCTTAGGATTCACGTCAGTAATCATGGCTTGCAGTCATTGGGTGATCAGTATCGGGTTGGGCAGAACACTTGAGCCCGAGGTGGCGTTGGCTGGCTATGCGGTGGGGATGTCGACACTGTCTTTGCTTGAGAACGCGGCGGTCATGCTCCGCTCCTCGACGGTGACTCTGGTCCGCAGCCGGGAAGAAGCGCGTGTGGTCTTTCGCGCTGTCGTGATGGTCTTGGCGGCCCTCCTGGGCGTGTCAGCCGCTCTGTCGCTCTCGCCGGCGTTGGCGTGGTTATACCGATCGGTCTTGGGGGTGGCCCCTGAGCTTCTGCCCACGGCGGTGTTGGCCTTCCGCCTCTTGTTGGTGTTGCCTGTCATATCCGGGTTCCGCTGCTTTTTCCAGGGACTCATCATTCGCGAACAGCGTACGGGCTTTATCACTTTGGGGATGATCATCCGCCTGATAGTCATGGTGGCGCTTATCGCCGTACTGGTCAGCCTCTATCCTCACTGGGGCGGGGCGATCGGATCGATTACGTTCCTGGTAGGGATGAGTGTGGAAGCCACACTCGCTTTTTGGCAGGGACGCAAGACTCGCTATTGGCGGCCGGCATCAGATGCTGAGGCAAAGCGCCCGGCGGCCGATACGGCGGTATCGTCAATCCTCCTTTTTTTGGCTCCTTTGCTGGCCTCCGGTATCATCAACAATCTGGGCCGCATGTTACTCAATGCGGGATTGGCCCGTGAGAGCGTGCCGCCGGATGTCTTGGCCGCCTTTTCCGTGGGATGGAGTCTGGTTTGGGTACTGGCGGCTCTGGTATGGGGCCTTCAACAGACGGTGCAGGTTTTCGCCGACGGCACGGCTGAGAATGAGCGAGCCATCCGTCGCTTTTTTGTGCTGGTGGTGCTGAGCAGCGTTATTGTGATCTATCTGCTCTCCTATACCCCGGCGGCGCTGGTCGCCTTGCGACGGGTGATGGGGACACCTGAGAATCTGGTGCCGGGGGCGATTCAGACCATGCGCTGGCTGGTCTTGTTGCCTGTGGTGCTGGCTTGGCATGAGTGGAACATCGGGCATTTGATGCTTCAGCGGCACACGCCCGTGCTTTTTGTGGGCAAAGTCGTGAACGTCTCTTTGGTGGCCCTGAGTGTCGGGCCGGGGTTCAGGATTCTGACCGGCTTCGGTGCCGCGGGCGGCGCCGTGGCCACGCTGTTGGGACACTTGGGAGAAGGGATCGTCCTTACCGCCGGCCTATGGTGGTACCGTAGACGACAGCCTGAGAGTAGGAAGGCAAGGACCACGATTGCAAGCTGATTCATGAGCGAGGAGGATGCCTCCGGTGGAGCGCATATTTGACGGGTTGATGTGTGTCCCCGCGGTGGGAGCCTGGCTGATTCGGCGTCTGGGGTTGCGGATCGAGGTGCCCATAGCCGCCGGGATCACTGCAGCTGAGGAAAAGGAGCACCTTGAGAGGCTTAAGCCCTGGGACGGCTTGATTGAGTGCGTGCATCTGCCCTACAGCATTTCCGGCCGCCGGCTGAGTCTGGCCGCCATCGACGATGAGTGGCGCAGCCAATCTTTGGATATGCTGATCCAAGCCCTCCGTTGGGCCGGCCGGACAGGGGCCTCAAAGGCGGTCATACATACGGCTCCCTACCGCTGGAACGGTGAGATCGTCGGGGAGTACGAAAGGTTTGTGGATGGGGTGCGCGCTTTGGCCAAGGAGGCTGAGCGGTACCGAATCACCATCTGCGTTGAAAACAGCCGCTCGTACTGGGATGGTTGCCGTCCGGAGGACTCACCGGAAGATATTGATCTTGAGGCGCTCAACACCTACCTGGCCGTGTTGCCGGACGATTGGCTGCAATTGGCGAAGGATATTGATCGTCCGCAAGTGAAGCTCTGTTTGGACACCAGCCATGCCACCACCACGGCACAGCGGGTTTCGTCGTTGGATGAACGCCTGCGGATGTTGAATGGCTATTTGGATGCAGGCGAGTGGATCTGTCATGTTCACTGGAACGGCAACTACCTTGCCGATAGCCGGGGACGTGATGACAGTCACCTGCCCATCTATGCAGGCTCCATCCCTGTTGAAATACACAGGCGTGTCCTTCGGTTGGATGCCACCCGGCACCTTGAGCGCAAGCTCACCGGTCCCGATCTCATACGGGAAATGGAGTTCATACGACAAATCGCACAATAAGACATGCGGTGAACGGATCCAAGGCAAAGAAGAGCCAAAGGGGGAGTTTGCTGTGAGTCGGATAAAGCAGTCAGTCTGTTATTGGGCCTTTACTCGGCAAGCGACGGCGGAGGGACTTATCAAGGCGGCGGCGGAGATCGGTTTTGATTCCGTAGAGATGTTACCTGAAGAGCATTGGGAAAAAGTAAAGGCCGAAGGGCTGCAGATCGCCATCATGGGCGGTCACCAAAGCCTGCGCGACGGACTCAACAAACGCTCCAATCATGATCGGATTGAGAAAGAGCTCAGGGAAAGCATCGACAAGGCCAAAAAATCCGGTATCCCGGCTTTGATCGTCTTCAGCGGCAATCGTGAAGGTCTGGATGATGAGGCCGGAATTGAGATCTGTGCCGAAGGGCTGAAACGAGTCACCTCTCAGGCCGAAGACGCCGGAGTTCTTTTGTGTATGGAACTGCTCAACAGTAAGGTCAACCATCCGGATTATCAATGCGATAGGACCTCTTGGGGTGTGCAGCTGTGCCAGGCGGTGGACTCTCCCAGCGTCAAGCTGCTGTATGACATTTACCACATGCAGATTATGGAGGGTGACCTGATCCGGACCATCACGGAGAACATCGAGTATATCGGGCATTTTCACACTGCGGGAAATCCGGGCCGCAATGATTTGGATGACACACAAGAGATCTATTACCCGGCGGTGATGCGGGCCATCAAAGAGAGTGGGTATCAGGGTTATGTGGGGCATGAATTCGTGCCCAAGGGTGACTGGTTGGAGGCCCTCAAAAAGACCTATGCTCTGTGTGATGTGTGAGATTTAAGGGACCGTGGGACAACCCACGGTCCCAAATCCTTTAGCGACCTTGCTGTCGCAGATAGGCGTTGATGGTGCGCTGGAGCTCGGGCACGGTGGCCTCGGGAGTCGCTCGGCCTTGCCAGACGGGCGCGATGCCGGCGTTGAAGGCCCGCTGTATATAGTCGGAGTGGATGTGGTAAGGATAGGGTTCGGCGTGGCCCAGGGAGTTCGTCAGGCCCATGAGGATATCCCGCATTTCGAGCGGAAATGACACGTCGCGCCGTATGGGAACCCGGCCGCGTGCCGCCACGAACTCCTGGCTCTCGCGGGAGGCGAGATACTTCAGGTAGCGCCAGGCCGTGTCTTTGCGACGTGAGTTGGCGGTCATGGCAAATGAGGTCACATAGGCGACTTCTTTTTTGGTGACATCCTGGATACCTGAGGTCACGCCCACGGGGGTCTGGGCGTTCATGATGTTGTTCATCTCCCAGCTGCCCAGTCGCATGGTGGCCACTTTCCCCTGGTAAAACAGAGGGCGGCTGCCGCCGTGTACGTTCTCACGAATGAGCGCCAACAGCCAGTTCATGCCCTTATACACCTGCGGTGCGTCTATGTCGAGGAGATCGTCTTCATCGAACATGTGCCACCCGGCCTGGAAGATCAGCGGGATCATCTCGGTGTAGCTGTTGCCATGAAAGTATCCGTAGATATCAGGCACACCGTCGCCGTCGATGTCGACTGTGGATCGTCTGCCTATGTCACGGATTTCATCCCAGGTCACCCATTGGTCCGCCGCCGGCGGTACAACTCCCCGCTCCGCCAGTATGTCCTTGTTGTAGGCGTAGGTGTAGTTGACGACAAATCCCGGCATGGCGAACATGATGCCCATATAGCGCATGGCATTGACCGCACCCGGATTCCAGGCTCTTGTGTCAAGATTCTTATCTCTTGAAATCCAGGGATCCAAGTCTTCCAAGATGCCTCCGGCGACGAGGGGAGCTACCTGTTCTGAAGGTAGCTGCAACACGTCGGTGATATCTCCCGTGGCCGCCAAGACCGCGATTTTGGCGGCATACTCAGAGTGACCCGCGATAGTCATCACATCAAGTTCGACATCCGGGTTGGTCTTCTCAAACAGATCCATCTGCGGGCCATAGGTGCTTTCCCAACTATCCAACGTGACCCACGTGCCTACGGTCAGCGGGGTCTTGGCCTGGGCCATGCCAACCAAGGCGGCCAACGACAGCAAGAGAACAGCGCTTATTCCGAGCCGTCTACTGTACGACATCTATTCCAACCTCCCAAGGAATCGTTTCAAGGAATATGTAAGCTTTCATTTCGAGGATCAAATATCCTTCGTCAATAGTCAGCGTGTCATGCCAATATCGTGTCTGTGTAGATCATTTCCTTGCAGGAAGGTAGACGAGTCGCTTGACAGAATATCGGAGTAGAGACGGGTTCAGATCAGATCCGGAGGTGGTCAGTGTGAACATGCGATGTGTAACATGGCAATCACTACTGGCTTTCATTATTGCCATAAATTGGCTGTCGGTGACTTGGGCGCAGATACAGCCGGCCGTTCTGATAGACTTCGATCACGGTGCGGAAAGCGCGTTGCCGCCGGGATGGAAATGGATTGTGCAGTCGAAAACGGTAGCAGCCGGGCTCGACGGCAATTCGCCGCACAGCGGCCGGTATTCTTTGAGACTGTCAGGCAGCGACTATGATTCGGTAGCCAGGGTGGGCACCAATCCGATACGTGACTTCACGCCGACGGTGGGAGAACGCTATCGGGTCAGTCTCTGGTGCCGCAGTGACAGGTTGGATGCGGATGCCTGGGTAAAAATCGAGTTCATCGACGCTGAAGGCAAGAGAGTGCTTGGCAACTTCTTCCTTCGACCCGAACCTGAGTCTCATGACTGGTATCTTATGGAGGGTGTGTCACCGAGAGTGCCCGAAGGCACGGCTGAGATTTGGTTGAACATCAATCTCTCGGGTACGGGTGAGCTTTGGCTGGATGATTTTTCCTTGGAGCCGTGGGCAGGCGGCACGGAAGATTCGGAGGCGCAGCGGAGTCCGTTGCCACGGGTTCCGCCTCCTCCGGCTGATGCGGATCACCCGCGGATCTACTTCCGTCCGGACGACGTGGAATCTCTGCGGGCAAAACGCAGACAGATTCCGTTTCGGCAGCTGTCGGAGATGATATTGGCCCGTACCGCCGGTATAGTGGTCACTCCTTTGCCCGAGGAGCCCGAGCCGTATCCGGACGGTTGGGAAGTGAACCATTGGCGAGATATGCGCCAGGTGGCCAGCCAGGTTAGCGGCAACATGGAGAACTTGGCCTTTGCTTATCTGATCACGGGCGATGAGATGTATGCCGAAGAGGCCAAGCGCTGGATCAAACATGTGTGCAGTTGGGATGTGGGCGGCACCACAAGCAGTGCCTACCATGACGATCTGGGACGCTGGATTCTGTCATCGATGAGTGCCGCCGTCGACTGGATCTACGACACACTGACGCCGGAGGAACTGGCGCTGGTGCGTTCTGTACTCTTGGCACGGGGCAGGGAGCTGTATCGTCTTCAGGTGCGACCCTTGGCCAATCAGCCCTTCAGTTCGCATGCCATCAGTTCGTTGTGTTATCTGACACGTGCCGCACTGGTTCTCAGTGACTTACCCGAAGCTCAGGAATGGCTGGCTTTTACGGCCCGCTTTTATGAAGATCATTATCCGCCGTGGGGAGGCAAGGACGGCGGTTGGTCCGAAGGCGTCTCCTATTGGAAGTCGAGTGTGGCCCACGCTTTGGAGGCAGCCGAACTGTTGAAGGTAGCCGGAGTGGCCGACTTGTTTGCCAAGGATTGGTATCAGAATTCCGGTTATTTCAAGATGTACTTCCAGCCCCCCGGCAGCAAGTATGCCAACGGCTTCGGTGACGGAGCGGCTTTTGACGTTCTGAGCAATTCCGATTACACGGCTATGATCATGTTCGCCGTCGGTGCCGAAAACGGGTATTTCAAGTGGTACGCGCAACAGTTGCAGCAACGCAGTGGCAGGTGGTTTGACGATTACGTGCGAGCGTACTTCTTCCTGTTACGCTACAGTGATCGATTGGCGGACTTAGAGGCGAAGCCTCCCACCGACCTGCCCAGATCAAAAGCTTTCCATGACATCGGCCAGGTGGCCTTACACTCCGATCTGTTGAATGCCAGAGACGACGTCAGTCTGTATTTTAAGAGCAGTCCGCTGGGCAGTGTCAGCCACAGTCACGGTGATCAGAATTCCTTCACTGTGAGTGCGTGGAATGAGCCCCTGGCCATCTCCGCCGGCTGGTATGACTGGTACGGCAGCGATCAGCACTATCTGTTCAACAGGCAGACGCGGTCTAAGAATACCATCCTGGTGGACGGCGAGGGACAGCATTACCGAAGCATTGAGGCCTCGGGCGAGATCACTGCGTTTTTTACCGGAACCGGCTATGATCTCACGACCGGTGAGGCCGCCAAGGCCTACGGCGGCAAGCTCGAACGTTTCAGTCGACAGATACTGTACTGCGTGCCGGATTATTTCCTGGTCATCGATGATTTGAAGGCTCCGAAACCCGTGCATTTCAACTGGCTGTTGCATACTCTCAGCCCGCCTCAAATCGATGCCGATGCCGGTATTCTGCAGGTCGAGCAAGAGGGCGTGTACTTCCGCGTAGGTTTTCTGACACCGAAAGAGCTGGACTTTGAACAGACCGATCGTTACTACAGCAGCGGCGATGCCCGTAGGGTGTTCAAAGAGAATGAGGTCCCACCTGAGACCGAAAAGCCGCCGCAGTACCACGTGGCCGCCACGACCCGGAATCCCGCTCTGGGCGAGAGATTCGTCACCGTGCTCCATCCCTATAAGAAAAGCGCTTCGCCGCTGGCATTCGCGGGCACGGATCGGGGAGACGTCTATGAAGTGCGGGCAACGGGAGAAGCCCGACGCGATCTGACCCTGATCAGCATGAAGGGGACGGCGAGCCAACTGCGAGGAACCGGCTTGGAGGCGGAAGGATGCCTGGCTTCCGTAAGCTGGGTGGATGATCATCCGGCCAAGCTGTTGCTGTACGAGGGGCGGACTCTTCAGGCCAGTGATTCCGTGGAGCTGCACGCCGATCAGCCGTGTACCGCATCGATGGAGATTGACGAACGGGAAGCGCACGTGGTTGTTGTCACGGAGGCGGACGAGACCACGTTGTCTCTGCGGTTTAGGCAGACTCCTCACTTGGTTATGGGCGACGGTCAGCCGTTGCCCGATGTTGTCAATGAAGACGGCTGTGTGCGACTGCGCTTGCCGCGCGGTAGGCATACTTTGCGGCTTTCTTGGCGGTGAGGGTTTAATGACGTCGAAAAGAAACGTGTGTTCATGAGGAGGGTACAATCGGATGTTTTCGTCATTTAGGCTTGCCGATGCTTGGCCCTTGGGAACGGTGGCTGAGGCATCTGAGTCCCCGGGTGATCCCCAAGATGTGTTTCTGCTTATCGGTCAGTCGAATATGGCCGGCAGAGCTCCGGTTGAGGAGTTGGACAATGCGGTCGTAGAGGGAGCGTTGCTGTTTACAGGATGCGGTTGGGAGCCGCTGAGCAATCCTGTGAACAGATACTCTACGGTCATCGTAGGTGATCCGCTCTCCCGACTGGGTCCGGGTTACACCTTAGCCCGCAAACTGGCAGACGTTACGGGGCGACGGATAGGAATTGTATCCAATGCCCGCGGAGGCACAAGCGTGTCTCAATGGCAGAAAGGGTATGCGGGCGATAGGGATTTCGATCTGTACGAACAGGCGGTCAGCCGGGCCCGTGTGGCCCTGGAGATGACTCCCGGAGCGCGGTTGGCGGGGATCATATGGCATCAAGGTGAAGCCGATGACTCTCCGGAGCTGGCTCCGCACTACCTTAGTCGACTGGAACGTCTGACGGAGGATTTGAGGGCCGATCTCAATGTACCTGATGCAGTGTTGATTGTCGGAGAAGTCGGAATGTGGAACGGACAAGGGGCGCATGTCAATCCCGTGTTGCGCCAAGTGGCAACGCACATCAAGAATGCCCACTGGGTGAGCTCAGCGGATCTGGTTCCCCTGCCACTGAAAGACGGAAGTCCGAATCTGAACGATCCTCATTTCAACACGCTCAGTCAGCGTGTTCTGGGAGGACGCTACGCCGATCGGGTGCTGGAGGTGGTCTACGGGCTCTCACCGGGGGCGGTGACGTTGTATGCGGCCAATGAACTCAGCCATGGTCGGGACTTCACCGGGTATTCAGCCTCTCTGCCCGTCGGAGAGTATGACGGAGACGCTTTGGCACGACGCGGGATCATGCTTGAGCAGATCAGTTCCGTGCGGGTGCAGGCCGGGTATGAAATCGTCTTTCATGCGTCACAAAAAACGCTTTCGGTACGGGAAGACAGAACGACCATCCGTCCGGCGGAGGACCTTGAGGGAGCGGTTCAGTCGGTGTCGATTCGCTTGGTACCCTAAGATGATCGGGAGGTAAAGAGTATGGCAAAGCCTGTCCTTGTTGGCATTATCTCTTTGATGGCCACTATCATGGTCTGTTGTTCCGGTGTGGCTTCGGCCGTCGATCTGAATTGGATAAGAAGCATGGGTCTGTACAAAGACCGGTACTTCCTTCTCACTCCTGAAGCTAACGAGGCCTTGCAAGATCTCAACAGCATCTTTGACAAGGATGTTCTCATGTGGGTCGCCAGCATGTACGATCCCGAATCCGGCGGCTTCTACTACGCGCGCAGCGCGGTGGGAAGAGATGGATTTGCCGCCGATATAGAATCCACCAGCCAGGCGTTGAGCTTTCTCAAATCCATGGGGATATTCAACTCAATGCCCGAGCACATCCGGCAGGGCTTCATCACTTTCTTCCAGAGCAGACAAGATCCGGAGACGGGGTATTTCTACGACCCTCAGTTCGGGTCGAAGGTAAGTAACTCCAAGAGATCAAGGAATCTGTCTCAGGCGGTGGGGCGCCTGCGGGATCTGAATGCGGAGCCTTTGTATCCCTTGCCCTACAGCAAAGAAAGAGAGGTGGCTCAGGCGGGTTTTCCGAGCCTTCTTGGCCCCTTGTTCCTGAGCGGACAGTCGGGAATCGGTGTCGGTGGAGCCGCTGACACGTCCGCGGCCCAGTCCGTGAAGATCCCGACTCTCCCCGAATACCTGACTTCCGCCGAGGCCCTGCGGCGCTGGCTCGAAAGCTTCGACTGGGAAAACAGGCCTTGGAACGCCGGCCACAATGCGTCATCGGCGCGCACGGAGATCACTCAAGTCGGCTTGCTCGATGTGGTCTATGAGTTTATCGAGGAGATTCAAAATCCCGATACCGGACTGTGGGGTAAAGGGCGTACTCTGGAAGAAGTCTCGGGGGCCATGAAGCTGTCCGGATACTACTCCTCAGGCAGAGCGTATCCCCGGGCGAAAAAGATGGTGGAAAGTACGATCTATGCCATAAAGAATCACAGGCCTACCGCCATAGTCCACATCAGGAATCCGGTGGATCTGATCACTACGGCGGTCATAAGGGGCAGTGTAGGGTATGACCCTGAGATCGAGGCCATGCTGCGCGATAACATGCCTCTGATGATCAGATGGGCCAAAGAGTGTCTGCTCAGGTTCAAGCAACCCGATAAAGCCTTCTCGTATTCTGAAAGCGGCAGCTCCCGGACCTCGCAGGGTGCCGTCGTATCACTCGGCTTGGCTGAAGCGGACATGAACGGCACGATGGCAGGCGCTCATGCCACCATCAACTATCTATACCAGATGCTCGGTCTCTCCCGTCCGAATATGGCCGAGTATGCCGAGGAATTCTGGGATGTCGTAGTCAACATGGAACCGCATGAGCGTATAGAGGTTCCGACCGGGTTGGAAGACGATTTTGAGGACGCGATCGTGTCGTGGATACCGAAAGGACTGGCGACAGCCAAGATCGTGACCGATCCGCATGATCCTGCCAACAAGGTCTTGGAGGTGCAAAAGACAGCCGTTGGGAGCGGTTCCAGTGTCTCTAAGAACTTCGAAACGCGCACGGGAGCTGAACAGACCCGGATCAGTCTGAAGTTTATGGTGTCTGAATTGGGCAACGGCGGCGCCTTCAACCTGCGTTTCGGCTCGGGTTCAAGTGCCTCCCAACGCGCTTTTGCCCTCATGATTGCCAAAAGAGACGGAGTCTCTTTCATATCGCATCGGGCGACGGAGAAGGGCTACGGCGACAGGATCAGCACCATTGATCCCAATGTGTGGTACGAGCTGGACATAGAGTACAGACCGGCCGGTAAGGACGACACTGAGCTCGCGGTCTATATGGACGGTGAACTTATGCAGGTGTTTAACGATTACTACCACGGGGGCGACGCGTCCCGGCTTCCGATTCAGGATATAAAGTACGTCGAGTTCTATGCATACGTGGATGCGGTGGCGACACTGTGGGTTGATGATATCAAGGTGTCTGTGGATTAGACTGACGTGCCATTGAAGGTCTACGGAGGTGCCGCGTGACTTGGCGGCACCTCCGTAGATCAATCTGCGAGGTTGCCTTTATCGCGCCTCATGGTGCTTAAGGACCTATCGGGAGTGATGAGGTGTGCAAAGCTACATATCCGGCTCAAGAATCCGGGCATGGATCACAGGCCTGATGATCATCATCGTCTGTCTGTCCGGTGGGGCGTGGGCCGTGGGTATTCACGTGACATCAGAGCCCGAACTGGGCACAACCAATTACCTGACCAACTCCGATTTTGAGCAAGGGGTCAGCGGACCGCAGAATTGGCGATTCACCACAGGCCGGGCTGATCTGTTGAGCGGGCATTGGAGTGATACTGCCTTCAGGGGTCAAAAAAGCGTGGCTATAGAAGCCGTCAACGGCGACATGTCAGGATATTGGGGTCAGGATTCCATCGCCGTCAAACCCGGCGAAAACCTCCTTTTGAGCGCCTGGGTGAAGCTGGAGCAGGGAAGAGTCTTGATGTATGCCATAGGTCTCGATAACCGCTCCGGTCAGCGCAAGCAAGTGTACAACGACAGAAGACTCTACCTGTCGAGTGCTTCGGATAATCCGTTGTACCCGGTGTTCGTCAAGCCCGATCTTCTTCGGGGTTTGTTGGGGCCGGAGTGGCAGCGTCAGCGGTTTTTGTTTCAAAACGCCCCCGAAGTCAACTTGGTCAACCTCAGACTGGGCCTTTATTTCGGCTCCACTCCGGGTGAAGTGCGCTTCGATCGAGCCTACTTCGGTCCTCCGTGGGTCACGTTGTCTGTGAATGTGTCCGGAGAGGACATCCAGCGGATAGAGATCCTGGATGATCTCGGCATCACAATTCATGACACTAAAGCCCTGGGAGGCCGAACACAATGGAGCGGCACGCTTCAGATCCCGGCGGATCTGGAGTACTGCGAAATCGTGGTCACCGACGGAGACGGGCGGGTCACTAAGATGCGCTATCCGCAAGAACGCTGAGACGGGTGCCAACAAGCGATTGAGGAGGAGAAGACAGTGCTTTACAGGAGAGAGTCAGCGCTGATCGCATCGGTGCTTCTTTTTGCAGTGATCATGATTGTGGGCGCCCCGGTGTGTCTGGGGCAAGTCTTGAACACCGCGGACTTGGCCTTTGAACTGCAACAAGAAGACTTCAGGCTGCTGAATCTGGAACCCGATTTCAGCGAAGCGGTGGGCCGCATCGTGTTGCGTGACGGTCGGAGCCATCAAGAGCTCGCGCTCCCCCTGGCGGAGGGTGCCTGTCGTGAGGAAAACGGCGTCTTGTTCATGGAGTGGGCTCTGCCTCAGGAGCTCCAAGTGAGAGCTTCCGTGGCGGCGCGTCGAGCGCATCTGTCCGTAGCTTTGGAGTTTGAAAACCAGGGCCAAGAGCAAAGGTGGCTCGAAACCGGGGTGAATATGAATCTGTCACTGAACACCGACTGGAGTCTTTGGGACGGACTCGACACGGTGGCGGGAGCGGCTGAGTTGTCTCATATCCAGGATACCCTTCAGGGAGTCTTTCCGGCGGCGGCCGTATACACCTCGAATGCAGGAATCGGCGTTGGTATTGAGCCCATGCAGCTTTTGTCCTACTTACGCTCCAACGTGATCTCTGATGACGGGCGCCATGCGGACTTTGAGTATGCCACCCGGATTGTTGTCGATCCGGGAACAAGTGAGCGGGTTGAGTTTATTCTCACCGCCTTTGACGGTCGATGGGGACATTTTGGATTGCTTCAGCGTTACGCTGATGAATTTGTCGAGGCTTTTAGGCCCTTGCCGGGTGTCGATCCGCGGGTCGCTTTGTCGGGAGCACAGTACAGGGCCTGGACCGCCAATGATCCCGAGATGTGCCGCAGGAGTTTTTCGGGATGGGAATGGGCGTATGCACCATTTCGACGGACGGGGGATATATACGGACATCGGGAGTTTTGGGAGTATGAACCCCCCAGGCCGTTTGGCAGCACCCGAGGACTTGACCATGAGCAGTACCACGAATGGCGTCGACAGCAGTTTTTGCGCGGCGTGAACTGTGATGTGGCGATGATGTTTTACGTCCCTTCGGGCATCTGGGTTGAGTATCAGTTGGCGCAGGAGCGGTTTTCCGAGACCATGCTGCGCGAATCGGGCGTCACCATCGTCAAGAATGATCCCTGGGTCACGGGCCATGACAATGAGGTTCGAGTCTTTCCCTTCGGCAATGCATATGCCGAGCAGTTTCGGGATGACATGAGACGCGTAGTCGACGAAGTGAATATGCAGGGCTTTGCCTTTGATGTGGCCAACGGCGGAGTGCGCGTCTATGCCCACAATACCAAAGGCGTTATGGAAGCACCCGGACGCGCCTTTGATGAAAAAGGCGTCTTTGTGGAGGAGGGCGTGGCCATTGCTTTGTTGATGGACTACGCGCATGCGCTCAGCAAAGACGGCCGGCCTATGGCCGTGGTCAGCAATCCCTCGGCCAAAGGAGTCTATATGACCGTCTTCCGCTCAGACGCGGCGATGTTTGAGGCCCCGCCCTGGAAAATACACGGCACGGCACCTGAGCATCTGAGAGCACGGCTCGGGCACAAGACGCTTGTCTGGTGGGAAGGTTGGGAATATGAAGAGCTCCTCAACACCGATCGCGGGTCCGCCGAAGTTCAGGAAGCCTTCCTGGGTGTCGTGGATTACATGATTCTGAAGAGCCTTGAGCTGGGAGCTTTGCCCGCCGCTTCCTATATGCGAGGCGTGCCGCGGCTCGGGCAGGTGCTTCCCATGCTAGCGGAATTGGTTCAGGCCGGATGGCAACCCGTGTCTGCTGTCACAGGCGGGCCCGAGGGGCTCTGGCTCAGCCGCTATGGACAGGGCGGCCGAAGCTATGTGACGGCCGGCAACGCTACGCTTGAGTCTTTTGAGGGGCGTCTGTCCGTCGACAACCGGTTCTTGGGCGGTCTTGACTATCTTTTCACTCACTTCGACGGTCAGCGTCTTCGCAACACGGTACATGCGCGTACGACCGATCTTGAGGTGGTTGTACCTTCGCGTCAACCGTTCGTCAGCCGGACCGCGCTGGGAATTCGTCCGGTCGAACGCGCGGTGGCAGCCGCGGTCAGTCAAGTGGATGATCTGTCTTCCATGGCCACGGAGGTTGTCTTTGAACTCGACTCCTCACAGAATCTTTCGTTTGTCATCGAAACCCCCACCGGTTACTCATTGGGGCGTATAGAGCTAAACGGTGATGTCGTTGAGCCGCGGAACCAAGAGGGTGTCATTGAGTTTTC
>JBMNSS010000011.1:0-32672 GCA_050945315.1 Limnochordia bacterium | reverse complement strand
AACGATGTCGCATACGAGACACTTCCGATTCCCCCTCGCTTTCGTTTTTGTCTTGCGTCCCCGAGCACTTCATCTATTGATGTCTCATGTACCACCGCGATTTTTAGTATGTAAATGTGTTTTATACATACTGAATGGTTATCCTGCTTTATTCCATGCTTCTAAGTAACTTATTTCAGACTTCTCCGAAGGCGTTGGTGAGACTCATGGCTTTCCGGCGGAGAATCGGCTGTATATAATGGAGACATCCTTAAGAGGAAAGAGAGTGAAATGATGACACCGCAAGATGTCATTTGGCGGGTATTGGAACGTCTGCGAGAAAACCAGGAATTGCTCGGGGCGAGCATCGAGGAATTGCACCCGGTGCGCCATCAAGACCTCATCTCGGCGCTCCACGAGTTAGAACAATTGACGAGCACTCAGATCAATCTGATGAACCGGATGAGACGTCGCTATCCGCCGCAGTAGAAATGGCAGCGTTGGTTCGCCCCGTCGCCATACGAGAATGCCGGAACGCCTCGATGAGCATAAGAGCCAATGAGGCAATGATCATTATCCACCCGGCGGAGCTCAAGAGGGTCAGATAGACCCTTGAACCCGAGATGGCGGTGAGAGCTTCTTTAACACCCACGGCTCGCAGCATGGCTGCAACGTCAATGATCATGGCCAGCGCCACACATAGTATACCGATGGTGAGAATAATACGCTTGACGACCACGGACGAAAGGCCCCCTCTTCTGCAATTATTGCACGCCCACCAGTGTCTTTCCTCCCTCCCCGATACGACTATGCTAATCTAATTGACTGCGCCTGGAGTCAGAACCCGCCACGCATCATCGGCAAGGCTCTCCTCCTTAGTCTGTAGCACCGATGATCAACGTAGCGCGCCGGTCACAAGACTCGGAGTGTATCGCGCCGTTCTTTTCCCATGCGATACACTCCATTCATCGCCCAAGCGAGCAGATGGTTTTACCTCATGGCGATCACCGGAATCAGTCCTATCGGGGCCGGGAATCCGCGCCACGGCTGTCCGTCTACCCACCGAAGACTACTGTCCTATGAACAAGGCCTCTTTCTGACACAACCGTATGCGAGTCGGTGCGCGCATCGGGGACAGCTCCTATAGATCAGCGGGTTACACCGCGGATCATGTCCGGCGACTCACCGGGTGCTCCCCGCTATGCCGTCTTGACCAACCCGGACATCCCACAGGCTTGTTCACTGTTCGCTCCCGGAACGCCTTTCCGAAAACTATATTGTCTTTGAAGGAAACAAATCCCTGCCTACAGTAAGAATGTGTTGTCTTATTCTTGCGGATATTTGAGTCAAAGTCCGCAGAGCAACCTTCAAGGGAGGGATAGTTGTGAAAAAAGGAGCAATGGAGGCTTTGTTGTTGACCGTAGCCGCCTTCTACACGCTGATCACCTCTTGCGGCGCCCTTCACGCGGAGGCCAAAACGCCGATTGTATACTGGTATTTCAGCGTGACAGACGACCAGCACGACTTCCTTCAATTGGTGGTGGAAACCTTCAACAAGGTCAATCCGACGATCCGGATCGAAGGACAACGGATGTCAGGGAACATGTATGACAAAACCCTTACCGCCATTGCCGGCGGCGCCGTTCCTGATGTGCTACACTTCGAAAGATCCGCCGTGATCGAATGGCTGGCGAGCAAGGGTGAAGTGTTCGAACCGCTGGATGCCTACCTCGCGCCGGAACTGCGAGAGCGTGATGCATTCTTACCCATGGCCCGGGACGAGATCTATTACCAACAGCAGACGTGGGCCCTCCCCTTCGGTACCGATATCCGGGGGTTGTTCTGGCACATCGATGTTCTGGAAGAGACGGGTATGGACTCCACCCGAGGACCTGAATCTCTGCACGAACTTGATTCCTGGGCTCGCAAGCTCACCGAATTCGGTCCTGATGACCAAATAATAAGGCCGGGTTTCGCACCCTGGATCTACAACTGGAACCTCCAAGGCTGGTTTTGGACCTTCGGCGGCGGCGTTTTTGACTATGGAACCCGTAAGCCTACGATCAACATCCCGGAGAATCTCGCCGCTCTTAAGTGGGTCCAATCGTATGCGGAAAGATTTGGTAGCGCCGCAGTTCGCCTGTCGGCTTCATGGCCCACCTTCGCCTCGAGGCAACTCGCCATGTGTGTGGGAGCCTCTCCCCATCTGCTGTCGATACTAAAGGCCAATCCTCAGAGTCTGATCGGTGCGGACGAGGTGCCGTGGCCGGAGGGAGGCACCAACGGGACGTGGTCCGGCGGCTATTGCCACGTCATCCCTAAAGGAAGCAAATTCGTACCCGAGGCCGCTGAGTTCATAAACTATCTGACCAGCACCGAAACGCAAGTATGGGCCTACGATGCCGTCGACCTTCTTCCTACCACTACACAAGCCTTTCGTGAGGTGATCCGACGCCCGCGCGATCAGGCGTGGATTCGCCTGATCAGCCAGCTTCCCGTATCTCACGGGCGGCCGCCGCTGTGGCTCGCAGTGCATATTGCCTTGAACACCGCCCAGGATGATCTGCTCAACTTCAGAAAGACACCCGAACAGATACTGCAGGAAGTTCAAAAACACATGGAATTGCAGTTTGCGGAGATAATGGGCTGGTAAGGCTGAGTTCTGAGTGCGCAAGACGACTGGGCAACGGTCGCCACGTCTTCCGGAACCCGGTCACAACGAGCTACTCTGACTGTCCCTGCGATCAGTGCAGCTGCCTGAAAGGCCGCTCAACTACAATGGCGATATCTTAAGCGTCGCCGGACCCGCTCAAATCACATGCCGGCGGTAATCACATCGCCGGCAAAATCGGGTTTCGTCAAAAATTCATGAGAATATCAACGGGGGCGTAGTCGTCAGTGAGCACGGGTACGTCGTCGGTGGGGATCACCTCATGCACCCGACTGGACAAAATGTATACCAGATCCGAGGGTATCTCTAACTTCGCCGTCATATTCCGGGCTCGGGCCATCAGCTCGGTCCAATCAGGTGCTTCGTCTTGCATCAGAGCCACCACGATGATGTTGCGCAGCGCGCTCTCAGCGCGCAGCGGCGAATTCCACCCCACGGGAAAGACGTACACATGAGGAAAGACCTGCTGAAAGGTCCTCAGCATCGACCGAAACAGACGACTGCGAGGACCGCTCACCGCTCCGATAATATTGCTCACCACGACTCCCTTGTCACTCATGTGCGCCTTAAGCTCCTCAAGATACTCTCTCGTCGTCAAATGAAAGGGAATTGAGTCAGCAAAGTAGGCGTCAATAAACGCCAAATCGTAGCGGGTCCTGTTGCCGCGCAAAAAAATGCGTCCGTCCTTGGAATACATACGCAGGTATTCGTCCCCTTTGACATCAAAAAAGCGCTCAGCGACGCTGATCACCTCGGGGTCAATCTCTGCCACATCCATCTCCAGCTCCGGATAGTTGACTCGGAAGTTCTTGGGCACCGATCCGCCCCCGAGGCCTACGAAGTGCGACGTCCGAGCGTCGGGAAAAAGAAGCGGTCCGAGATGAAAAAACTCGGTGTAATCAAAGACAAGTTTGTACGGATCCCGCAGATCCATGGCGCTTTGCCAAGAGGCATCAAACTTGAGGTATCTCGTGCCACCCTCGTCGACCACCAGGATGCGGTGATACAGACTGTCTTTTTCATACACCTTCCTCGTCGCATAGACGTCGATATCCGCGGCGACTGCGGTGCTTCCTCCGACGGCGCTCGCCACGGCCATGGCTATGAGAACGGCCGCAACCCCTCTAGCGGCTTTTTTTTTGCCCCGGCTAGGATCACTCTCTTTACCCGCGGCTACATAAACACCCAAAGCCAAAAGGAGCAAGACCAGCCCCAACAGGTGGACGATCATCCGGACTCCGAACCAAGCGATTAAGAAGAAAGAAGTAAACAGCGTACCCACGATGCTGCCCAAAGTGGAGAAGGCATACAATCGTCCCGCGGTGTGCCCCACCGTGTCCAAGCCCTCCACCTGCAGCTTGATGGCAAAGGGGCTCACCATCCCCAGGAAGATACTGGGAACGAAAAACAGCAGCAACGAAGACAGAAGGGGCCCCGTACGCGGACCGAGATCGGCATCGGCCAGGAGCTCGTTGATCGGCTGCGCCCACCACGGCAGGATAAGAATCATGACACCGGGAATGGCCAAAACGAGTGCCAAAACCTTCAAGGACGGCCGCTTGTCCGCATAGGCACCCCCCAAGAAGTAGCCCACTGACAGAGAAGCCAAAAAGACACTGATCAGACTGCCCCAGACAAAGATCGAACTGCCGAAGTAGGGGGCCAAGATACGACTGCCCAGCATCTCCAGAGCCATAAGCACCGCCCCGGATACAAAGACGACTCCCAGCATGGTCGCACCACCCACGTCAGTTTAATCTAGGTTTCGTCGTCAGCCGGCAGTTCCCCTTCGCCCAAGCCTCGGCCCGGACTAGTAAAGTTTGTGCAACCGGACGGATCCATAGTAGTGGGCCAAAATCTCGGCCATGTCATACCCCTGCTCCGCCATGCCCGCCGCCCCCAGCTGATCAAGGCCGACCCCATGGCCGAAGCCACCGCCGTAAAAGACGAACTCACTCACTCGCCCCTCGGCATCGAGACGTGTTTCCACTTTGAAGAGATTGCTCTTCAATCCGCCCAGCGTGGAACGGATGCTGTCGCCTTTGACCACATATGTACTGCGAGAGCCGATGATCTCGACCTCCAGCACCTGTCCCCCCACGGCACGCTTGCCGGTCCTTATGCCCTGCACCGTACCTATGGCTTTACGGGCATTGACCCGGGCCTCAATCTCCGCCGCCGGTACCGGAAGCACCCATCGAAAACTGCTGCGTGTCGTGTACGAACTGCTGCTGGCAAAGACTCGCGGAGCGTTTTTGATCCACGCCTCCAAGGCCAAAGGCCCCAAGGGGAACTCCGGCGCGGGGTCAAACGCATCGACCACGGGCCGCAGATAGCTGACGCGTCCGCCCCAGACTTCCTCAGAGGAGGCGGTATATCCGCCGGCAGTGGCGTTGTAGAAAACCTGAGCGGGACGCTCACCGTCACGCAGGATAAGACCGGTCGTCTGCAGTACGGCCGCCGTGGTATTGGGATGCTCCACGCCCACTCCGCGATACTCCGAGGAGGCCACCGAACCGATAACGTCAAACCCCCGCTGCCAATAGCGCCCCAAGGAGCGGTAGGTATACGTGCGGGCCGCGATGGCCTGTACTTTCAGCGCCTCTATGGGCATGCTCGTGTACATCTCTGAGGGAACCACGGACAACAGATATGATTCCATATCCACTATGTTGACCAGCGTGATCCCGCCCTCGCGGACCAGAATCTCCACTTTTCCGCGATACTGACGGTGCTCTTTGCGGGCATAGAAGTATCCGCTGCCCAGCTCCATGTCATAGACGGCTATCGTGGAGCCGGGCTCTTCCGGTACGATCTGCAAGGGTGCCTTGCCGCTGATCTCGGTCTCACCGTCTTCGGTGGCCAGAGTTATTACGTTGCCTTTTCTGGTCAACACCCGGATGCTTCCCGGTTGCAGACGGGCGATGGGACGACCCCAACGCAACACCTCCACCGGCCCGCTCCACGCCAGCCGGATGATCTCGGCCCCTTCCGTCAGACCCACGCGCACTTCCGGGGCATCGGGAACGGACAGAGGTGTCACCTGCCGCAACTTCAGGGAGGCGCGGTCTTTGGCCTCCTGTTCTTCCATCTGCCTCAGGAAGCTCTCATTCTCGGCCACAAAACGAGCCATATCCTCTGCGACCTGCTTGTCATACGTGCGTACCAAAGATGTCTTCTGATAGGCGCTCCAGGCTTTGCGCAAGTCACCTTGGGCCTCATAAGCCCGGGCCAAATAGACATGGAGCCGAGTCAAGCCACCGTCTCGCCTGAGCGCGTTCTCAAAAGCCTCGATCGCCTCGGCCGTGCGTCCCAGACGATCGTAGACCACACCCAGCTCATAGTGAGCCATGGCATAACCCGGATCCAGGGCAGTGGCCTGCAACAGATTGGACAGTGCCCGCTCAGGTGCGTAATGACCCAATGCCGCCCCCAGAGCGACAAGAACCTGTGGCCGGTCGGGAGCCAAAGACAAAGATCGCTCAAAAGCGACTGCCGCTGCGGGATAGCGCCCCAAGGCGTAGTACGCCCATCCCAGATCAAACCACAGTTGGGGATCATCGTCGGCCAGTTCTATCGCCGCCAGGCAGGTGTCAACCGTCAAAGACCATTGCCCCAGATCCTTGTACACGACGGCCAAGTTGCGCAAAGCCAACAGTCGAAACGATGGGTCTTCAGTCTCCGCCGCCAGGGATGTCAGATGCTCCGCAAGGGCCTCGAGTTCGCCGTTCTTGTACAAATCACTCACTCGCTGCCACTTGCCGTCCTGGGCGGGCCATCCATTGTGAAACATGGGCGAGTCTAACGGATGCGTATAAGACGAGGCCGCAATCGCTTGCGGCTGAAAGACGATGGAAAGCAAGACCGAAAACACTACAACCGACAGCCGGCCGTAGCGAATACGCCATGGCATAACGATCATGCAAGAGGTCCCCCTCGATTCCGAGCCACTTACCCTCTCACGGGATCTCCCCGGCCCTGTTATCTACATCCGGAAAAGACGGCCGCCGCTGGCGACCGTCGCGCGATCGTTGTGCTTAGCGATCGGCCGCTACCTACATGAATCATTTAATGTTGATGCGTGACTTGGCCTTTTCCAGGTCCGCTTTATCCTCCGGCTCGATCTTGGATATCAAGGCATCGTAGAGTGTTTCAGCTCCGGCTTGGGCGTTTTCGAAAACCCCGTCTTTGACTCCGGCCTCTACGGCACTCCTGAAGGCATATTCAACGCTCTGCTTAAACTGGTAGTGTGCCTGCATAAACATGTCCTCGTACTTTTTCGGCCCTCCGCCACTTCGACGAAACAGTTTGGATAAGAAACCCACTTTTGCTCTCTCCTCCTTCGTGCAACATCTCCGTGCTTGCACCAGCGCTGCAACTTCTGCGGAATCCAAGTGTCTCCGCATAGAGCCTTTACGACATGTATTCTATGACTACGAGACGCATCCCTCCCCCATGACACCAACCTAATCGGCCACGACACGAATTGTTCGCAGACTCACGTCTTCAGGACCCTGTACCGGCAATCCGGCCCGAATGTGCTCGCCGATGTAGTCAAGATTCTTTTGCTCAATCAACTCTCCGGGCAACAAGAGGGGAATGCCGGGAGGATAGACCATCACAAATTCGGCGGCGATGCGTCCTGCTGAATCAGCTAAGGCGACCGGTTCGGAGTTGCGGTAGAAGGCCTCCCGAGGGGTCAGAGCCAGCCTCGGTAGATCGGGGAGGCGCACATGCACCAGACGAGGCCGGCGCACACCCACTCCTTCGGCAATCTCCCGCAGGGCTTTCACCAGTGCGGCCACAGTCGACCCGCGGTCGGCGAAAGTGACAATAGCCAATATATTGTAAAGATCCGACATCTCAATTTCTATACGATACCGGTCACGTAACAACTGCTCTACTTCCAGACCGGACAGACCCAATCCTTTGACAGATATAAAAAGCTTCGTGGGATCGTAACCGTGGGAGGAAGAAAGGCTGCCCACATCCTTTTTGCCCAGACAGCACAATCCCGGGATGGCATTGATCTCATCCCGCGCCCATTCGGCGAGAGCTATCACTGCGTCGAGCATCTCACGTCCCCGGGTGGCCAACTGTTTGCGTGCCGCATCCAATGAAGCCAACAACAGGTAAGACGTAGACGTCGTGGTCAACATGCTCAAGACAGCCTGGATGCGCTGAGGATTGACAAAGCCGTTGCGGACGTTCAACACGGAACTCTGGGTGAGCGAGCCACCGAGTTTGTGCACGCTGGTCGCCGCTACATCGGCTCCGGCGGCCATGGCCGACATAGGTAGGGACGGGTGGAAGTAAAGATGGGCTCCATGGGCTTCGTCCACCAACACGGGCACATCCCGCTCATGGGCCACCTCCACAATGGCCTGCAAATCGGAGACGACGCCAAAATAGGTCGGATTAACCAAAAGCAAAGCCCGGGCATCCGGATGCTCACCCAGTGCCCGGCGCACGGTCGAGACAGACACCCCGTGAGCCACGCCGAATTCCGTGTCAATCTCGGGTGTCATGAACACAGGAAGCGCACCGGACAACACGATGCCCGTCATGACCGCCCTGTGCACGTTGCGAGGAATCAGTATTTTTTCTCCCGGCCTCACACAGGCGATGATCATGGCCATGATGGCCCCGCTCGTACCTTGCACCGCAAAGAGAGTATGATCGGCACCAAAGGCTTCGGCGGCGAGGGCTTGAGCCTCTTTGATCATCCCTCGGGGACGATGAAGATCATCGACCGGCGGAATATTGACCAGATCAATGGACAAAGCATTCGATCCCAAAAAATCCCGAAACTCCGGAGCCATGCCGGCCCCTTGCTTGTGCCCGGGAATGTGAAACGGAAGCGGGCGGCCGGCGGCATAGGCCAACAGCCCGGAAAACAGCGGCATGGTCTCTTGGGCACTGCCTTGTTGCTCCTCCATGTCATGCTGCCTCCGATAGCCGCTCACTCGGCAGTGGTACCTGAACCGGACAAGCCATCCGAACCGTGGATCCGTTCTCTGCGGGCCAGTCTCTCATTCTCTTCTCTGGCCACGGCCCGTTTTTCTTCAACGGCCCGGCGAAGCTTGTCCTCAAATTTGACACCTCTGAGTTTCTCCCATTTGCTGACCCTAACCTCGGTCGACAAGCGCGGACCCGGCTTGTACCAACTGCACTTGGGACCGTCTATAGCTTCAACTCTGGCGGTATGTGCAAAAAGCAACACCCGAATACCCCATTTATTACCGGGGGCTATCTCCGTGTAGACTGCCATTTTGTCGTGAGGTCTCTCCCATTTACCCTCGTTGAGCCATTTGATCAAGCCTGGCACCCCTTACGCATTATAGCATGCTTCCAAGCCCAGACCGCGATTTGCGTACGGTCACGTGCCCCCAGTTTGCGGCAGACGCTGCTCACGTGATTCTTAACCGTTCCTTCAGTAATGTAAAGAGCCTCGCCGATCTCCCGATTGGTCAACCCTTCCGCCACCAGCCGCAGGACATCCGTCTCCCGTTCAGTCAACGGACTCTCCAAAGGTGACTCCGCCTCAGTCGGCAGGGCTCCGGTCTCTGACAGGCAGCGTACATACTCTACGACCCTCCTGGCCACCAAAGGTGAAAGACTGACTCCTCCCGTGAGTCCCACACGGACCGCCCGGATGAGGTCTTCCGAAGGCGAATCCTTGAGCAAGAAGGCGTCCGCTCCGGCGCTCAGCGTCCCTAAGACACACTGATCCGTGCTATGACTGCTCAAAGCGATGACCACAATGCCTACGTGACGTTCCTTCATGATCTTGATCGCATCGACTTGGGCCATGCACGACGCAGGGACATCCATGACCACTACCTGCGGAGCCAGCGTCTCACAACGTTGCAGAGCTTCCTCGGGGGTTTTGGCGGTTCCTGCGACCCGAAAATCCTCTTCGAGCTCAAGAATCGTTCGCAGCCCTTCCAACATAAGACCTTGATCGTCTACCACCAGAATCTCGACCAATGCAAGCCCCCCTTTCTCTGATCTGTTGGGAGTATTAGACGTTGGTCCGGGCTTACCTCTAACCAAAGTCATATATTTGTATTCAGGACACGACCAAAGACCTAGCTCGACTTCAAAAGAATAGGGCCTCGGATGCTCCGAGGCCCTATTCCACAAGGCATCATCGACACCCTGTGTGCCAATCGACATACTATGCGAGGGTGATCTTCACGTCCACAGCCGAGAGTCCCTTCTCGTAGACAAACACCGGGTTGATGTCAAACTCCTCTATTTCGGGGAAGTCACTTACCAAGGCGGCCACTTTGGCTATCGCCGCTTCCACGGCGGAGATATCAGCCGGAGCTTCACCCCGATAACCCTTCAGGAGGGTATAGGCCTTGGTCTCGCGCACCATCTCGGCCACATCTTCTTCAGTCAGATTATGTGCCAAGCGGAAGGAGACGTCCTGAAGCAGGTTGACGTAAATACCGCCCATACCGAACATGACCATGGGCCCAAAGGAAGCATCGCGAGCCATACCGATAATCGCTTCCCGACCGGCGGGCATCATACGCTGTACCTCTACACCCAGTATCTTGGCCCCTTCAACGGCGGAGCATCTGGCCATCATCTCGGTAAACTCTTTGCCCACTTCGTCCGTGGACTTCAATCCCAGCTTCACGCCGCCGACGTCACTCTTGTGCAGAATGTCCGGCGAGGCGATCTTCAAAGCGATGGGGAAGCCCAGCTCCTCGGCGGCGGCGACTGCTTCATCAACGGAGTTAACCAAGCGTCCCGGTGCCGCATCGATCCCATAGGCCGCCACCACTTGTGCCGCTTCGCATCCCAGCAGAGCACTGCGGCCTTCGGCGCGCACTTTATCGAAAATCTTCTTGACCTGCTCTTTATTCGCCTCATCCCGGGCAATGGGAGTCCCTTGACCCTTCTTCTGCAGCTCGGCATAGCGGGCCATACCCGAGACAACGAGCGCGGCACGCTCCGGCGAATCGTAGGGAGGCACGCCGGCTTCGCGGCTGGCACAGAACGCATCCGCCACCGTATCGCCGCCCATCCAGCACGTGATCACCGGTTTGTCGGTGGACTTGCTCACCGCCTCGGCTACAGCTTTGGCCGTAGGCATGGGCTCAGTCATGGATTGAGGTGAGACAACCACAATGACACTGTCCACATTGGGATCGGCCAGTACAGGTTCCAAAGCCACCTGATAGCGGTCCGCCCCCGCATCACCGACGACGTCGATGGGGTTGTTGAAAGCCGCCACCGGCGGAAGACTCTCCCGCAGTGCGTTCAAGGTCTCCTCTGAGAGGCCGGCCATCTCCAGATTCCCGACGCTCTCCAACGCATCCGTGCACAAAATGCCGGGTCCGCCGGCGTTGGTAACCACGGCCACCCGGTTGCCCTTCGGAACAGGCTGCTGCGCAAACGCCGCCGCCAGATCCATGAACTCCTGCGCACCGCCCACACGGATGCCGCCCGACTGCTTGATGGCAATATCATACGCTCTGTCGTTGCCGGCCAGGGCTCCGGTGTGCGATGAAGCCGCCTTCTGTGCCGCCTCCCCTACGCCGGACTTCAGGATCAGAACCGGCTTGGTGCGGGAGACGTCACGCAAGGTATCCATGAAGGCCCGACCGCAGGCCACGCTCTCCATATAGATGACGATTACTTTGGTGTTGGGATCTTCGCCCATGGCGGCCAGGAAATCAGCCTCGGTGAGACCGGCGCGGTTGCCCATGCTGACTACGCGGCTGAAACCGACACCTGAACCGGCGCTCCAGTCAAGCAATGCCGCCCCCAAGGCACCGCTTTGAGAGATGAAGCCGATGCTGCCCGTGCTCGGGTGAGTGGCTCCAAACGAAGCGTTCATCTTGTCATGCGTGCTCAAGACTCCCAGACAGTTGGGGCCCGTCAGCGTCATGGAGTACTTCTTGCAGATCTCCTGCAGTTCTTTCTCCAACGCCGCCCCCTCAGGACCGACTTCCTTGAAACCGGCGGTGATGACCACAAGGTGCTTTACCCCGGCCTGTCCGCACTCCTCAGCGGCAGAGAGTACGCCCCTGGTGGGAATACACACCACTGCAAGATCTACCGGAGCGACCTCAGAGATGCTCTTGTAGCACTTGATGCCCAGGATTTCTTCTTCTTTGAGATTGATCGGGTAGATTTTCCCCGGGTACCCCACGTCCAGCAGGTTTCTGAGAACCGCGTTTCCCACCTTCTGAGGCGTGGCCGAAGCGCCCACGACTGCCACTGACGCCGGATTAAACAGCGAATCAAGTTTTCCCAACTGCAAATCTCCTCTCTGAGCTCTTCTGCATCGATGTACCAACGCTTCACCGCGGGCAACCCGAAATCAGCACCCGGCGGTTAATGCCTTGCCCGTAACATATAACTTGGCGCGTCAAACTCCAAGGACAGCCGACATGGATGCTGCCTTGTAACCCGTTCTAACGACCGACCGACTAATTCCGTTTAACAACGAGCTTTTCCTGCGCAGTTCGCTCATTGTTCACAAAACGTTCACCTCAACCGACAAGGTGGGTCCGCACGGCGTGAGCCGCGGCCTCCGCCCGGTTGTTGACCTTTAGTTTCGCCAAAAGATTGCTGACGTAATTGCGAACCGTCTTCGGGCTGAGCTCCAAGGTCTCGCCGATCTCCTTATTGGTCAGTCCCTGCGCAATCAAGCGCAAGATGTCCTTTTCGCGCGGGGTTAAAGCATCATCGCCCGAGTCGTCCTGGGGCACAACCTCGCCCCGCAGACGATGCAACACCGTATCCGTCAGAGTTGAGTCAAACCATGACCCTCCCTCGACCACCAGCCGTATGCCCTGTCCCAGTTCCCGACAGGCGATGCCCTTGAGCACATAGCCGTTGGCTCCGGCCAACAGCGAACAAATAAGTGCCTCTTCGTCCTTGAAGGATGTAAAGACGATGACCCGAGTTCGAGGGTATCGACTCCGTATGGCCTGACACACCCGCACCCCGTTGGTATCCGGGAGGGACAGATCAAGCAAGACGACATCCGGCTGTTGAGCAGCCACGCGTTCCAGGGCCTCAGCTCCTGTGGCCACATCGCCCACGACCTCAAAGCCGGGCGTGTCCTCTAAGACGGCGCGCAAGCCTACGCGCACCACTTCCTGGCCGTCCACAATCAGCAGACGAATGGTCTTCATGCGAGCCCCCCCTCTGCAAGACCGCCGCCTTTGTACTCCCGTTACGATTCAGTAATGAACAAATTCCCTGATATCATAGCGGGTGCATGCGGGCCCTCCCTGGCCCACAGGCAGCAATCTACTGCGTATGATGCGTTCTTGTTGCCGCAATGCCTCCTCGTCCAGATCGGACGCACCGACCGATCCGGCCCATTGAGCGTATTCGCCGGTCGGCTCGACCACGAGCTCAGACAGGTAGACTACATCCCGGGCATCCAACGGCAGACTCGACAGCAACTCGGCAGTCTCCTCGGCGTGGCTCTTCTGCAGACGATCGCCTCCGGCTCCGAGCAAGAAGATCAGCCCCACTCCTATTTGGGCCCCCTTCAGGGCCTCTACGATCTTCACCAAGCGCTCCGGGCTGCTCGGTTTGTTCAAAGCCCTAAGAACCGTCGGGCTTCCCGATTCCGCCCCGATGTAAAGGCGTCGCAATCCCAGCCGACGCAGGGCGCTCAACTCCTCAGCAGTATAGAACTGCCCGCCGAAAAGATCCATGAAGGAGTTCACCTCACCGAACCCTTCCCGACCCCACGGCAACTTGGCTCGAATCAGCTCCAAGGCGGAGTGCAGCTTGGCAAAGGGCAGGCCAAAAGCGTTGGCGTCTCCCAAGAACACCGATCGCCGGCGTCCCAACGCGGCACCGACAAGCCGCACTACCGCCTCGATGTGCTCGCCAAACTCATCCAGGCTTTTTTCGCGATAGGAACGCCCCCGATAGAAGGTGCAGAACCGACAGCGATTGTAGCGGCAGCCTACTGTGAGCTGCAACACCAAGGCTCCGTACTGATCAGGCGGCAGAATGCCGACCGGCTCATATACCGACGGATAGTGCTGAGACCGGGACCGCATCAGTCGAACACCGGACGTTTCGATCTGCGCCAGCACATCATCCCAAGGGGGTTCCGGCGGTTTTTTCAAAGCTTTGAGCAACACCGCCGCCCGGTCATAGGCTTGCGCCGCTCTGGCCAATCCGTCGGACACATCCAGATGGATCTGCCGACGCTGTTGATTCTCCGACCACTGCAACGGTTTTACCAAACATGCCCCGTCGAGACCCCAGCGGCTCAGGCAGCCGTCCCACAAAGCGCGGACCAGACACCCCGCTCGATCGAAGGAGAAAGAAGACTCGACACCGGTCTCCACGGTAAAAAGGTCGGGAGTGACACGAACCTGCGGCATCACACCGGATTCCACCTGCCTCAGCTTCATTGTCACTCTATGTCCCGGTTGACGTCCATTGATGTATGACACCATTGTGGAGACATATGTACCCTGTCCTGTCAGAGCCCCACGGAACGGGCCACCTGTTTCAAAGTAGCCGCCGAGCGCTGAAACGCTTTTTCCTCTTCTGCGGAAAAAGGCAGCTCAAGAGCTCGGTCGACACCGGAGCGATTGATGATACAAGGCACGCCCAGACAGATATCGCTGACGCCGTGGTAGTTGTCCAGCAGGGTGCTGACCGACAGCACGCTGTGTTGATCCTGAAGCACGGCCTCGACTATGCGCTGCAGTCCCATGGCGATGGCGTAATGAGTGGAGCCCTTCTTTTCAATGATCGTGTAGGCGGCATCGCGCACACCTTCGAAGATCCTTTTCACCGTCTCTTCAGAGTACTCACGTCCGGAGGCCCAGCAAAAATCATCAAACGGCATAGGGCCGATCGACGCCAGACTCCAGACAGCCAATTCACTGTCACCGTGTTCACCGACGATGTAGGCGTGCACGGAACGCGGATCGACATCCGCATACATCCCCAACAGGTAACGGAAGCGAGCGGTGTCGAGAATGGTTCCCGAGCCGATCACCCGTCCCGACGGCAACCCGGAGAACTTCAGTGTGGCGTAGGTGAGAATATCGACGGGATTGGTGGCGATGAGGATGATGCCCTTGGGATCATGTTCTACAATCCTATCAATGATATCTCGGAAGATGGCCGTATTCTTTCTCACCAGATCCAGCCGTGTCTCCCCGGACTTTTGAGAAGCGCCGGCGGCAATGACGATGACGTCTGCATCGGCCGTGTCTTCATAGTCACCGGCCCAGATGCGCATCGGACGCGCAAAGGCCAGACCGTGATTGAGATCCATCGCATCCCCCTCGGCCTTATCTTTGTTGATATCAATCAGCACCAGCTCAGAGACGACACCGGACAGCACGGCCGTGTAGGCATATGTCGAACCTACAAAACCCGTACCTATGACTGCCACGCGAGCACCCGGACACCTTGGCTCCATACACTTACCCCTTCCCTGTTTTTGGTGCGCTTTGCTGTGCTTAGCTAGCTTGCCCATTTCTTCCGAATCACCTGCTTACCAATGCCCCGAGAGCAACGCGCCTGCCAAATTGATCCTTGCCGGCGAAAAAGCGGGAAATGCTCTCGTACCGGAGAATAAACAGTACAGTGTACTTATTGCGCTTCGCACGATCTCACGATCCGCTGTTCGAAGATCCCCGGGCGACAAGAGGATGCCTAATACGACGCAACTATGGTATATTGTTTCTATAGGGAACATTGCCGTCTCATTCTGTCATCTCATCTTCTTTGCCTTTTTGGTGAGCAGGGATTAGGAAAGGATGCTATACTCAAAGGGATATTGAGCAGTCTTCAGAAGTGAAGTGGGCAAGGAGGAGATTTCATGAAGCATTTCCGTCGTCTTGTAATGAGAGTTCTGCCCTTTGCCATGTTAGCTATACTCATTGCCGGCAGTACCCTGGCTGCCACACCCACACTGTCAGTCTCCCAGGCAATAGAACTCGGTTTGCGTCAGAATATTTCTCTGAAAATAGCGGAGCTGAATAATTTCAGCGCTCAGATCGCCTACGAAAAGGTAGTGGCCGGCAATCCCACGCCCGTGGCTCTGCGCACCGCCCAGATCAACTGGGAAAAGGCGCAAGATGCTTTCCAAGCCGCCAAGTCCGATGTCGTCATCTCTGTTCTCGGATCCTATGTGGCACTTCAAAATGCCGCCGTCGATCTGCAGATCAAACAGAAGCAAGCCGATCTGGCTCTGCGAGACTGGGAACGAACCAAGATCCTGGTGGAGAAGGGCACGGCAGGTGTCCTTGATGAGCTCCAGGCTCAACTCAACTACACCTCCACGGCCAACAACCTGGCCAAAGCTCAAGACAGCCTGGAGGAAAGCAGGACCGCTTTTGCCAATATGTTGGGGATCGATGAGTTGCCTGCGTTGTCCGAGGCAAATTCTCTGCTGATTCCTGACATAGACATCACCGCGGCGGAAGCCTTGGAGATCGCTCTGGAGCGCAGCCTGACCATCAAAGACAGGGAAGTGGCTCTGGAGCTGGCTCGGATCCAACGGGCACAAGACGAGTTGCTGGGTCTTTCCCGTGCTGATGACCGTCTGTCGGAGAACAACCTGAGACTGGCTGAGCTCAACCTGGCCAAGGCCCGCGCTGATCTCACGGAAACCGTCATCTCCTCGTACAATGCTCTGGCTCAGCTCAAGAAAGCACTGGCCATGGCTGAGGATGCCATGGAGATGGAAGAACGCAAGTATGACATCGTGCGCAAACAGTACGATGCCGGCCTCAAGACACCCGGCGAGGTGGAAAGCGCTGAGATTTCACTCCTTTCCGCGGCCAGAGAGGTTCTCAATGCCCATCGCGCCTACGTGTTGGCCTGGCTGTCATTCCAAAGAACACTGGGCAACGATATAGATCTAAATGGGGTTGTGAGACCCGATGTCAGCGAAGACTAGATTATTGATCAGCTCCATAATGCTCTTTTGCCTGATCACATCGGTGCTTCCGGTCGCCGCGGCAGAAGAGACCACCCTCACCTGGGAGCAAGCCATATCTCGGGCTTTAACCTATCATCCACAGGTGACGGCTGCCATGACGGCCGAGGAAACGGCACTGAGAGCATACGAGAGGGCGGCCTCCGCCTATGCTCCCCAGCTCAACCTGACGTCACGACCCGTAAGTACCGGAAACAGGCAAGACAGTTCAGACAAGTTCTATCGATATACGGAAAGCGAAGCCCGGCTCACGGCGAGCCTGGCGACATCATTCGGAGCTTCCGGATCGATTTCACTCGGCCAAGCCTGGTCGGACAACTACAACAAGAGCCGCACCTTTGTCTCCTTGGCGGCCAATGCCAGCCTGGACCCGAAAGGGCGGCTGTACAGCAGTACACGCATGACTCTGGAGAGAGCCCGCATCACCGCCCAAAAGGCGACTTGGGACCGTCAAGAGCAGATTCAGGCCACGGCACTGAATGTGTTGGCCGAGTTTTGGCGGCTGGAACTTGATGCTCAACGTCTGAGCATTACGCGTGAGAGCCGCGAGAGACAAGCTGAGATCTACGACCGGGTTGTCGAACGCAAGAGACTCGGCCTGGCCACGGATACCGATGTACTGGAGGCCGAGATTGAATGGTGCCAAGCTGAAGTGGCTGCACAGAAGGCAGAGGCCGAATACAGGACCCGCTTGCTCAACCTGGCCCGTAATCTGAACCTGTCGGAGGATATTACGCTTGCTCCGTCGGGAGGTTTCCCCGAAGGGGAACTCGTCGACCGCTTTGATGAGGCGGCACTCGCAGAGGCGGTGGGCGAGCGAAGCACTGCGGTGCGCAAACGCCTACTCGATGTCGATTACAGCACTCTCGAACTGCAGCAAGCGCTCCTGGCCGCCACCTGGCCTGATATAGGGGTCTCGGGCAACTACACCGTTCCGGACCTGTCCAAGGCGGACCCGGCGACCAGCCCCTGGGGCGTTTATATCAATGTGGAGTTGCCCATCGTCGACGGGGGACGCCGCCGCCTGACCGTAGCCGACAAAGAAGCCGAACTGAAGACGGCCCAAACGGCTCTGATGCGTGAACAAGAAGGTACACTCAGTGCATTGCAGCAGAGGCTGACCAACTGGGAGATCGCCCGTCGGCAGGTTGAAATCGCTCGTTTGAAACTGACGCATGCTCAACTTGAGGAAGCACTGAAAGTCCGGCAACACGCCGGCGGTCTCGTCAGTGACTCGGTCTTGCGAACCGCACAGACTGACACGCTCCTGGCCGCAGTTGATCTGCAGGAAGCCCTCCATGAACAAGCTTTGGCACAGCTGCAGATCCAAGCCATGGCCGGGGAGACGCTGGCCATCGCAGGCCGGCAACTGCTTCCGCAAGAATGAAGATTCCGAGGCGGTCCAAAGCGACCGCCTCGCTGAATATGAGGAGACTGCATTTTGTCACGTACATGGAGATCGAGACTGCAAACCGTCCAAGAGATTGTCAGAAGCCACGATCCTTCACGACGTCATCTGCTGGTCGAGGCCCTGGAAGACCGGTCAAATTTCGTGGTAGCCGCGGCCGCCACGGGGCTGGCCTCTTCAGCGGGCGAAGACATCATAGAACCTCTCATGGGACGCTACCGATGGTTTGACGAGAAAGGCGAGACGCGGGATGTCACCTGCGCGGCTCGAATAGCGATCGTCTCCGCCCTCATCACCTGCCGGGCCGTCGAAGCGGGCGACATCTATCTGCGAGCGGTAAAGACGTCTCAAGTCGAGCCCTCCGGTATGGGCCTGGAGGACGTCGCGGTCCCCCTGCGCATAAAGGCGGCCAATGCGCTGGCTGAGTTTCGGATTCCCGGAGCTTTAGTGGCTCTGGCCATCCTATTGGTTGACGACATAGCCGCTGCCCGTTTGGCAGCCATCCAGGCTCTCCACCACTTGGGTGATCCCGGTGTCGTGGCCCTTCTTGCCATGCGGCTGGCCGGATCGAAGGATGAGGATCCCGAAGTCTTGGTGGCCTGTATGGACGCTTTGGTCAGCCTGGACCCGGAGGCGGCTCTGGAAGTGGTCCCACCGTTTTTGACGGAGACCGACCCGTATATGGTCGCCGGAGCGGCCACGGCTCTGGCGGGTGCGGATCGGTCCTATCACCAAAGAGTGTTGGCTTTGTTGGAAGACGCCTGCCATCACACCGCGACTGAGGCGCAAGAGGCGGTCATCTTAGCCATCGCCTCCATGCGCTCAGATGCCGTAGCCGCCAGTCTGTCCCGGCTGGCGGACCACCACAAAGAAGCCATCCGCTTAGCCACGGTGGTGGCATTGGAACAGCGCGCCGATGCGGAGTCCCTGCGCCTGCTTCAAGAGCTGGCCGATCGCCCGACCGATCGCCGCGTGTATCAAGCGGCCATCAAGACACTGGCACGGCTTGCGCCACCCTAAGAGCGTATCCAGGCAACATTGCTCCAAGGCAGAGAGTCGAGTCATCGGGGCTGCTTGTCGTCGACGCGCAGTCTGTTCATCGCTTCCCGAGCGACGATCGAGTCCTATGAAGACGTGTCGCGCGAGCTCGGTCTTCCGACTCCCGTTGCCGGTCTTTCGGCAACTCGTGTGGAACGGGTGCTCGCAACTATTGAAGTGTCGCGACTCTTTGAGTAGATTATTCTCGTAGATCTCATCCCGAGCTCTCGTCTTTGGGGCGGTGAGATCTCCCTTCTGTACCGGCGGTCATCTTATCTACTGCAGCGATACAGCGCTGGGACGCAAAAAAGGCCGACATGAAAGGACGAATGGGATGGAGCGCAAGATCCACTTAGCATTGATCATGGGGAGCGACCGAGAGGGACGGTTCTGCGAGACGGTCGCCCGGTGGGTGACGAGACGGATCGAGGGCCGGAACGAGTTTTCCGTGGACGTCATCGATCCGCTCGAGCTCTCCCTGCCCTCCCGGATCTCACAGACTGATTCTCAACAGGTGCAGGAGTACCGAGATCGGATTCGACGAGCTGATGGCTATGTGATCATCACTCCGGAATACAACCACGGTTACTCTGCGACACTCAAGACGATGATCGATCACGCCTACGAAGAATGGCACGCCAAACCGGTGGCCTTCGTCTCCTACGGGGGCATCTCCGGAGGGCTCAGAGCGGTTGAACAGCTGCGGCTCGTCTTTGCCGAAGTCCACGCGGCCACCGTCCGTGATACCGTCAGTTTTCACTTCGCCTGGGATCAGTTTGACGATGACGGTGAACCGGTCGAGGGCGAGATCGCGGAAGAGGCGATGACCACGCTGCTCGATCGTCTGCTCTGGTGGGCCAACGCACTGCGCAGAGCCCGGGAAGCTGAGCCCTACGTGTAGGAGTCTGTCCGGTCACCGAGGGTGGCCTCGTTTCTCGAAACACCGGAATGCAGGCCTTTCTCAATCCGGCACTGCGCCGCCGGATGAGGAGCGGCGGCATCTTTCTTCAAACAGGCGTGGGCGAAGGTGTGGCAAACCCCTGCCCACGCCAATGCCGTCAAAGCGCTCTCCTTGTTCGGCGGCAACGGTCTCCTCGAAAGCCTCTCCAAGCGATTCTTACACCAAAACCCGCCGTTGTTTTGATCCGCACCGTCTACCGGAGAAGCACCCCGAGGTGCCCACACGCGTACTCGAAGCACTCTAGAACGGTTGAGCGCGCGTCTGTCCCCGCACATGATCAACCTTCGCAGACCATGGACGGGGAGGCCGATCAAGTCAAGTGCTCAACCAGCTGACTGTCGGTCCGTCGATCCCGGTGCTTGGAGTCGTTTTGGGTTCGCATCTTGCCTCTCAAGGGGCGCGGAATCGAACGTCCATGACCCGATAACGATATCCTAGACGTCCGCACAGACTCTCGCCAACCATGCGGCACAGAGTTCAGGCCAGGCTCTCACCTGCGGGTGTTCGGCGGCCAAACCCAAACCATGCCGTCCGTCGGCAAAGATGTGCATCTCCCAAGGAACGCCGTGACGGCTTAGAGCGGCGGCAAACAGCAGGCTGTTTTCAACAGGCACTCCGCTGTCATTGGCCGTATGCCACAGAAAGGTAGGCGGGGTGTCGGCGCTTACATGGAGTTCGTTGGAGAGCAGTCTGCGTAGCTCATCCGAAGGTTCCGGACCCAAAAGGTTACGTATGGAACCCACGTGAGCAGAGGGCTCACCAAAGGTGATCACCGGATAGCACAGGATCATAAAATCAGGTCTGCTGCTGTAGCGCATCATCGGATCAGACGCTGAAGGCGTACCCTGCTCGAAGTGCGTGCCGGCAGTGGCCGCCAAGTGTCCACCGGCGGAGAAACCCAAAATCCCCACCAATTCCGGATTGACCTTCCATTCGTCGGCCTTGAAGCGCACCACGCGTATGGCCCGTTGGGCATCCATCAAAGGATAGGGATGACGGTACGGAGCCACACGGTAGCGCAACACAAAGGCGTGCAGACCTATACTGTTTAACCAACGGGCAATAGGCTCCCCTTCGTGGGCCGCCCGACGTGCATAGCCGCCCCCCGGACAGACCACCACGGCTGCCCGGGGTTCATCCCCCGTCACCAGATAAGGGATTATCGACGGTCGGTCTTCTTCTTCATGACCTAAGGCTCCCGGCACCTGATCCGTCCACAGTGGAACATCCGCTCCGGTCATGCATTCAACCTCCCTCGCTAGTAGGCGAGCCGTTCCTGCAGCCATGCCGTCACCTCGGGGATGGGCAGGCGCACTTGTTCCATCGAGTCGCGGTCACGGATGGTGACCGCATCGTCATCCAGCGACTCAAAATCAAAAGTGATGCAATAGGGCGTGCCGATCTCATCCTGCCGGCGGTAACGCTTGCCTATGCTTGCCGTCTCGTCATAGTCGACGGCAAAGTGCTTGCGCAACATGGCATGGACCTCTTGAGCTTGCTCGCTCAGCTTGCGCGACAGCGGCAAGACGGCGGCCTTGTAGGGTGCTAGCATCGGATGCAGACGCAAGACAACTCGGCTGTCGCCCCCCTCCAGCTCCTCTTCGCAGTAGGCACTGGTCAGAAAAGCAAGGAAGAGGCGTTCCACACCCACCGAAGGCTCAACACAGTAGGGTATGAATCTCTCATTGGTGTAAGGATCCAGATAGGTGAAATCCTCCCCGGAAGCCTCGGCGTGTTTTCTGAGATCGTAGTCCGTGCGGTCGGCAATCCCCCACAGCTCGGCCCAGCCAAAGGGGAAGCGGTATTCGATGTCACTGGTAGCTCTGCTGTAGTGCGAAAGCTCCTCCGGTGAATGCTCCCGCATGCGGACGCGCTCTTCGCTCAGTCCCAGCTCACGCAGCCAATCACGGCAAAACTGACACCAGTAATCGAACCACTCCTCGCTTTCGGCCGGCTTACAGAAGAACTCGAGCTCCATCTGTTCAAACTCGCGAGTGCGAAAAACGAAATTCCCCGGAGTGATCTCGTTGCGAAAAGCCTTGCCTACCTGGGCGATGCCCAAAGGCAACTTGGACCGGGTGGTTCGCAGTACGTTGCGGAAATTGACGAAGATGCCTTGAGCCGTTTCCGGCCGCAGATAGACGACCGCCTGCGAATCCTCAGTGACACCCTGGAACGTTTTGAACATCATGTTGAAGTTGCGAACATCCGTAAGGTCGCGGGCCTTGCACTGAGGGCACAAGACACCCTGCTCCCGGATGAATGCCGTAAGCTGGTCGTTGGACCAGCCGTCAGCATTGATCTCCTGCCCCTGAGAAGTCCCCCAGTCAGCGATCAGCTTGTCGGCCCGAAAGCGCGAGCGGCAGGCCCGGCAGTCGGTGAGAGGATCCGTGAAACTGCCCAGGTGCCCGGAGACCTCCCACACCCGGGAGTTCATCAGTATTGCCGCATCCATTCCCACATTGTGCGGTGATTCTTGAACAAACTTCTTCCACCAGGCGCGCTTGATGTTGTTTTTCAGCTCCACGCCCAGCGGTCCGTAGTCCCAGGCATTCGCCAGGCCACCGTAGATCTGTGACCCCGGATAGACAAAGCCACGAGTACTGCACAGGGCCACCATTTTTTCCATCGTCACTGTTTCCTGCATACGATTAAGCTCCCCTCGAAGCACCACGGATGGTGCGAACCCGCCGGAACCTGCATAAGTCCAGCGCTCCGGCACCGGATAGTCACCGAAAACGTCCTGGTTCAAACACTTGACTCTGAGTGACCGAATGCGGCGGTGTGCTGAAACACCCCTGCTCACATCTGTCCGCCGGTCAGCCGCTGCTTGGTCTCCTCGCCCGTGTCCCGAGGTGATTCTTGCAGGTGACCCCAGCCGGTCGCCTTGATCGGTCCTGTCAAACCTCCCGCCCCGGATAGCGGTCACGGAGTCATCGAAGCACTCAAGCGTTCTGCGTCGGCATCGGTTCTCGGCCACGATCTGCCACGGAGGTCTCAAGTCAAGTGCTCAACATCGAAACAGAGGCTGCTTGTGGGCCTCTGTTTGCATATTATCTTAAAACCAGGAACCCCATACGCGGGCCCCTGGCCTAAAAGTCTCACATCCGTGAAACATCGTGGATGGTGCGATCCCGCCGAGACGCCCCTACGAAATCCGGCGCTGCGGATGATCGACCGCACCGTTTTTTCCGACACTCAACGCTATGGGCCGGGATGACAGGGGTGTTTAACACACCCCTGCCCACCCCTTTGCATCCTGCAAGGTCCCAGGCGGTCAGAGCCTCCTCGCCTTTGTCAGCAGAGGCCTTCTTGTGAACGACACCGGAGGCAGGTCTCGAAGAGTCAAGCCCGACCGTCGCCGCACACGATCCGCCTCAAAGACCGCCGAGGTCCAAGAAGCTCGATCAAGTCAAGTGCTCAACAGAGTCTAGTCGAGACGAATCTCTTTTCCGGAGGCAGCCGACTCATAGATGCCTTCGAGCATCCGGGTCACGGTCAGACCATGTTCACCCGGAGTAAGTACAGGTGTACCCTCGCGAATGGCATCGGTGAAGTGCTGCAGCTGAGCCCGGAATATGGATACCTTGGATCCCTGACGGGTGGTGTCAACCAATTCGTTCTCCACTTCGGAGAAGAACCGTACGTTGCCGTCCAACGTGCAGAGTGCTCCGGCCTTCTCTCCGATGACGTTGATGCGCGTCTCCGGCGGCATGTTGAGCGCCCAGCTGACTTCGAGGTTGATGGCGGCACCGTTATCAAAGCGGATCATACCGACCGCCAGGTCCTCTACGTCGTAGAAACCGGTCAGATCCGGGATACCCCAGCTACCCAGTCCGCGACGATCGGGACCGAAGGCCGTGTAGGTGTGCCCGGTGACTGAAACAGGCTTCGGGCAACCGATGAGGAACCAAGCCAAGTCGAGAGCGTGAACACCGATGTCGATCAACGGGCCGCCGCCCGACTCCTCTTTGCGTGTGAACCAGCTACCCCATCCGGGGATGCCCTTGCGCCTAATCATCATGGCCTTGGCGTAGTAGATCTTGCCGAGCTCATCGCTGTCGACCATGGCCCGGAGCGTCTGTACTTCGCTGCGCATGCGGTTGACAAGGCCTACCGCCAGTATCCTGCCCGACTCCTTCGCCGCCGCCACCATCTGCTCACCGGCGGCTACGTTGATGGCCATCGGCTTCTCGCAGAGAACGTGCTTGCCGGCCTTCAGGGCGTTGATGGTTATCTCGTGGTGTACATTGTTGGGCACGCCCACGATCACGGCATCCAAATCTGACTCTTCAAGCATGCGCCGGTGATCCGTATATACCTCCGGAATGTTGAACTCGGCGGCACGCCGACGAGCCCTTTCCTCGATGATGTCACATACAGCGACTACTTTGGCTCCCGCACCTTCCCTTGCCGCAGCAAGGTGCGATCCGGAAATGCTACCAGCTCCCACCATACCTACGCGAACGAGGTCTTTGGCCATCCAGACTCCTCCTCTGAAGATTCCTTCTACGTTGCTTCGTCACAGTCTCCGGATTGCCTGCAATATTTCCTTATACTCCCTGCTTTCGTATAGGGAATACGGCATCGCCGCGGTCTCTTCCTCCGTGCATGGCGCTGCTTCTATGCATCTTGGCGTTTGGCCGTCTTCGAGTCGAGGAGCCATCGAGGCCGTTTAATGAACTCACCGTTGTGAAAACGCGTCTCAATGCGTCCCGTCTTCTCCAAGTGGTTAAAGCAGCTTCTCATGCAGCCGCGGGAGCCTTCCACTCCGTAGCTTCCGCCCGCCCCCCATCGACGAATCATGGCGTGTCCTTCAACGACATATCCTGAGGGGAACTCATCGCTGGCCCGCCACTGAGCGGTGGAAAGCGTCCAAGCAAACTTGTAGGCCGCCTCTTCACTGACTTCCTGTTCGGTTACGTCGAACTTCCAGCCCGGAAAATCCTTGTGTAGAAAGGGCGAGGTGCGCGGATCGCCGCCGTGATACATCAGAGTGCACTTGCCCAGATCAACATCCGCCCACTCATAGGTGTAGTCCTCAATCTTGATCTTGACCGTCTTGCCTTCCCTGATGTGGGGGATGGCTCCGGGACAACCCTGTACACACTGCATACAGCGATCACAGATGGTCCCTGGTTTGACCAACGGCGTGGGCTCCAATTCGGCATCGGTGATCACGGCATGCAGACGTTGCCGCGGCCCAAACCGTTTGGTCAAAAAGACCTTTGACCAGCCCATCTCACCCACACCAGCGGCTGTGGCCGCGATGCGTATGGCCAAATGCACATTGTGAGCGACCTCGCCCTCGCGCAAAGGCTCACGCGTCGGCTGTGCCTCGGGAACTCCCGGATAGTAAGGAGTGGCTTCCCAACCGTGGTCTTCCAAGTGACAGGCCAAATGGTATGATCCCCAGGGTATGAAAAAGCTGTTGAGCAGGCCGCTGTAATTGTAATAAGTATAGGTGGGCCAGTAAGTACCCTCTTCGATGCCGCGCCATCCGCCGCGCAAAATGCGTTTGCCCACCACGATCACCGACTTGGCCCGAGGCATTATGGAAGCCGGGTGCATGCGTTCCGGTGCGTCCTTGAAGCGCTCAATATTGGCCACGCCGAAAAGATCCAGCCCAACCGAGTGGGCGTACTCCTTCAGACTCTCTGTAGTAACAGCCATGACGGTGCTCCTCTCTCGCTCACAAGAGTCTTTTTCACTGGACATCTGATGCCGGGCAATCGGCACCTCACTTCGACGAACGTGTTGTTCTTCCTTTGGAGCATGCGATGGCGTGCTTGGCTGCTTGGCCGTGGTCACAAGCGGGCGAGTCTGTCGACCGGCAAGCTCATTCTTCAGGACTCGCGCCCCTCAATCCGCGTCCCGGAGTGCTCTCCTCCGTCCTGACGCATCCGTCCTCCCCATCGGTGGGTTTGGACCTCCTTCAATGCCACACCTCCGCAACAGCGATGAGTCTACTCCCCCCCTCTCTTCCGAATCCCATGCGAAACACTCTTCCCCGGGATTGGCCGGGGATCCCGTCATAGCCGGTCGGTCGCGCAGTGGCGATCAGCCGTCAAGAACCGACGATGGCCCCGTCCCAAGAGCATCATCCCATCCGAGCGGCCTTTGCCGCACAGAACTCCGGTGACCCCGGATAACTCGACCCTTAACTACTACTATGGTAAACTACATACACAATAAAGAACAGGAGGGCAATGGGTATGCGATCGCTTATTTGTTTGCTATGTGTTTGCATTTTTCTGCTTTCGGCACTCCTGACACCTGTTGCAGGGAAGACACCGATCGTCATGTGGTTCTCATCACAACCCGCTCCGGTATCCGAATGGGCTGCGTCTTTTGAAGAAGACTTCAATGAACGTCACCCTGGCATCCGCCTCACCGTGGAGATGCACCCCAGCGTCAGTGCCTTGCGTGAAAAACTCATCGTGGCCGTGGCGGGAGGAGTGGCACCGGATATTTTCTATGAAAGCAGCAACGTGATGAGCCAATGGATACTGTCCAAACTGGCCATGCCCATCGATCGTTATCTGGATGCCATGCCGGATCGTTCCGATCTCATACCCGATGTGGTGCGCGCCTTACGCTACGACGGGAAGACCTGGGCCGTTCCTTTCAGTGTCTGGCCCATCGGCGATCTGTACAACATGGACATGCTGGAAGGCCGCGGCCTGGCCCGACCGACCAACTGGAGGGAGCTTGAAGCGACCGCCCGCAGACTTCTGCAGTTGGGCGAGACCGGTCAAGTCCAAGTGTTTGGCTATCGCAAATCCAACACCGATCTGATGAACTACATCGATTTGCAGCTGGCCATGGAGCAGCTGGGAAGCACCACCATCGCCACGGAAGGGACAAAATCGAATCTGCGGACGGACGCTGCGCGTCAAGCACTCACCTTCTTGAAGGATGTCGTCCAAGCGGGCATGCCCAACTCCAACGGCGGAAGTGACCTGGCCTCCATCCTGGGTGGCAGAGTCGGCGTTCAACACATGTATCCCGGGTATGAACTGATCAAGATCGCTGATCAGATCTCCGCCGCCGGTCTGAACTTGGAGTTTCATCGCTATGTAGGCCCTGAGAGCAGAAGAGACATCGTACACCACAACGCCGGAGCCTTCTTCATAGTCTCATCCACCAAGCATCCCGATGAAGCCTGGCGGGTCCTGCAGGCCTTTCTCGAGCGCCGAACCCTGAAAGGTTACCTCATGGCTCACGGAGCATGTCTGTCGATCCGCCTGTCTCATCGCACCGATCCGGATCTTCTGGCTCGACCCTATTGCGCCAGCCTGATCGATTCGCTTGTGTCTCCTATCACCACCTATGGCTCCAACAATCCGTACTACCCCTATTTCCGTCAACCCGTCGGCACTTTCTTGCTTCAGGCCGTCAACGGCCAGTTGGCCGTCGAAACCGCTTTGGAACAAGCCGCCGAGCTGATGGACGCCATTGTGGCCGAAAGAATAGCATTGGGCGAAACATAGGAGAGCCTGCGTCAATGGAGTCATTGCCTTCAACATCTGAACTTCATGTAGGCTAATCCTGCCATGCGGCGAAATAATCAGTACCGGAGCAGATGTGCGTCACGGTGAGACATCTGCGAAGGAAGAATCAAATCAGAAAGGTGAGCTTCAGAGATGAAAACACGGTCAGCGCGACCAAGGGTACTGCACCGATGGTCCGGCATTCTTCCACTGTTGATGATGATGACTCTGTCAGCGCTTGTAACCGCCGAACAGATCACTCTGCGGTGGGCCACCTGGGGTCCGCAACCCATCGACAGGCAGCTTGTCGCCGCCTGGGAGCAAGAACACCCCGACATGCCCATCGAGTACATCCCCACCGCAGGTACCCCGCAGCATCATGAGAGGCTGAAGGTGCTGTCCGCCTCGGGACTGGCTCCCGATGTGATGGCGGTAGACGGCATGTTCTTGGTCGAGTTCGTCACAGCCGGGCTCATCCGCCCCATTGATGATCTGCTGGCCGCCGAAAAGACCTTCCGCATGAGCGACTACTTCCCCGCCTCATTGCCGGATGTACGCTACAACGGGAAGTACTACGGCCTGCCTTATATCTCCTCGCCGCAGTATATGGTCTACAACGTGACACACGTCAACGAAGCCGGCCTACCCAAACCCAATGCCCACTGGGATTGGGCGACGTTCGAGGAGTATGTGCGCAAACTGACCCGCTCGGCGGATGATCGCATAACCCGGCGCGGGGCGGCGACCTTCACCGGCGCCTATGCCTATTGGCCCTGGCTCTGGTCGGCGGGCACCGATGTGGTCGATATGACCACCAGGCGCTTCCGTCTCACCGAGCCGGCGGCGGTTGAGGTTCTTGACTGGTTGGCCGAACTGCAGGTGGCCGGCTTCATCGGCTCGGGCAATGTGGCCAACCAATCGACTTCTATGCAAGCCATGTATCCGGCAGGCTTCCCCACGGTGACCGGGGCGACGTGGCCTTTCGAGTGGGACGTCACTCTCCCGCCGGCGGGCCCGGGCGGTCAGTACACCATCTGGAAGGGCAACGCCATGGGCATCAGCCCCTCGACAAAGCACTTGGAAGAGGCGTGGGAGTTGACCAAGTTCCTCTTGGCCCCCAACAGAACCGGATACAACGTCTACATCACGAACAAGCGCTTCCCACCGCAGACGCGTGATTCGGCGACGTGGAATCTGTTCCACCGACCCGGAGAAGATCCGGTCAGCCTGCGCGACGTGACCTTGCTCTTTGCCTCCGAATACTCCAAGCCGTTCCCGCAGCTACTCCAGTGGGCGGCTATCATGACCGACACCGTACGGCCGACTTTGAACCGCATCTTTGCCGGGCAAGTCTCAACCAGGATTGCCATGGAAGAGATTCGTCCCATCGTAGAGAAACTCTTGGAAGCTGAGCCGTAAAGCATTTCATTTCCCGGCGGCCACCCGTTGCTGATCGAAAAACGGGTGGCCTCTTTATGAGGTGATCGCCTTGAGTGTTCGTTTACAAGAAAGCCGCCGATTGATCAAAAGACGCCTTCTGTTTGGCCTGTTGATCATGTTCGCACTGACTGTCCGGCCTGCCTCGAGCGCCTCGGTTCTTTTTTTTGACGATTTCAGTTCAGATGAGATCGGAACTCCTCCCAAGGCCTGGAGCGTGGAAAGCGAACCGGGATGCATTGAGGTGGTGGCCGCCGATGGGCCGGCTTCCGAACGGGCCGTCCACATCGTTGCCCATCCCGAGCGAAGGGAGACCCGCATGAGCGCTCCTCTGGCTGACACCGAATCCGGCACCATCATCGTCGAACACCAGGTTCGCTGGGTGAGCGGCAAGGGCATAAACCTCTACGTGACCAAATCCGGGCACAACCTCAACTGGTTCATCACCGATACGGGACAGTTGGGTTACCGCGCCTCGAGAGGAAACAGCACATACACGGTCACCGTAGGCAACCTCAAAGCCGGCTGGAACCGCATCCGCCTGGTAGCCGACCGTGAAAGCAACGAGGTCTTCGTCTATCTGAACGACATGGACACCCCCGCCGCGGGTCCCCTCACCTTGAGAACACCCCTCGATTCATGGCGGGGCGCCCGTCTCATCGTTCAGCACACCTACAATCAAGACCCCGGCGATGTCCACTACGCCGATTTCAAGATCTATGTGCCTGATGAGCAGACGCCGCAAACCCGAATTCCGGTGCGCTCATCCGTGTGGCGAGGCGATCTCCCCAAGCGACCCGCTCCCGAGCCGCCCGACTCTCGGCCCGCCACGGTGACCAGAGAGCGGATACCTCTCCGTGTCGCCGAGCGCCGAGGCCTTGATCGCAGAGCTCAACCGGTCTCCTCGGGGGTCCCTCTGCCGTCAGGACAGCTGTGGGATTCGGCCTCCGTTCGGCTCCTGGACCCAAGGGGACTGCAGGTCCCTTTGCAGACGGAGATCCTCTCCCACTGGCCCGACGGCAGCATCCGCTGGCTGCTCCTTGATTTTCAGGCCGATCTGGCCGCCGACACCGTCGGCGAGTATACATTGGAATACGGCTCGGAAGTGAGCGGTTCGTCCGTGGCAGGCATCAGTGTCAAAGAAGACAGCGACGCCATCTCCGTTGACACCGGCCCTCTGGCGGTGACATTTGGCAAGAAAGGTTCGCTGTGGCGCAGCATACAGGTCGACGGAAAATCCTGGAACAACGCCTTGTCGCCTGAGATTACATTCCACGGTGCCGGCGGACTCACGGCGACGACAAGCGATGCTCCTCATACGCTGGAGATCGAAGAAGCAGGTTCGGAACGCGTAGTCGTGCGAGCCTATGGCGAGATTCACCGCGTACAGGGTGATGAGAGCCTGAACTTCGCCTATGACATACGGTTTCATTTCTTCCGCGACTCAGATGTCATTCGCATCGATCCCACCATAACCAACCTGAAAGGCTGGGAGCCCCATATCGGTCTTTCCTACACCGATCTCACCCGCGTCTGTCTGCGCTTGCCCGGCTGGGTACCGGCGAAAGAGTTCGCCTTTCACGTCGGCACCGACGGCGAGCCCGTCTGGGGTCAAGGAGCGCGCTTTCAGCTTCTGCAGTCCGATGCCGATGCTTTTGAGGTTGTCGCTGACGGACGGCAGATCGGCAGCGGTCGGCACGCGGCCGGCTGGGTCGAGATATCCAACGGAGACAGACTCTTGAGTCTCGGCGTTCGCCATTTTTGGGAGCAAGCCCCAAAAGCCATCGGTGTCAATGGCGAAGGAGACCTCGTCGTCGATCTGTGGGCAGAGCAAGACCGGCATTTGATCATGGGCGGCGGCGAAGCCAAGCGCCATGAACTCTACGTCTGTTTGGGTGACACCGGCACTGAAACCGTGAAAGGCATGCTCGATCCCCTGCGCGCCGTGGCCCCGCCGTCATGGTACTCGGCAACCGGCGGTTTCGGACGCCCGTTCCTTTTGATCGAAGAAGACGAGCTTGCCCTGTACGAACCGCATGTGGCCATCTATGAAGAGTTCGTAAGAAAAGGCTACGAGCGGCTGATGGAGAACCGGTCCCGCCTCGAAGAGTACGGCTGGCGCAACTTCGGTGACTGGTCCACCACATGGGATAACGACGGCTGGGGCAACAACGAGTATGATCTCGGCCACGTCTACTTCCAACAGTTCGCCCGCACGGGTGATCTTGGTTTCTTCGATCTGGCGGAGACCGCCGCCAGACACTGGATGGACATCGATCTGATCTGGGCGGCCAACAACCGCTGGTGGCTGGGCGGAGGTCTGCAGCACTCCGAGGCTCACAGGCGTTACGCCGCGGCGGACCACACGTGGAATCAGGGATTCATTGACTACTACCACCTCACCGGTGATCGACGGAGTCTCCAGGCGGCTCAAGCCATAGGGGATTTCTTCGCCTACCTGGCCTTTGAGCGGCCCAACCAAAGGCGGCCGCGAGTGGTGCAGACTGCCGACAAGGACCTGCCGACCCGAAACCCCGGTTGGGCTCTCATCGCCCTGGTCAGTCTGTACGAAAGCACACTGGATCCTTACTACCTGAAAGCGGCCGAGACCGTGGTGGATATCATCGCCGAGGAACAGCAACCCGATGGGCAGTGGACCTACAGAATCCCGGCCAATGAGATCGAAAGCCGTCCCATAGCCACAAAGCCGTTCATGACGGCGATTATCCTGCGGGCCTTGGGTGACTACCACAGAGTCACCGCTGATGCCCGAGCAGCCGATATGCTGGTGCGCGGCCTGAGATTCCTGGTCGAGGAGCTGTGGTGTCCAGAGACTCGCGGCTATCCGTATATCGATCATCCTCAGTATTCACCTCAGGTGGCCAACACCAACCTCTTGCTGCTCGATGCCTTCGCCTACGCCTACGAACTCACCGGAGAGAGCCGTTTTGCGGAGGTGGCGATGCAAGGATTCCGCAGCACCATAGAGCGACAGATCGCTCAACTGGGCAGCCCCAACCTCGGCAAGACCGTAGCGCAGGCTCTCAGACACACGCCCCAGTCGCTGGCCGTGCTGGTGCAACCCAAAGAGATGGTCCTGAGCGGGCCGTCCCGAGTGAGCGTGGGCCGCTCCGGCGCCGTTGAGGTCGAGGTGACCATAACACGTCTGGACGCCGCCGAATCTTTCCGCGGCACCCTCACTATCGAAAACCTCCCGCCGGGCTTGGTTCCCGCACCGGACAAAATACCCTATGTCCTGGCTCCCGGACAGAAAAAAATCACCGTTCCGCTTACGCTGGAGGCCAAGGCCACGGCCGCGCCGGGCAACTACGAGCCGGTCTTGACGGACAAGGCCCGCAGTGAGCTGACGTTGACCCTGCCGGTGACGCTGCCGGGCTGGCGTCTCGTCGACGATTTTCGTCCTCCGGTTGTTCACAGTTGGTTCGGGGAAGCGGCCTTTCAGGTCTGGGAAGAGCAATCCGAAGGTTGGCAGCACGCCACCGAGACGGCCGAAAGCTTCTTCGATGATGTAAATCGCTTGCACCGCAGCAAAGAGACTGAGGAGTATTTGATCTATGACGTTCCGGGCCTGTTTGATTTCGCTTTGACCTTCTACGCTCCCGTTTCAAGACAGCAAGAAGTGGCGGCTCAGATTCAAATAGACATGAAGGACGAGCGGGGATCTTGGCAGACCATTCCCACTGAAGTCAGCTGGACGTTGCCGA
>JBMNSS010000010.1:0-35966 GCA_050945315.1 Limnochordia bacterium | reverse complement strand
CCCCTCAAGGCTCTTGGTGCGGGCGGAGAGATTTGAACTCTCACGGTTGCCCAACGGATCCTAAGTCCGTCGCGTCTGCCAGTTCCGCCACGCCCGCTCGCCGTCACGTCATTATTATGAGGTAATGCTGTGCAATAATCAAGGGCAATAAAACTTGACGAGCCTCTTTTTCGGCCCGCCAAGAAAGTGGGGTGAGCGATGGGACTTGAACCCACGACCTCCAGGGCCACAACCTGGCGCTCTAACCAGCTGAGCTACGCTCACCATGATGAAGTTGTTGTCTGGTGCGCCTGGGAGGATTCGAACCCCCGGCCAAGAGCTTAGAAGGCTCCTGCTCTGTCCCCTGAGCTACAGGCGCATATGGAGCGGGTGATGGGAATCGAACCCACGCAGCCAGCTTGGAAGGCTGGAGCTCTACCACTGAGCTACACCCGCGCTACATGCCCTATTATATAGGCTGTTACAGCCTTATGCAAGCGTCCGAGGACACACTCGTAATTTTACTCTCAAACTCAGCATTCGTCAAGAGGGCGCGCCCCGTAATTTTCGCCTGCGCGCTTTTTCAGGTTTTTCTTAACACCACCTCTCCTGACCTCTGCCTGATCTGAGTTCGGTCTGGATGGGTCTTCAATTCCTCCTGAGAAAAACCGTCTCCGAGGAGTCGAAAGATCGTCGTGAAGCCTAGGGCATGCCCAATATATGCCCAAAAACAGAAAAGAGCCCCAGCGCTTAGGACTTCTAGCTGGTCGGGGCGGCGAGATTCGAACTCGCGGCCTCCTGCTCCCAAAGCAGGCGCGCTAGCCAAACTGCGCCACGCCCCGACACAAAATGACTATATCACCTTGATTAGTTGGAGTCAAGTCAGTCTGCCCAGGTGCTTGTACACTTCAGCCATTGCTCGTGCGCGATGACTGACCTTGTTTTTGGTCTCTGCCGGCACTTCTGCAAAAGTGGCTCCGAGCTCGTACGAGAAGAACAAGGGATCATAGCCAAACCCCAACGTGCCCCTTGGTGACTCCAGAATCATGCCTTCGTGTTGGCCGACTGTAGTCCAGATGGAATTGTCGGGCTTTACGATAGCGATGGCACAGACAAAGCGCGCCTGGCGTTTGTCGTTGGGCACACCCTGAAGTTGTTCGAGTAACCTGGCTCGATTGTCGGCATCAGTCGCCGCGGGACCCGCAAAACGAGCTGAGTAAACACCGGGGGCACCGTCCAGAGCCTCTACTTCAAGGCCGGAGTCATCTGCCAGGGTGGCGCGTCCGGTGAAGTCGGCCACCGTCTTGGCTTTAAGCAGGGCATTCTCAAGAAATGTGGTACCGGTTTCCTTGATCTCAGGTATGCCCGGGAACTCAAGAAGGCTCCGCACTTCAGCTACGCCCACTAAGAGTGAACTCAGCTCTGATACCTTGTGTTTATTCCTGGAGGCTAAGACGATTTCGAGCAGGGACATCGCCCCCTATCTTGGATGTGATGGCCTCTCCCAGGACCTCTTTTTGCAGTTGAACTAGTTGCCCTGCCCCTTTGATGGCCAGATCAAGCATGTCCAGCATCTCGGATTGGGCGAAGGGACCCCCTTCACCGGTACCCTGTATTTCGACAAAGCGTCCCTGACCCGTCATGACGACGTTCATATCGACCACAGCTGTGGAGTCTTCCTCATAGCACAAATCCAACACAGGGTTATTGTCAAGGAGGCCGACGCTGACGCCTGCCACAAAATCATAGAGAGGCAGCTTGTCCCAGCCTTTCTGGGCCGCCATTTTCTCCAGTGCTAGTGCCAGCGCAACGAAGGCACCCGTGATACTGGCGGTTCTGGTCCCTCCGTCTGCCTGTATCACATCACAGTCAACCCATACGGTGTATTCAGCCAGTTTGTGTACATCGGCCACGGCACGCAAACTTCTGCCTATGAGACGCTGGATTTCCATGGTGCGCCCACCCTGTTTGCCGCGGGAAGCTTCCCGTTGATTTCGTGTGGTGGTGGCCCGGGGAAGCATACCATATTCGGCGGTTATCCATCCTTGACCCGTGCCGCGGAGCCAGTAGGGCACTCGGTCCTCGAATGAGACTGTGCACAAGACCCGGGTGTCGCCTGCCTCCACAAGAACAGAGCCCTCCGCGTACTTGGTATAATCAGGGATGATACGAAAAGGGCGCAACTCATCGGCAGCACGACCATCTATACGTTTCGTCATGAGAAACCTCCCTGGTGGCTTGGTGTACTCTTACGGACGGGCGATGATGCGGGAACTGATCAGCGAGCGCACAATCTCCCGGAACTGCTTGCCACGTTCTTGGTAGTCGCTAAACATATCATAGCTGGCACAGGCTGGTGAAAGAAGTATCGCATCGCCGCTTTCGGCATAGCCTACGGCTGCTGTGACGGCATCCGCCAGATCACGTTCATACGAAATCGGAGGGGCATTCTGACCGGCGGCAGCGGCAGCCAGCCGAATCGCCGCGCCTATCTTCTCTTGCGTCGCTCCGAAAAGAACGACCGCCTTTGCTCTTTCCAGAATGACGAGGGCCAGTTCGTCAAAGGGCAATTGTTTGTCATAGCCGCCGGCGATCAACACAACGGGCCGTGAAAACGAACGTAAGGCAGCGATCGCCCCGGCAGGTGTGGTCGCCTTGGAGTCATTGTAGAAAGCGATGCCGGCAATGTCTTGCACGAACTCCAGCCTATGCTCCACTCCGGAGAAAGTGGTGATTACGTCATGCATAGCAGCGGGCGGGCAACCGATCAGGTCCGCTACCGCGGCCGCAGCCAAGACATTCTCCAAATTGTGCGTACCCATCAGGCGAATCTCCCCCACCTGACAGATTTCCTGGAGATGTCCCGCACGCGCCACCACTACTCGATCGTCTATGACGCACGCCCCTCTGCGAGGTTGCTGTGAACGACTAAACCACGCCTTCTGGCTCTCGGCTTCATCGCTCATGAACCGAGTTGTATCATTGTCATAGTTGAGGACCAGCCAGTCCCGGGAGCTTTGGAATTCGAAAATCCGCTTCTTGGCTGCGATGTACTCATCCATGCTCCCATGGACATCCAGATGATTTGGTGTGACGTTGGTCACCAAGGCGATCCTAGGCGATCGGTGAAGCAGCTGCAACTGGAAACTGGATAGCTCAAGAAGAACCCACGTATCCTCGGTTAGGGTATCCACTTCTTCAAGCAGGGGCTTACCGATGTTTCCTCCCACGGAGACAGTGTGACCGGAGGCCGTCAGGAACTCTGCCAGGAGCAGCGTAGTAGTGGTCTTCCCGCTGGATCCGGTGACGCCGATTATCGGGGCGCGGCACTGAGAAAAAAACAGGCTCATCTCACTCGATACCTCGACTCCACGGCGCGCCGCTTCTATTACGGGAGGCAAGCCGAGCGGGACCCCAGGTGCTAACATGAGGCACTCAAAACGCTCAAGGTTGTTGAGATAGCCAGGTCCGAGCTGAAAGTCGACACCGAGTTCCGCCAACTCGGTGTAACGTCGGCCTAACGAGTGCTGATCTTGTTGATCACAGGCAGTGATGATGGCTCCCTTATCCGTAAGGTACTTGGCTACGGCAACATTACTGATGCCCAAACCAATCAGTGCCACGCGCCTACCTCTCCATGACACGAATCGACACCTCACCTTGGCGCAACGACCACTTGGGTCAGAGGCTCCTCCCTGCATTATACGTCTGATTCTGACATAGAGTGCCCAGAGCTTTGTTCAGGGTATGCCTCATCCACCCCTTCAGCTCCTTCGGATTCGACGTCCTCCGTAGTCTGTACCGGTTCTCCACCTTCTTCGACTCTCGCCGTTTCTTCGGCGTTTGTAGCTTCCCCGGCGTTTGTGGCTTCCTCAGCGTCCACTACAGGCAGGGAGAGTTGCTCTGGCGAATCTTGGATACGTTGCCATAGGGTTTCTGATTCGCTATGAGGTAGGATCATATGGTTAGTTACGAACTGAAGCAACCCGTTGTATATGGCTTGGGCAGCCTTCTGTCGAAAGCCTTCGTCAGCCAGCTTACGCTCCTCTTCGGGATGGCTAAGGAAGGCGATCTCAACCAGCGCTGCCGGTATCTCGGAATTGCTCAAGACGTACAATTGTCTTTGCTTCACACCACGGTCTCTGGTACCGAGGGCTTTGACCAGCTCGGCCTGTAAGCTCATCGCCAGCTTGAGGCTACCGTTGTCCGGGTTACTGTACAAGGTTTCGGTGCCTGAACCCTTGTTCTGTGGAGCCGAGTTGCAGTGAATGCTGACGAACATGGCCGAATCATGGTTGACTGCTATTTGTGGTCGGTCTATCAGGGAGACAAATTGCTCATCAGGGCGAACCATCACTGGAAGTGCTTCCCCTTCAGTCAACAACGCAAGAAGTCTTCCTGCAATATCGAGGTTCACATCGGCTTCATGGAGCCCCAGCACACGTCCCACGGCGCCGGGATCGAATCCACCGTGACCCGCATCCACCGCGATACGTACGTTGGCCAAAGACGCGGGCTCAATGACCACTGCTACGGCTTCCTGGGAAAATCGGGCAAAACGAACTGTCGCCTGAGAGGTCAGTTCAGCCACGACACGATAGACCTGGGGCGAGAATTGTGCGGCACGCAATTCTCTCACTTGACCTGATCCCGCAACTTGGCCAAATGTGTGTGTCGGCCACGCATTGGGAATATCTATGACAACCCGTTCCGGATCCCGAAGGCGCAGGATCTGCGGATCTAAGGAGCCTCTCCCCTCGATAACGACGACTGTGCTGTCGTCGAACGTCACCAGGCTGATCTTACTTATCTCTGATCGCAGGACAAATTCCAAGTCTTGTCCCGTCGTCTGAAGCGGGAGTTCGGGTAACGGAGCCGTAAGATCCAAGACCACGCGCACGGTGTGTTGGTCGAATTGGCTGATGCGCACGGTCGACACAAACGGGCTGCTGACGGCCATATGCCGAGCCCCGCCCAGCAATGTTGTGTCCTGTAGGTCAATAACAATGCGTTCCGGCGCTTCCAGCTTCGTCATTTCATAGGCTGTCTGAGCGGGAACATCAAGACGGAGGCTCCCCCCGGCAATCGACGGGGTAAACTCAGTCGCCCTCAGGCCACGGTTTACTCGTAAGAGCACGCCATTTTCAACGGCCTCAATTCGGTAGCCCACTGCCTCGTGCAGATCCAGGACGATGCGGCCTTTTCCCTGGAAAGGAGCGACTCGAACCTGCTTCACCCAAGGATGGTCCAGCAGCCATGGATCTGCTCCGTCATCAGGTAAGAAATCCGTGGTGTCGATAACGATTCGAGCAGGAACGGGCAGGAGACAAGACTCGATAGAATCGAAGCTGATTCCGGTCAACTCCAATACAGTCTGTCCCTGCTCCAACCGGGCTAAAGCCTTCAGTCTAGCACCGTTACTGTCTTGCCATGTGTTTGAGGTGTTTGGGACGCCTGCAGACGGCAACACTTCAGGTAGTACCTCTGGTTCGGGGGGGGCAGGATCGACAGTCGGAACGAAAGACGGCACAGTCTCGAACATACTCGAGGGTGCCGGTCTGTCGGGTGCCGGAACGGACAAGGATCTTGGCAGTACCTTCTGAAGCAGTCTCAAGACCTCATCGCCTTGCTCCCACGATACTCGCAGATCCAGCAGTTCTGCTATGAAAAGCAAGGGGATGAACAAGACGTTATTCCTGGACAGGACGGCTCCATCAATCGGCACCCCTTGGTCATTTACGAGCGCGGCATCGCTGCCTTCTTCGATAGTCACGGATTTTGTCCCAACACGAAGGTTAAGCACAGAATCAGAAATCCGGTCTATGCTGCCCCCCAAAGGACTGATAACGTTGGCGGGAACGAACACAGTGCCTCCGTTGACAATCGGTTCAGGAAACACGGGTTCTTGATGAGGACCCACGAATAGTCTAATGCCTGCAGGTTCACAGGAAAACGAGACCCACAGGAGAAAGACCAGCATTAGCAGGAGCCTGGAGCTGCGCACGGGAGCCACCCAATCATCGAGGATTCACGCGCGCTTCCGGCATTGACCTCGGTCACAATAAGTGGTAGACGCGCCGAAAGCAACAACCATAGTCTTCGACGCAAAAGGACGGTAGCCTGCCAGGTTTCCCCAAAATAACAGACAGGGATTCAACATCAATCCCTGTCTGTTAATGTGCGCGGCATGTCTGCTGAGCCGGAGGGCTGAAAGAAGCCCTCGCCACCCAACCAGCAGCGGGAAGGCAACCCGTAGGCAAGGGCGGTACCGTTAGGGGGCCGTCCGGAGGAAGCCCAAGGGGGAGCATGGGACTTAGCGCAAGCGAACCGAGGTTGGCTCATCAGGTGGGGAGCCTTGCTAACTGTGGGAAAGCCCAGTAGCCGGATAGCCTGGAGCTATGACGGAAGAGCTCATGTTCAGGCAAGCGGACTTACCCGGTAAGGCCCATCACCGTCCCGCAGGAAGGAGCGGGTAAGGAAGGCGCAAGCGGAAACGCAAGGCTGACCGAAGCGGTGGTGGGAGTCAGATGAGCCCATAGTAGCGATGAACCTTGTGCCGATGGACGCCGGTAACGGTTTGAAGGGGAAAACACGGGGACGCTCACGATGCTGTGAACGACGGCAACGGGTCAAGAGCCCGGTGTTGATGCGAAGGGGCGAAGAGAAACGAAAAAGGAGCGAAAGCAAGACGAAGCTTGGTTGGTGGGAGTGACAGCGCCTCGCTGAAATGCGAGGGGGTACGCTCATCCGGCTGTGACGAGCGGCTGGAAGAGGCGACCGCCCGGCAGAGTATGCAGATGGACGAGGGCGGACTGCCCTTGTGCCAGAGACGCTCGGGAAGTCTGCAGAAGCGACTGCAACCGACGAAGACTCTGCAGAGTCATGGAGGCTTTCAGAGTGTGGACATGGTTTAGCTTGATCGACAAGGTGTACAGATTGGAGAACCTTCACCAGGCGTATCGAAGCGTCCGGTCCAACAGGGGTGCTCCCGACATAGACGGGGAGACCGTGGAGGAGTTCGGAAAGCATCTCGAAGAACGGCTGAACCGTATCCATCTGGAGCTGAAAACCAACACGTACCAACCCAGTCCTGTCAGACGAGTAAGTGGAAATCGACAAAGAAGACGGAAGCAAGCGACCGCTGGGGATTCCCACGGTAAAAGACCGCGTGGTGCAAGAAGCACAGCGACGGGTGATCGAACCTATCTTTGAACCCGAGTTCCATCCGTCACGTTATGCGTACCGCCCGGGACGCTCCTGCCAGGCTGCCGTGGCCAAGGCTCGTTCGCTATGCGGACGACATCCTGATTTTTGCGCGCAATCCCCGACAAGCGCTTCAAGGATCGGGTGCGCCAGCTTACTCCGCGCAATCATCCCATGAACGTGGAAGCGCAGATGAAGCGGCTCAATCGCCTTCTGCAAGGCTGGATCAACTACTTTAGGATCGCCAACTACAAGTCCCTCTTAGAGGATGTCATGCAGTGGATAAGGCGCCGGCTGTGCATGGAGAAGATGCGAGAATGGAAGAGCTGGAAAGCTCTGCACTGTGCTCTGCGTCGCGACGGCTATCAAGGCGATTTTCCGAAAATCTCCATGCGTCGATGGCGCAAATCAGCCAGTCCACTCGTGGATCAGGCATTTCCCAATAAGTGGTTCGATCAGATGGGACTGGTCGATCTGACTCGATACAAGGTTGGGACTCTGCATCCTTATCGACCTCGATAGGGAACAATATCTCTTAGGAGCCGTATGCGGGGTCCGCACGTACGGTTCTGGGAGAGGGCTGACGCGCGTCTGATCAACGCGCGTCAGCCTACTCGGTTAAAGCCGTTCGGATTTAGTTCTATCGTCTAACCCTCAGTCGTGACCTGTGTTTCCATCCCTTCCGGGATATCACTCTTCAGACTCCGCCGCCATGCAACGACCGCCAAACCGACGAGTAAGGGTATAAGAGGTATCGTGTATAGGGGCCAGGAGGCGACTCGCACTGAACGAATCACTCTCTCACTGCCGGGAATTACCTCCCCGCTGGCATCCACAAGGCGCATTACGTATTTGCCTTTGGCTTCAAGATCAATCCTGAAGGCCTCAAATGTCGGTTCACGCTCACTCGTTTCTCCTTCTTCGGGTGGCGTTACTTCGACGATATTGTAGCCAAGAGCATAGCCCGGTGTCTGTTCTACGTAATAGGGCTTGCGCTCGATGGTCTGTATGACTTCACCGTCTTTGAGTATCTGGATCTTGGCATCCACGATCTCTTCGGTATGCACCCACATCCATGCACTGCGGGTACCCAGGCCTTCCAAAGGTTTGTGCAGACTCGACATCTTCAGATACTGATACTGGTTGTACTCAAGCTCATGAGAGGGTTTTAGGTAGAACGTGCGTCGGCCTTCCAAATAGAGAACCTGGTTGCGGTCATCTGACAGTACCGGCTTGGTCCATTTGCTCTCGGGTATGATCTCATACCCCACACCGGCACGGCGAGGTGAGAAAACAACCAAGTTCTTTTGGGTCTCCGGAACAACCTCCCCGTTCGAGTCTACGAGACGAATACGATATTTCCCCTCGGGCAGGTCAAAGACAAAAGCCTCCACCGGACTTGTCACATACAACTTCGGCGCTTCCGGTTGCTGAGGAGACGCCGGTATCTCTTCCGGACTGGCGTACTGACCTGTCTCTCGCACCCGCGCCAAAAGCTTATCCATCTTCTCCTGCCATTTCGACTGTGCATCGTAATACGCCGACACGGCATCGTAGTAATCGTCTTGCAGTTTTTCATAGCGTTCGAAGGCCTCGGGAGCCTCGGGGCCGGTTACGAGTTCAACCCTGCCATAGTAGCCTTCCGGATAGGAGTAGACATAGGGAGTCTTTTCAACTGTCTTGAACACCGAATTACCTTTGAGAATCTCAAGTTTGCCGTCTACTTCTTCTTTTGTCCCAAACCAGTCGGCCATATACTCCTGAGTAATATCCCAGTAATAGATCTCCGAACGCAGACTATTCATGATATTGGTTTCGCCTGCGAGCAAGTATATGGTGTCAACCTGTCGCGGAGCAAAGCTTCCTCCAAACTCTTTGCCGGTCCAGGGGCTAAGACTCCATACAAACTGGTGTTCCTTTTTTGGAGTCCCCTGCCCTTCCTTTACCTCTTGAGGAACCTGGGTGAGAGCTTCGCTGGGGTCAGCAGCCCAAACCAAACCGACAGCCAACACAGCTATTAGTAGAGATCCAAGAAATGAAACTATGGGGCGCTTCATCGCTTAACCCCCCTACGATCGAAGATGATGACCGCAGCTCCGAGTAGAAGCGTTGTATAGATCAAGGACGAGACGATGCTCAACAAATACTGTCCGATGTTCCCCTGGCTCACCGCCACCATGCCTCGTACAAAATAAGCAAGGGGCGAAATCCACTGGATTAGAATGTTGACGTTATCCAGAATGAGACGAGTGTAGATGAGCAGGGTAGTCAAGTTCTTCCCTGGCAACGCCATGATCAGACTGTGTGCTCCCCAGAAGATCACAAAAAAGAGCACAAGTGAAATAAACAGGACGACGGCAAAGATGTTTCGCTTGGCCGCGGCGGAAAGGAAGATTCCGAAGGCGATCATACACGATGCCAGGAAAATGGACAAAATCAGCAGTCCAAAGAAGTTGCCTGAGAATCCTAAGTTCGTCAGTTGCGAGAGCAGGAAGAAGTTGACCAGGCTGAAGGCCAGGACGACAAAGAACGTCAGGACTTGCTGAAGATACTTGCCCAGAACGTAGGATAGCGAGTCGACCGGTCCGTAGAATAGCACTTCCAATGTTCCTTGCTCACGCTCTCGCGAGATAGCGATAGCTGAACACAGTCCGAGATACGTAGCGGCCAGAAAGACCGTGAGATAGAATGGCGATGTAATCGGGTTTGGTAAGGCTTCCAAACCATTATTGACGACGTTGAGTAAGGAGACGCGAATAGAGCCATATGCGGTGAGGAGGAAGATCACAAACAAAACGACGTACAGCCCTAGTCCATATAAGGTGGAAAGAAGCTCGCGTCTTGCCGTGACCTTAATGGCGTTAGTTCGATTGGACCAGACACTCATACGGTCGCGCCCTCCTTCGTCAGAAGCGTAATGTTCTTTTCGGTGATGGTAACAAAGGCCTCCTCAAGTGTCATCTCATGACGGCGCATAGACACCGTGACTCCTCCCGCGCCCGCGATAGCCCGAGAGATCTCTGCACGGTAATCCTTATCTGCCTTAGTCCTAACAGTGTAGTCAGGCCCTGATCCCTGTACTTCTATGACGAACGGCAGTGCGCTCAGGGTCATGTTCAGTTCGGCCACGGGGTTTTCGAGTTCGATAGAAATCTCAGTCTCTTCTGTGAGACGCCGACGGAGGTTACTCATTGTATCTTCAGCCACAAGGCGTCCCTTATTCAGGATTCCGATACGATCACAGGTCCTTTCAATCTCTGAAAGGATGTGCGACGAAATAAAGAAAGTGCGGCCCTTTTGATTCTCATCCATGATTATGTCTCGGACTTCCTTAATGCCATAGGGGTCCAGCGAGGAGACAGGCTCGTCAAGGATGACCAGATCGGGATCATGCAGCATGGCTCGCGCCAGACCGAGCTTCTGTTTCATTCCTTTGGAGTATCCGCCTAGCAGTTCATGCTTGCGATGGTCGAGGTTGAAGAGCCCCAACATATTGGTAATCCGCTGGTCAATGTCATCTATTTGGTAAAGCTGACCGAAAAAACGCAGATACTCGTAGGCTGTCATGTCTTCGTAAAGATATTGAAACTCGGACAGCACCCCAACGCGGCGCTTGATGCCGAAATAATCGGATGTTAGTTCCTTGCCGAATAGATATACCGAACCAGCGGTAGGTTTGAGCAAGCCCAAGAGCATCATGGCTGTAGTGGTCTTACCTGCCCCGTTGGGCCCGAGAAAACCGTAGATTTCCCCTTTTTCCACATGGATGTTGAGGTCTTCCACGGCTGTCAGTTGTCCAAACCGCTTGGTAAGGCCTTCTGTTCGGATCATACGACTAACCCTCCTCTTTATTTATATTGGCGCCCTTCTTAAGCGCTCATCGTGGTATCTAGGCTGGCTTGGCCTATACAGTCTTTAGATTCGCTACGTACCTGGTATCCCCTTTCTGCAGAGTGTACCATGATTGGTCTGACAACCCATTTAGCCATTATAGGGTCCATTCAATGAAAAAGCTCTGCGTCTTTGATACCGCAGAGCTTGGATTTTGGTGGAGGCGGCGGGGAGTCGCACCCCGCGTCCGACCAGGAACCAGCAGCACTTTCTCCGGGCGCAGCTCTCCGTCAGATTCACTCTCTGGCTGGCCGGAAAGCACGCCGTCCAAAGAGCTATCTCGGTTTAGTGTCGACCCATTCCGCCGAGCATAGGAAGGGGTACCAAGCCTGCTTTGATGACGCCCTTTCCGCAATCACAGGCAAATCGTGGAGAGGACGGCGGCCTTATATCTTAGGCCGCGAGTGCGTATTGATCGTTGGCAGTTATTTGCCTTGCCGCTGTTTAACGAGACCGCGGCGATCTCGGCCCGCTTATACTGCCTGAACACTGACCGTCGAGCCTACTCGCCCCCATGTTGACGTTCAAGATTCCGCTTCAAAGAACGACTGATGTCTCGTTGCGTTTCTCTTTTGGCAATAGCCTCGCGCTTATCCCATTGTCGCTTTCCACGCGCCAAAGCCAGTTCTATTTTAGCATATCCTTGTGGGGTGAAGTAAGCCTGCAAAGGGATGAGTGTCAATCCGGATTCACGGGTTTTGCCTATGAGGCGGCGAATCTCCGACCGATGTAGCAGTAGTTTGCGAGAACGAATAGGTTCATGGTTCCAGCGGTTGCCGTGAGTATATGGCGCTATGTGTGCGTTATGCAAGAACATTTCATCGCCGTCTATGCGCGCAAAGCTGTCCTGTAGGTTCATTTTGCCGGCACGCATTGACTTGACTTCGGTACCCAAAAGAACGATACCGGCTTCAAACGTCTCTTCGATATGATAATCATGACGTGCCTTGCGGTTTGTGGCCACAAGCTGCCTTGGTCCATTGCTCGTCTTGCCTTTAGACAACCGGAAACCTCCTATTGGCTAGGAATATTGGATCACACACAAAGGCGGCCGCTGGCATTAAACAGGTATCCGGTCATTTGATCTGGCTAGATTACAATGGCTAAGATCATGGAAAGCGCCATGAAAGCAATGGCAGCAATGGTGGTGGCCTTTTCCAGACCTGCGTCAAGCCCCTTGGCCTTATCGAAGAGCTGAACCCCGCCGCCTATCGAACCGAGGCCTTCACCGACACTCTGTTGCAGTAAAACGACAAAAATCAAAAATACGGAGACAAGAAACTGGATAACCATCAATACGGTTAGGAGCACCATGAACACCTCTCGACCACGTTGCATTCTGCGGACGTAGTATAGCATATTTCTCTGATAGCCACAACCCCGAGACCCGGGGGTTCTCGGGGTTGTGGTTGACTCTTATCCTAGATTGTAGAAGGCTTCCCGGCCCGGATAGATGCTGAGATCACCCAGGTACTCCTCGATGCGCAGAAGCTGATTGTACTTAGCAACCCGATCGGTGCGCGATGGGGCTCCGGTCTTGATCTGACCGGCGTTCGTGGCGACGGCAATATCGGCGATCGTGGTGTCCTCCGTCTCTCCGGAACGGTGAGAGACGACAGCTGTATAGCCCGCTCGTTTGGCCATCTCGATGGCGTCGAGAGTCTCCGTGAGCGTACCGATCTGATTGACTTTGATGAGGATGGAGTTGGCGATGCCCTCAGCTATCCCGCGGGAGAGACGCTCGGTGTTGGTCACAAAAAGGTCGTCTCCTACGAGCTGCACCCTATCGTCCAGTGCCTCGGTGAGCTTCCTCCATCCTTCCCACTCTTCCTCATCAAGGGGATCCTCGATGCTGATGATCGGATAGTCATTGATCAGTTGGCTGTAGAAGGCAATCATCTCATCAACGCTCTTTTTGACGCCTTCCCCTTCGAGCACATACAGACCGTCTTGCAGCATCTCAGAAGCGGCCACGTCCAAAGCCAAGGCTATGTCTTTACCCGGGGTGAAACCGGCTTTTTCAATGGCTTCCAGGATGACATCAAGAGCTTGGCGATTCGAAGCCAGGTTAGGCGCAAAACCACCCTCGTCACCCACTGCCGTATTGAGACCTTTCGCCCGCAGCACGGCCTTCAAGGAGTGAAATACTTCCGTTCCCCAGCGAAGGCACTCCGCAAAGCTCGGTGCCCCAACCGGCATCACCATGAACTCCTGGATATCCACGTTGTTGTCGGCATGCTCTCCGCCGTTGAGGATATTCATCATCGGCACCGGCAGTGTCTTAGCGTTTACTCCGCCCAGGTACTGAAACAAGGTGAGGTTCGATGATTGGGCGGCTGCCTTGGCAACTGCCAGGGATGTACCCAAGATAGCGTTGGCACCCAGGCGGCCCTTATTGGGTGTACCGTCCAGCGCGATCATTAGGTTGTCAATGCCTACCTGGTCACGCGCATCGCGGCCTTCCACTTCAGGTGCGATGATATTGTTGACATTCTCGACAGCCTTAGACACGCCTTTACCCAGATAGCGACCCGCATCGTCGTCGCGTAGTTCCACGGCTTCAAACGCTCCTGTTGAAGCACCGGAGGGTACTGCTGCACGTCCCACGCTGCCATCGGCCAAGGCGACCTCTACCTCAACCGTTGGGTTACCTCTGGAGTCGAGAATCTCCCTACCAACTATGTACTCAATGGAAGTCATGTACGTTCTCCCTTCTTGGTGACAATCAAGCTTTGACCGTCCATTTCCGGCGGCTGATCCACTCCCAATAGCTCGCACAAAGTCGGTGCGACATCAGCCAGGATGCCGTCACGTATTTCAACCTGTGAGAGTGCATCGGACACTAATATGCAAGGCACGGCGTTCATGGTGTGGAATGTATGAGGTCCCCCGGCCTCGTCGATCATCTCCTCAGCGTTTCCGTGGTCTGCGGTCACAAGAGCCTGACCGCCCTTGGCCAAAAGTGCATCGAGCACGCGACCCACACAGGTGTCCACAGTCTCTACGGCCTTGACTGCAGCGGACATGATACCGGTATGCCCGACCATATCACAATTGGCGTAGTTGAGAAGAATAAACTCATAGTGATCGCGGGCGATCTCTTCAAGGACCCGATCCGTAAGCTCATGCGCGCTCATCTCAGGCTTCAGATCGTAGGTGGCGACCTTCGGAGACGGGATGAGCACCTGGTCTTCGCCACAGAAGGGCTGTTCCCGACCGCCATTGAAGAAGAAGGTGACGTGCGCGTACTTCTCCGTCTCTGCGATGTGGAGCTGACGCCAACCTTGTCTGGAGATGACCTCACCCAGAGTATTGACTGTATTGGTCGGGGCATAGGCGTGCGGAAACGTGAAAGAGTCGTCATAGTGAGTCAAGGAGGCGAATGTCACCTGAGGCCGTCCGCCGGGACGGGCAAAACATGGGAAATCCTCCTCCACGAAAGCCCTGGTGAGCTGCCGGGCACGGTCGGCACGGAAGTTGAAAAAGAAGACGACATCCCCCGGTTGTATGTTTCCGACGGGATCTCCGTTCTCATCGACGATCACGGTTGGGGCGATAAACTCATCGGTCTCGCCACGCGCATAGGCTGTTTGAACGGCTGACGTTCCGTCCAATGCCGTAAGACCCTGACCGGTCACGATCGCTTCGAAGGCCTTTTGTGTTCGATCCCACCGCTTATCTCTGTCCATGGCGAAGTATCTGCCGCTGACGGAAGCGATCCGCGCATGACCCATTTCGGAGCAGACGACCTCGAGTTCTTTGATGTAATCAATGCCTGAGTCCGGTGGCACATCTCTTCCGTCAGTAAAGGCGTGCACGAAGCAATTGGCCACCTTTCTCGCTTTGGCCATCTCCAAGAGCGCATACAGATGCTTACTGTGGCTGTGCACACCACCGTAGGAAACCAGACCCATGAAGTGAAGGCGGCCACTTGTTTGAGCTGCTTTGTCAATGATCTCACAGAGAACCGGGTTATCAAACAGACGACCGCTTTCCGCTTCGCGAAGGATGCGTAGCATATATTGAAGGACAACTCGCCCCGCGCCCAAGTTCAGGTGTCCCACATTGGAGTCTCCCATCTGTTCGGACATGAGTCCCACCGCTTCGCCATGAGCTTGCAGGCGCGACCAAGGACGCGTGGCAAAAAGACTGTCGAGCACCGGCGTGTCGGCTTGGGCTACGGCATTTCCTTCATAGGATGGGTTTAACCCATACCCGTCCATTACAATTAGAGCTACGGGACCTGTTTGCAGTGTCAAGCTCGTCGACTCCCCAGATCTAGATATGATAAAACGCCACGTTGTGTGTCGGAGGCTGGCATCTGACATGTCTTCGCCGCCTTAAACGGGGGAACACGCTTTGGTGCTCCCCCATTCGGCGTCAATACTTCACGATCTGAGCAAATGAAGAAGCATCCAGGCTTGCTCCGCCCACCAATGCCCCGTCGATCTGTGGCTGTGACATGAATTCCTTTATGTTCTCTGCCTTTACGCTACCCCCATACAGAATACGGACTGCCTCTGCTGTCGTAGAACCAAACAGCTCAGCCAAGGTGTCACGGATGAAGCCGATAACCGCATTGGCATCTTCTCCCGTGGCATTAAGCCCTGTCCCTATGGCCCACACGGGTTCATACGCGATGACCAGTCGGTCGGGTGAATCGACATCCAGACCCTCGAGACCCTGGACTATCTGTGTGTGGATGACCTCTTCTGTCTTGCCATCCTCACGCTGCTGTTTTGTCTCGCCAACACAGACAATGACACCGAGATCATGAGCCTTTGCGGCCTTGACTCTCTTGTTGACGGTAGCATCGGTCTCGCCGAAGTACTGCCTTCGTTCAGAGTGACCGATGATGCAGTACTCCACTCCGACATCAATGAGCATGCCCGGCGAGATCTCTCCGGTGAAGGCGCCTTCGGCCTCCCAGAAAAGATTCTGAGCTCCCAGTTTGATGCCTGAACCCCGCACAACATCTCCAACTGCCTGAAGAGCGGTGAACGTTGGACACAGGACTATGTCCTTTTTCTCCACTTCGTCATGAAGCATGACCTTAAGTTGCTTGGCCAAACGCACAGCCTCAGGCACGGTTTTGTGCATCTTCCAGTTTCCAGCTATAAACGGCCTACGCATTGCAATACCTGCTTTCTACTGCGACATGCTTGGGTTTTCCCTCAGCGATCGGTCAGAGCGGCCACCCCGGGGAGGCTCTTGCCTTCCAAGAACTCCAAGCTGGCTCCGCCACCGGTGGATATATGGCTCATGCGATCAGCCAGACCGGCCTGCTCGACGGCTGAGACCGAGTCACCGCCACCGATGATGGTGGTCCCGGTGGAATTGGCCATTGCTTTAGCCACGGCGATGGTTCCCTGAGCAAAGGGCTCCATCTCAAAGACCCCCATGGGTCCGTTCCATATTATGGTTTTTCCTTTTTCAACGGCCGCGACGAACAATTCGCTTGTCTTGGGGCCGATATCCAGAGCCTGCCAGCCGGTAGGTATGTGCTGAACATTCACTACACGAGTTTGAGCATCAGGAGCAAAGCGATCGGCGATGATCGCATCGACCGGAAGCAACAGCTCCACTCCCCGTGCTTCGGCGTCCCTCATCAGTTGGGCGGCAAGTTCAATGCGCTCGGCATCCAAAAGAGAGCTTCCTACTTCGAAGCCTTGAGCCTTGATGAAGGTCCACGCCATGCCTCCGCCTATGATCAGCACGTTCACCTTAGAGAGCAGGTTAGTGATCACGCCGATCTTGTCCGACACCTTCGCACCGCCCAAGACGGCGACAAAGGGTCGATCGGGATCGTTCAGGGCTTTGCCCAATACATCGATCTCCTTGCTCAACAGGCGGCCGGCGGCGGCGGGCAGATGGCGTGCCACGCCTTCGGTACTGGCATGTGCTCGGTGGGCCGCTCCAAACGCATCGTTAACATATACGTCTCCGAGTTGCGCGAGAGCGCGGGCAAAACCTTGATCGTTCTTCTCTTCCTCTTTATGGAAGCGCAGGTTCTCCAGAAGCAACACTTCTCCCGGAAGCAAGGCTTTGGCTCGAGCCTCAACTTCGGGACCGATACAATCGTCTGTCTTATGGACAGGACGTCCCAGGAGTTCCTCAAGTCGCTGCCGTACGGGGTCCAATCGCAAGTTGTCGGCTACCACACCGTCGGGGCGGCCGAGATGGGACATAAGCACCAGACTTGCTCCCTGCTCCAACAAATACTCCAGCGTCGGTAAAGAAGCTCTGATCCGGGTATCGTCAGTAATCTTGCGGTTTTCGTCAAGTGGCACGTTGTAGTCAACACGGATCAAGACCCGTTTTCCTCGCACATCGAGATCATCGATCGTCAGCTTAGCCACCGATTCCCTCCTCCCCGGAGACTGCATGCATGACTATCTCTGGGTATGCATGTACTTGATCAGATCGATCACTCGGAGTGAATAGGCCCACTCGTTATCATACCAAGCAATGACCTTGACGAAATTGTCATCCATGACTGTGGTCATTGCAGCGTCGACAATGGCTGAACGAGAATCACCGATGAAGTCGACGGAGACCAGAGGCTCATCGGATACTCCGAGGATGCCTTTCAGCTCATTGGCTTCGGCTTTGCGGAACGCCTCGTTGATCTCTTCACTAGACGTGGCCTTCTCCAGTTCAACGACCAGGTCCACCATGGAGACATTCGGAGTGGGAATACGCATGGAGTAGCCATCAAGTTTCCCCTTCAGTTCAGGCAGTACAAGACCCACTGCCACTGCAGCGCCTGTCGTCGTGGGAATGATGCTCATGGCCGCAGCCCGAGCCCGACGCAGATCGCTATGCGGCAGATCAAGGATACGCTGATCGTTGGTGTAGGAGTGCACGGTGGTCATCAGGCCGCGCTTAATCGCGAAAGCATTGTGCAACACCTTTGCCACGGGAGCCAGGCAGTTGGTCGTGCAAGAGGCGTTGGAAATGATATTGTGCTGAACCGGGTCATACTTATCATGGTTTACGCCCATTACAATGGTAATATCTTCGCCCTTGGCCGGTGCGCTGATGATGACCTTCTTAGCTCCGGCATCCAGGTGCAGTTTTGCTTGTTCCCGGCTTCTGAAAATACCGGTTGACTCTACTACATAGTCAACGCCTAGATCGCCCCAGGGCAATTCAGCCGGATCTCGCTGAGCCAACACCTTGATCGACTTACCGTTCACGATAAGCTCATCTTCGCGTACCTGAACATCACCGGTGAAATGACCGTGAACCGAATCATACTTGAGGAGATGCGCCAGTGTGTCCGGGCTCGTCAAGTCATTGACTGCCACAAACTCTATTTCGCTGTCGTTGTAGGCTGAACGAAATACATTGCGTCCGATACGACCAAAACCATTGATAGCGACACGAATACTCATAAGGTAACCTCCTCGTCTGTTTCGTTGGTAAGTTCAAGCATACGTCGGGCCGCACCTTCATCAGTTATGTAAATGTCTTGATGACCGGTTGACAACACGGCTAGTGCAGCCTGCGCTTTGCTTCGTCCTCCTCCTACCGCGATAACCACATTGATGTTACGAAGATCGTCCAGATTCAACCCGACACTCGTGGTGGCGTGCACAATGTTTCCGTCCTCGTCGAAGTAGTAACCGAGGGCCTCGCCAACCGCTCGCTTGTCTTTCAGGTCGTCTTGGAGTTCCGGTGACAGACCACGCCGTCTGGCCATGTCAGCCGCCGTGCCTATTCCGTGCAACAGAACCTGCGCTGAACGGATGCATTCCAGGAGTTCCCGGATTTTCGGATCACATGCTATGGATACCATGGCCTCTTCTCCCAGATCATCCGGGACGTGCAGCAGTCGGTAGTCTCCGCCCAGCCTCTCAGCGATTTGAGCCGCTACACTGTTGGCCTGCAACTCGACGTCTTCTCCCAGACCGCCCCGGGCCGGGACAACCCATAGGTCACGGCGAGCCTCTTGAGCAGGCAAGCTGTTGGCCACTTCGGCCAGAGTCGTTCCGCCGGTGACAGCGAGTATATCGCCTTCTTTGAGGACTTCGTCAAGCAAGTTCGCCGTCGCCCCGGCGATCTCTTTCTTCACGGTCTCATCGCGATCTGCATCACCCGGCACAACGACGACCTTCTTAAGTGACAGCCGTCGGGCAAGTCGCTTTTCCAATGCGGGTAGGTCATGGAGAGCTCTCAGTATTCCCCTTAGATCCGACAACACCCGTTCTCCCGTAGAGGTGATCGCCATCCCTGCCGACTCCGTCCTTATGAACTCGGCCTGACGGAGAAACTCGATTTCCTTACGCACCATACGCTCTGGCCAGGACAGTTTGTTCGCCAACGTCCGGCGACCGATCGGTTGTTCCATAAACACATGTTGCAGCACAGCATGCCTGCGTTCTATTAATCCGGCAATCTCGGGCGCGATCTTACACAGGATATGGAGCCTGTCCATCTCAATATGCTCCTGACAACACTTCTGATTACGCTGCTACGCTGTAGCATACCACATGTATGCACTTTCTGTCCCACCCGGGACGGAATTCACACCGCTTTGGCAGGATTCTCCACGGGCTTGGTGACTCCTGCCGGCTATGCTGATATCTTTCCCAAAGAAGCCGATTTGTTTTACTCGCCGGAGTCAAAACCAAGTTCCTCGGCCAGCATGAGCAATTTGCGCATCCGGTAGTTCACCGCCGATTTTGTCAATCTTGGCTCCATACTGTCTCCCAACTCCGCCAAGGGAGCGTAGGGCATTGCCAGTCTGGCCCGAGCTACGGCATGCAGGCGATGCGGCAGGGTATCTAGTCCGATCTTGCGAGCCAAAAAATTGATGGCGGCCAGCTGATGCATACTGGCAGTGACTGTCTTGTCCAGATTGGCCGTTTCCGCATTAACCAGCCGGTTCACGCGATTTCTCACGCCTTTCATGACCCGGATGTTTTCCATCTTAAGCAGAGCCTGATGGGCCCCCACCAGACGAAGAAATTCGCATATATGATCTCCGTCCTTCAGATAGACCACATACCCCTGGCGCTTCGGCGATATGCCGGTGGCCGCAAGACCGAGATCCATCATCAGGGCCATCAGCTTCTGCGCCCCACCCTGGCTTTTGGTGACAATCTCCAGATGGTACGTTCTGTCCGGATTCACGATGGATCCATGAGCGATGAAGACTCCGCGCAGATATGCCCTTTGGCAACACCATCGGCTGGGCAGGAGGCTGTCAGGATCGGGATCCACAATTCCGGGGAAGTTGTCTACCGACACGCTATAACGGCGAGAGCGACCCTGGCGTTTGTCTATCCTAAGAAGAGGTCTGTCTGCTCCTTTCCCATCCAGCAACATAAACACCTTGCGGGCGCTCGCTGCGCTGGCGAGGCGCATCTCCAGGCGCTGGGGTCCCTTGCACATGCACAGGGCCATGCCCGCTACTTCGGCAAGATGACAACAGGAGCGTTCGGTGAACGTATGCGCCAGCTCTTGACGGACGCTGCTTGAAAATGACAATGCATACAACTCCCGAAAGGCCTGGACTCTGGGAACGGGCCGATGGTCAAACCTTCTTTCCGTGGCGTACCAGTTCCACAATGGCATCAGCCAGCTTCTGAGGATGATGTCGAGCCAAATTCGAATCGCTTATCAAGGGACGTACAACCGGGATGACCCCCAACGCTCGAATCCTGGCGATGTCGGCAGTTACTACCTCAGCTCCCTGTTCATGATACCTCTGGGCAACCTCGGGGGGAATGGCCGCACTGTTGATCAGACAATACTGAATGAGTCCCTGGCCTCCGTGCTCCATGATGGCCCGAATGTGGTCGGCAGCGTCAAAACCATCGGTTTCGCCCGGCTGCGTCATCACATTGCATATGTAGATCTTAAGTGCAGCCGAAGCTCGGATGCGTTCAGCTACGCTGTTTACGAGCAGATTAGGGATCACGCTGGTGTACAGACTGCCGGGCCCCAACAAGATGACATCAGCGTCATCAATGGCCTGCAATGCGGCATCCACAGGCAAAGCGTCCGGCGGGTCAAGATAGACGTATCGAACGCGCTTTCTTTGTTTCGGTATGTTGCTCTCTCCCCGCACCTCGGAACCGTCTTCATAGACGGCGCACAAAGTCACAGACTGAAGAGTGCTGGGCAGAACCTTCCCCCGGATGGCCAGGACTTTGGAAGACTGACGCACCGCCTGTTCGAAATCACCGGCTATCTGATGCATGACGGTGATAAACAAATTGCCGAAATTGTGTCCTGCCAGCCCGTGTCCTGCCGAGAAACGATACTGAAAGAGAGCTTCCATCAGCGGTTCAGTATCCGCCAAGGCGACGAGCGTATTTCGAATATCACCGGGCGGCAATATACCGAAGTCTTCGCGCAGACGTCCCGAACTGCCCCCGTCATCAGCCATGGCCACTATAGCCGTGATATTGCTTGTATGTTCTTTGATGCCGCGCAACAGAGTGGACAGACCCGTGCCTCCGCCGATAACAACAACATGCGGCCCGCGGCGTAGATGGCGCCGCTCAAACATGATGCTGGCAACATCGTCGGCATCGGGTGCGAGTTCTTCCAGCAAGGTGTGGACAGTACGCCGAAAGCCTGTCGCCACCAGGAATGCGCCAAGTGTGATCAGAACGGCTCCAAGCACTATTAGTGCATAGGCGGGGAAATGGCCGACAAAGCTGAGCAGTCTTCTGGTGACTAAGCTCTCAAGTCCTGCCAGGATTTCGATGCCGACGATCAGCCACAGTCCTCCGCTGATGAGCAGAATCCCGATCATCAACAGTCCAATCCATCGCTTGACACGCATGCCGGGGTACAGCCACTTCAACAAACCAGCTGCCATCGTGATGACCTCGCTATTACATCACCCCATCGAATACCGGCCGTTCTTCGTCTATGTCACGATGGTCTACGCGACACTCATAGCCCATATCCCGCACCTGCTCCGCGATACGATTGGCAACGGCCACGGAACGATGCTGACCGCCTGTACACCCAATAGCCAGGATTAAGTGGGTCTTGCCCTCGTTCACGAACTGAGGGAGCAGAAAGGCGATTAGGTCATGTGTTTTCTCCATAAATCGTTGTGTAATGGGCCAACGAAAGACGTACTCCGCGACCCCCGGATCGTTGCCGGTTAAGTCCCGGAGCGAGGCTACATAGTGCGGATTGGGCAGAAACCGTACATCGAAGACCATATCTGCATCCAACGGAAGTCCATGCTTAAAGCCAAAGGAGATGACACTCACGACGAGCCGATCAGACTCTTGACTGCCAAACTCCCGGGTTATCTCAGCCTGGAGTTGACGTGGGGTGAGATTTGATGTGTTGATAATGCGATGTGCACGTCCGCGAACGCACTCCAGGCGGCGGCGTTCCTGGTGTAAAGCTGCCAGAATGCCTCCTCCCGGCGTGAGCGGGTGGCGTCGACGGGTCTCTTTGAACCGTCGAACGAGTACGTCGTCGCTGGCTTCAAGGTAGAGAATCTGATAGGTGAAGCCGATCGATTCCAGTTCGCTCAGAGCGTCCGCGAGGGAATCAAAGAACTCGCCGCTGCGAACGTCACAGACGAGAGCTATGCGATTGACCCCACCGACAGATTGTGCGCACAAATCAGCGAACTTGGGCACCAGCGTAGGTGGAATGTTGTCGACGCAAAAGTAGCCCAGATCTTCAAAACACCGAACGGCTTCGGATTTTCCCGCTCCGGAAAGCCCCGTGATAATCACAAATCGGACGTTGCTTCCCAAGTTCACACCTCGCACACATACAATTAACTGTGTGCACTCACTTCGCTTCCGTCGAGCCTATCCCTGCACCGATGCGCCGGGTGGCATCAACTGGTTTTTGTTTGTGTGGAGCCGGATGCACGATCAAAGCTCCTTAAGATCCTTCCTCTCAAACTCCTCCACCCACAGACGCAAGAGTTCAGCCACACTCCAGGCCTGTGCAAAGCAACCGCCGGGCCGATGCGGAGGCGCCCCGTCAAAGACTTCCGATACATGGCCCAGACCGGCCTCGTTCACATGATCCAGAAGCGGAGAGATCATGTTCAGGGCCACGCTTTCCGTGGACTTGGTTCGGCCAAAGGCGTTGCGATAGGCGCTGACGAAAGGCCCTATCAGCCAAGCCCACACTGTCCCCTGATGGTAGGCACCGTCTCGTGAGCGCTGATCTCCCCTATAGACAGGCTGATACATGGCATCCTGAGGGGACAAAGAGCGCAGTCCCAACGGTGTCAGTAGATTCGCCCATACCTCCATCACTATGCGCCGGGCGGTCTCCCCGTGACAAAGAGCATATGGTAGGCTGAGAGCAAACAGCTGATTGGGTCGCAGGCTGGAGTCAATCTCACCGTCCGCAGAGATGACATCGGCAAGATATCCTTTCTCGCGCAGCCAGAAGGTGGGTAAGAAGTGCCGCCGGGTCAATTCCGCCCACTCCTGACATGCATCACAGAATTCGGCGTCCCACCCGCGGCCCATCGAAGCCGCACACCGCAAAGCATTGTACCACAGAGCTGAGATCTCAACGGGATAGCCTCGTCGCGGAGTGACGACCCAGTCGCCGGCCTTGGCATCCATCCATGTCAGCTGCAGCCCGGGTGCCTCTGCTCTTATCAGTCCTTTTCCATCTACCATGATGCCAAACCGCGTTCCTTGACGGTATCCTGTGATGATCGCCTTGACCGCAGGCCAGAGAGCTTCTATGCCCGCCACATCGTCAGTATATTGCAGATACTTGTAGCACGCATAGACAAACCATAGGGGAGCATCCACACTGTGATACTCAGGGGTCTCCGAGCGGTCCGGGAAGCGATTCGGTATCAGTCCGTCTTTTTCGGCTTCAGCGAATGTTGTGAGCACATCGAACGCTTCGTCTGAACGACCGGTGGCCAGCAGCAATCCGGGAATGCAGATCATGGCATCCCTACCCCAATCCGTAAACCAGGGGTATCCGGCGATGATGCTGGTGCGACCGCGGCGCTTGATGACGTATGCGTCGGCGGCCACAACGAGATTAGCCACCGTTCCGGTCGGACCACCGGCTTGCTTCAGCATCCCGGCTTGCCGAGGCGTCATATTTCCACACTCTTCCGACAGGGAGGGTGGGATATCGGTAGGCTCCGTTGAGGCTACAAACCAGATGTCGTCACCTACGGTCAGGTCAACAGAAAACTCTCCGGGAACAAAAAGATCCTCTTCGTAATCGAGACCGCGAGCAGCCTCCTCGGTGTAGATCACGTTGTGATACCACATGTCCCGAGGTACGAATTTTCCGCAGGAAGCAAGCCACAACGACGGCACTCCCTCATGTCCACGCACGCATATCCACGGCGAGGTGTGCCCTTCAACGGTAAAGCAGGCCTGGTGACAACGCTGGGTGGCATGGTAGTGTCGTCCCGCCACAAAGGGTTGAAGCACCAGGCGTGCCGTTGACGGTGAGCTCAACAGCCGGTAACCGATCATGACGGTGTTATGCCCGTGGTTCATTATGATCCGCTTTTTTAGCATCCACGAGTCTGAGGCGTAAAGCCATGTCGGGTAGGGATACAGACAGAAGCGCCAGAGGTGTTCAAAGCCTCGCGGATGAATGGTGTCATCTCGGTAGAGGAACGCGCCGAGATGAGTGCTCTTCCCCGCTACCTGTATCTGTTCATGCAACTGAGCCAACAACAAATAACGATCGGGGCCTCCGGGGGCAGCCACCAGCAGCCCATGGTAGCGACGCGTGTTGATACCGGCCACCGTGCCGGAGGCAAAGCCCCCCAATCCGTTGGTGAGCAGCCATTCCAAACAGGCCGATCTCTTCCGATCGCACGCCTGAGTCCCTGAAAACGTGATCTGTCGCACATTACCGCCCCTGCAGTAGTGTGGGCTGAAAGATCATCGTTCATACTGTTTGATCAGGCATGTATTGTCAGACCTGCAATACCGTCGGCGGCTTCCATCAAGGCTTCGCTGAGCGTCGGGTGAGCGTGAATGGTAGTGGCGAGTTGATCGGCGCGCAGGCCATGTTCAACCGCCAAAGTGGCTTCAGAAATCAGCGTCGCCGCTTGGGGACCGATAATATGAACCCCCACCACACGTTGATCGGCACTGTCAGCCAGGATTTTGACAAAGCCTTCTGTCTCGCCCTCGGCGATGGCCTTACCACTGCTCATGAAAGAGAACTTAGATGATGTAAATTTGATTCCCATCTCCTGGCATTGCTGTGTGGTCAGGCCGACGGAAGCCACTTCCGGAGATGTAAAGACAGCCGAGGGAACTGCCTGATAGCTCATCTTCACATCCTCGCCCATGAGACGATGAGCAGCCACGACGCCTTGTCTTGACGCGACATGGGCCAGCTTCCAAGGTGATGAAGTGACATCTCCGACCGCGTATACGCCGGATGCCGTCGTGGCCATGGTAGCATCATCTACCACGATCTCTCCGCGGGCGTTGGTCTCGGCACCGATTTTTTCCAGACCAAGTGCTGCCGAATTCGGACGACGGCCGATGGCTATCAGGACCATGTCGCAGGGTATCTCTTCCCCTTCGGCTATGGAGACCGTGAGTTCATCCCCTTTGGCCACGCCTTCGACCTTTTTTCCCAGGATAACCTTGATACGGCGACGCTTGAAATAACTGGTCAGCTGTCTCGCCACCTCATGGTCTACCATGGGCAGGAGAGCCGGTAAGGCTTCGACAACAGTCACCTCGGAACCCAATAGGTTGAAGATGGAGGCAAACTCGCATCCTATGACGCCGCCGCCAACGATGACTATGCGCTTTGGTAGGCTTTCAAGATGAAACATCTCGTCAGAGGTTACCACTCGCACTCCGTCATAGCCCAAAGCGGGGATAACAATGGGCTTACTGCCGGTGGCGATGATGAAATCCCGCGCCTTGACCTGCAAAGATCCGTTCTCTTGCTCAACCTGCAACATATGCTGATCGACAAACTTAGCAGATCCGTAGATAACATCCACTTTGCGCTTTCGCAGGAGGAAGTCAACCCCCTTGGCCAGGCGTTCAACCGTCGCCTTGCTACGGACGCTCATGGCTGGAAAATCAGGTGCCACATTTTCGGCGTGAAAGCCATAGGCTTCGCCTTTGCGCGCCAAGTCGTAGGCGCGCGCACTCGCCACAAATGCTTTGGTGGGAATGCAGCCCCTGTTGAGACAGGTTCCTCCTAACTGCGACTTCTCTACTAAGCAGACACGGGCCCCCAACTGGGCAGCTCTGATGGCTGCTACATAGCCCCCCGGTCCCGCACCGATGATCGCTATGTCGTATGTGCTATCCGGCATGTTCTTCATCCCCCTATGTATTGCTGGCTTCGATGTACAGACGGGATACCCGCGGACTCAATCCGGACAGTATTTCGTAGCTTATCGTGTCACTAGCGTGGGCCAACTCATCAGCCGTGATCTCTTCCTCGCCCTGTTTGCCCAGGACTACGACTTCTTCGCCCACGCAAGCCGGGTAATCCCCGACATCAACCAGACATTGATCCATGCATATGCGTCCGGCGATCGGGAAACGCCGTCCTCCCAACAGTACATGACTTCGTGAGCTCAGGAGGCGGGTCAACCCATCTGCATAGCCCATCGGGAGCGTGACGATCGTGGTTTCGGAAGATGTCAAATAGGTGCCGCCATAGCTTACCGGAGATCCCGAGGGAAGTCGACGCACGGCGACGATGCGCCCCCGCCATGACATAGCCGGTCTAAGAGAGATAACATGATCCAAGGCCGGTGACGGACTATAGCCATATATGCCGATGCCGCTTCGGGCGAGGTTGCCTTCATCTTCGAAAGACTGCAGCAGACCGGCCGTATTGAGAGCGTGAGACCACAACGGCGGCATGCCGGCAGCCGTCAAAGCCTGTATGGCCTGAGAGAACTGCCGCAATTGATAGAGAGCATAGGTTGTATTCTCCTCGTCGGCTGTTGCCAAGTGCGTATAAAGCCCTTCAAGGGCGACTCCGCCTTCATGCAATCGGCGCGCCACCGAGACCGCCTCTGAAGGTGGAAAGCCCAGGCGGGCCATGCCTGAGTCGATCTTGAGATGGACTCGCAAACGGCACCCTTCGTCAACCGCCCGACAGGCTGCCTGTACGCCCTCCGGTGTTGCCACGGTGGCCACCAATCCGTGCTTGATGAAGAGTTGTTCCTGCCCCGGAAACAAGGCACCGAATACTAAGATCGGAGCCTCAATGCCCGCTCGCCGCAACTGCGCCCCTTCTTCAGGAATGGCTACGCCAAGCCAGGAGGCGCCGGCCTCCAGGCAAGCTTTCGCCACTTCTACGGCTCCATGACCGTAGGCGTTAGCCTTGACGACCGCCATCAGCTTTCGACGACCGCACAGCGTCAACAGAGCCCGTACATTGTCCTTGATGTGATTCAAATAGACCTCTGCCCACATAGGACGATCGACAGTATCAAGTTTCATCATCGTATGACTCCCAACGCTCTGCGATAGCCCGAGGTATTGCATCCAGCAGGTCACCGGCGATCAGTCCCGTCTGGCCCGTCAGCGAGGCGATATCTCCCGCGCGACCGTGCAGATAGACTCCGGCGACCGCAGCCTTGAGGGGACTCATCCCTTGGGCTATCAATCCGGCAATCATGCCCGTCAGCACATCTCCGGTTCCTCCGGTAGCCATGCCGGGGTTGCCTGTAGTGTTTATGTAAAGGACGCGCTCAACGTGATCCGTGACCAGGGTGGGAACGCCCTTCAGTGCCACTACGCAGCCGAATCTCTCGGCCAGTCGTCGGGCGGCTGCAGGTCGGTTGCGCTCGATTTCCGCCACGGTGCACCCCAACAGACGGGCCGCTTCACCGGGATGCGGTGTGAGTACCCATGCGGCCTGCGAAGGCTTGACGGGTTGTGTCTCGGATGCGGCGAGGGCAAATAATGCATCAGCGTCAATGACGACCGGTATGGATGCTTCGGCGAGGACATCTTTCACCAAGCTCACGGTCGACTCATGGCGGCCGATACCGGGCCCCAGGGCCAGCACATCCTTGTCCGGAAGGGCAGTCACGATGGTCGATGCGGCCTGTAGGCCGAGATAGCCCCGTTCCGTCTCGGGAAACCCGAGCGTCATGACTTCAGTCACTTTGGCGGCCATGGTCGACCATAGGGAGTGCGGCCCTCCCCAAGTGACCAATCCCGCCCCACAGCGGGCAGCGGCGCGGGCAGCAAGCTCACCGGCGCCAAGGAGCCCCGCTGAGCCGGCGATGACCAGCACACGTCCGTAGTCTCCTTTGTGTGAATTGGGATGACGTACTCTCATCAGAGTGGATACGTACTCTGCCGACATCCACATTCGCTCAGGCATATCGTCTGAGCGCCAAGCGAGGTGGGTTTTCGGAAAACCGATATCATCGACTATCAGCCGGCCTGCATATTCAGCTCCCGGATACAAAAGAAGCCCGAGCTTAGGTAATCCGAAGGTGACGGTACATTCTGCTCGAATGGCACTGTCGGTGACTTCTCCGGTATCCGCATTCACACCCGTGGGCACATCTACCGCCAGCACGCGTTTCGAAGCCTCGTTGACGGCTTGCACCAGCGTTGCCAGGGGCTCGCGCAAGGAGCCTTTGGCCCCTGTTCCCAACATGGCATCGATAATAAGATCGGCGAGATCCAGCACAAACAGGACTCGCTCGTTGACGGTTTCCACACGGGTTATCTTGCATCCCATGGAAAGAAGAACTCGGTAAAACTGCTCCGGCTCGTCACGCAAGCGCTCCGCTTGGCCTATCAAGAAGACGTGTACCCGAGCGCCGGCATTATGCAGGTAGCGTGCGGCGACGAGCCCGTCACCGCCGTTGTTGCCCGTACCACATAGCACGTGAACGCGTCGACCGCATACGTCACCGCCGAGCATACGACGTGCCGTCAGTGCTACAGACGCTCCGGCGGACTCCATCAGCGCGGCCTTGGGCATGCCTTGCCCTATGCTGTATTGATCGATGGCAAGCATCTCTTTTCCGGTCACGATCCGCACTGGATGTCTTCTCCTCACTACAATGAAGTAGTGGCCACCACGAAGGCTATTGCATACTCCCGTTCATGAGACAGACTGAGGTGGATATTGTCTATTCCCAAGTCCTCAGCCAAAATACGGGCTTGTCCGTGAAGTAATACTCGCGGAGGGCCGCCGTGACCTACGATCTCAACATCGATCCAACGTACGCCGTGGGCCCTGCCGGTACCAAGAGCTTTCATCACAGCTTCTTTGGCAGCAAAGCGCGCCGCTAGGCGCGATACATCATTAGTTTGACTACAAACGGCCTGCTCCTGCTCGGTAAACACGCGATGTAGGAAACGATCGTGAAAACGCTCGAGTGCACCCTCAATGCGAGAAGTCTGTACGATGTCCACGCCGATACCGACTACCAAGGTGGCGCCCCCTTCCCCGGCTCACTGACCCAGTTCTCGCTGGATGGTGTCGGCGACGGCGTTCACCAATCGGCCAACCCGGTCAGGGTCAAATCCCTCGGCCATGACTCGTATCACAGGTTCGGTGCCTGAGGCCCGGACAAGCAAGCGCCCTTGTCCGGCAAGTTGCTCTTCGGCTTCGGCAACGGCTTGACGAATGGCCTCGTTGTCTCTCCACTCTTTGGAGCGAACCGAGACATTGACGAGATACTGCGGTACGCTTTCCATCTGGTCGGCGAGCACCGAGAGCGGTTGACCGCTCCGTTGCATCACCGTCAGCAGCCGGAGGGCGGTTACCAGGCCGTCTCCGGTGGTGGAATGATCCGCGAAAATGATGTGGCCTGATTGCTCGCCGCCAAGGTTGAGTCTTTCTCGCAGCATGGCTTCCAGTACATAGCGATCACCGGCATTGACCGTCAGGACATGTCCGCCGTGTTTGGCCAATGCTCGATGAAGTCCCAGATTACTGTAGGACGTGGCAGCGACCGTGTTGCGTTTGAGTTCACCTCTGTGCAACATGTCAATGGAGAAAATGACCAGAAGACGATCGCCGTCCACAAGACGGCCTTTTTCATCGACCGCCATCAGACGATCGGCATCGCCGTCAAAGGCCAGACCGACTTGAGCTTGCAGTTCCAAGACAGCCTTCTGCAGTGACGCCGGATGTGTGGAACCGCATTGGACGTTGATGTTCGTTCCATTTGGTTTCACGTGCATGGGAATGACTTCCGCACCCAGATGAGACAGTACGTAAGGGGCAATGTGGTAGGCTGCACCATGGGCGGCATCCACCACGATTCGCATCCCTTGTAGTCTGGGCCCCAATGAAAGCAGGAACGCGGCATATTCCTTCCATGCCTCGTGGCCCCAACGAGTTCGCCCAACGTTCTCCCCTATGGGCAATTCATCGACGGAGTTCAGGCGATCCGTGATCTCGTCTTCCACATCCTCCGACAGCTTCAGCCCGCCCGCGGCGAAGAACTTGATGCCGTTATCGATGACAGGATTGTGCGATGCCGAAATCATCACTCCGGCTGCGGCTTTCATATGATTTGTCAAGAAAGCCACCGCGGGTGTCGGGACGACTCCCACCAGCAGGGCATCCACTCCGGCGGAGGTGATACCTGCTACGAGTGCTGCCTCGAGCATGTCACCCGAGATGCGCGTGTCGCGTCCGACAAGAATTGGTGCTCCTATGTTCCGGGCCAATACAAGGGCGCCTGCGCGCCCGAGACAAAGTGCGAGTTCAGGCGACAGCTCGCGGTTTGCCACACCGCGTACTCCATCGGTTCCAAATAATCGTGCCATTCAGCGATACACCCCTCATACAGTATGCGCGGCACTAAGAAGTATCTGCCTCAAAGTGATCATGGTTCGGTGGCGCGGTCTGCACACTCGATGGAGGAGTGTCAATACTGTCCGGCTCTACCTCCCTCTGTGACGAAGGCTCCGACGACTCCGAGGCTGTAGAGGGCGGCTTGACATCCACACTGACATGTACGTGTGTGGGTTCAGCGACCAGATCCGTTACTTCTTGATCCATGACGTCTACGATCTTGATCCCGGCTCTTATGAGACTCTCAGCGGCATCATAGGTTGCAATGGCATAGATCCTGGCCACCTGGTCGATTTTGCTTCTGGCACCCGAAATCCGCACCGCGGCAGGTTCAGGTCGGCCGATGACGACCTCAGTACCCGGAGGAAGACCGATCACTGCCGTCACGACGGGCACACTCCGGGTGATCTCCGGCTCGAGACGGATGTGGACGGTCTCCGGCTTGACTGCGAGTAACGAAAAGCGCGAGGGCATACTGACTTGGGGCGTGACCCGGTGCTGACCGGCCCTCTTTCCCGTCATGTCAACAAAGGCCTCGAGCTCTTCGGGAATCGCCATATTGGCGGGACCGCGCAATCGAACCTCCACTTGAGTCACATCATGAAAGGCGATAAGCTCTTCAGCGACGCCAACCAAACGCAGTGAGGCAGGCAATACACGTTCTTCCATGGGAACGGACTCCACACGAAGATCCTCCGAAGCTACAAACCACAGGGTGACCGCTATGGCAAGGGCCAAGAGGCGAATGGCGATGTCGCCTTTTAGATCCGATCTCATCGGAACCACCCCCTCAGCAAGCCACCGTTCTGGCTGAGTTCCGAGCTCAGAGTGCTTCGCAGGGCATTCTCGTCCAGGTTACGATGCAACTGACCTCCCGCGGCGACAGAGACGCTGCCGGTCTCTTCGGAAACGACCACAACCAGAGCATCAGAGACTTCGCTCACTCCCTGGGCAGCTCTGTGTCGAGTGCCCAATTCAGAGGATATGGGCGATTCCGTAAGGGGTAGGAAGCATCCGGCGGCCACCAGATTCATGCCTCGCAGAATAATGGCACCGTCATGGAGGGGTGTCGTCGGCGTGAAGATCGTGAGAATGAGCTCCGGGGAGATCATGCCTTCAATTCGTATACCGGATTCGATATACTCTTCCAGGCCAACCTCTCTTTCAAAGGTGATGAGGGCTCCGGTTCGAGATTGCGAGAGCTGACGCACAGCTCGGGCCACGATATCTATGACGTTTTCCGTGTCATCCTGGCTTAGTGTAGACAAGCGGGTGAAGAGCTGTCCGCGCCCCAGATGTTCCAAGGCGCGGCGCAACTCCGGATAGAAGACCACCGGCAAAGCTACAAGAATCACCGTTGTACCCTGTGTCAAAATCCAGGTTACGGTGCGAAACCCCAGATAGCGAGCCACCGCGTTGGCTCCCAGGATTACGCCTAAGCCCTTAATGATACTGGTAGCTCGCGTACCTCGCAGAATGAGCATGAGACGAAATACAACATAGGCTACGATCAGTATGTCGATCAGGTCGATGGTGGTCAACGCGCAGATAGAGGCCTCCTTGTTTTATGCTCCCGCTAAGCCTCACCCATGAAGCACCACGGATGGTGCGACCCCGTCTAATCGCCATGGTGACGATCAGGCGGCTCCGTGCCGGATGGTCGGCGGCCATGTCATTGTTCAAACACTTGACGTTGTGGGATGAGACAGGGGTGTTTTGATGCACCCCTGCCCGCAGGACCCGTTCAGGTCGATCAACACCATACGGTGGTAACGTTCTCTTCGCCAATGTTGTCGAGCGGTTCTTGCAGGTGACACTGCCCGTTGCCTTGATCCGTGCTGTTTAACCACCTGCCGCAGAGCATTAAGGATACTCATGTCGTTCACTCGTAACGTAGCTCGTCGTCAGACGAACTGAGGCCGGTTCGACTTGCGACTGTCGCTGCACATGATTGACGCTCGCAGATCGGTGAGGCCTGAGAAGGTCGATCGAGTCAAGGGCTCAACGGTGTGGTCTCGCAAGGCCGGTGCATGGGTACCGGTTGATCGGTTACCATGCTGACGTTAACACGTCAATGGCTTGTCTCGTGTGAACGGCGCTGCCCGTCGGTCTGATCCGTGCCTCTTGTCTCTCGCGAAAAAACCGAGACTTGTCCATGCGGTCGAATTCCGGATACCGCTACGACGGAGCATGTCGATCTCAATTACGTCTCATTGATCGCGGGGCAGGTCTGAGGCTGAACCTCACAGATCATCAGTCCGTATTCTATGGAATCCACGAGGGCTCTCCAACTGGCCTCTATTAGGTTAGCGGAGACTCCCACAGTGTTCCATGAATGGCCGTGAGCCGCCGACTCGATGAGAACCCGTACCACGGCACTCGTACCTGCATCTTCGTTGAGTACTCGGACCTTGTAGTCTGTCAGGTGGATGTCGTCGATCATCGGATACACACAACCAAGCGCTCGTCGAAGAGCCAAGTCCAAAGCATGCACAGGCCCTTCTCCTTCTGCCACCGTATGCACCAGGCGGTCGCCTATGCGCACCTTGATCGATGCCTCGGTGACAGGCTCTTGACTGAGACTGTGTTTGTCGATGATGACTCGAAGGCCCGCCAGTTCAAAGAACGGCTTATAAAGGCCTACGGATTTTTTCAACAGGAGTTCAAACGATCCTTCTGCCCCTTCAAACGTATACCCTTCGTGCTCAAGTTCTTTGACAGCCTGAAGAACACGCGAGAGGGCAGTCGAACCTTTCTCCAGATGGACCTGGTACTCCTGCGCCTTGTAGATCATGTTTCCTGCTCCGGACAGTTCACTGACCAAGACTCGTCTTTGATTCCCCACCAAGGAAGGATCGATGTGTTCGTATGTCTCAGGCTTACGCAACATGGCCGAGACATGAATCCCTCCTTTATGGGTAAAGACACTGCGCCCCACGAAAGGACGTCGGCCGTCCGGTCTGATGTTGGCCAGATCGTCCACGTATCTGGAAAGATCAGTGAGGCTGGAGACTTGGACATCGCAATCATAGCCCATCTTGAGCACAAGATTGGGGATGATCTGGCACATATCCGCGTTTCCGGCGCGCTCACCGTATCCGTTGAGCGTTCCTTGGACGTGTGTGGCCCCGGCTTTGACGGCCATCAGCGTGTTGGCCACTCCCAGTCCTCCGTCATTGTGAGCATGAATGCCGACGGGCAGATCGACAACGCTTCTCACGTGCTGCGTTATCTCATAGACTTCATGCGGCAAACATCCGCCATTGGTGTCGCACAGACAGACCGTGCGAGCACCGCCTCGCTTCGCAGCGTGCAGCGTTTCCAAGGCGTATACTGAGTCCGCTTTGTAGCCGTCGAAAAAATGCTCAGCGTCGTATATTACCGTCAGGCCCTGTGCGACCAAGAAGGCGATGCTCTCTTCGATCATCTTGAGATTCTCTTCCAGAGTTGTCCGCAGGGCTTCGCGAACATGAAAATCCCAACTCTTACCAAAAATGGCCGCTGTCTTTACGCCGGAGTTGACGATCGACGCCAGGTTAGGATCCTCGTCGGCACGGCGGCTATGGTGACGTGTGGATCCAAAGGCCGTCAGACGGGAGTGCATCAACTCAAGATCTTTGGCTTGCTCGAAAAACTCGGCATCCTTAGGATTAGAGCCGGGCCAGCCGCCTTCGATCAAGTCAATTCCTAACTGATCAAGACGGCGGACGATGTTGAGTTTGTCTTCCACGGAGAACGAAATGCCCTCGCCTTGAGTGCCGTCACGCAGCGTGGTGTCGTAGAGTTCCACCTGAAGCACATGCATCCCCCTTGCCATACTCATGTCAGACGACAGGCCTTGCCTCCTCATAGCGCCGAATCTGTTCCTCATACTTGAGTGTGATGTCAATGTCGTCCAGGCCTTCAAGGAGGCGTTCGCGCCGCGTAGCGTCTATGGTAAAGGGCAGTGTAAGAGTGGCACCGTCTGTCGCATCGGTGATCAGACATCTCTCCAGATCCACGGTGAGTTCATAGCGGCCGGCTTGGGCCTGCTGCATGATAAGATCCACGTCTGCGCTACTCAAGCGGATGGGCAACATGCCGTTCTTGAAACAGTTGTTGTAGAAGATGTCGGCAAACGACGGGGCTATGATCACGCGGAAACCGTAGTCGGCCAATGCCCATGGAGCGTGTTCGCGCGATGATCCGCATCCGAAATTGTCCCGAGCGACTAGAATGCTGGTGCCGACGTATTTCTCCTGGTTCAGTACGAAATCCGGATTGGGCTCGCCTGATTCGAGGTAGCGCCAGTCGAAAAACAGATACTTGCCAAAACCGGTACGTTCGATACGTTTGAGAAACTGCTTGGGGATAATCTGGTCTGTATCCACGTTGGCCCGATCAAGGGGTGCCACTATACCAGTGTGTCTGACGAACTTCTCCAAACCGAATACCTCCCTATGACGATGCTGCCCGCCAATTGCGTACGTCTACGAAATGGCCCGCGATCGCCGCCGCAGCAGCCATCTGCGGACTGACTAAATGTGTTCGGCCGAGTCGTCCCTGGCGGCCCTCGAAGTTGCGATTGGATGTCGAAGCACATCGTTCTCCCGGTTCCAGCACATCAGGGTTCATGGCCAGGCACATACTGCAACCGGGTTCTCTCCATTCAAAACCGGCTCGGAGAAAGACATCATGCAATCCTTCTGCCTCCGCTTGTTCCTTGACAGCCCGCGAACCGGGTACAACCATGGCCTGTACTCCGGGAGCCACGCGATGGCCCTCCGCTATCGCTGCCGCGGCCCGCAAATCCTCGATGCGTGAGTTTGTACAAGAGCCGATGAAGACACGGTCAATGCCTACCTCGTCAAGAGCCATACCAGGTTTGAGCCCCATGTACTCCAGGGCTCTTGCCGCGGCTTGACGCCCAACGGAGGTGGAAAAATCGGCGGGATCCGGTATTCTTCCTGAAACGGGCATAACCATGCCGGGACTGGTGCCCCATGTAACCTGGGGTTCCAAGTCGGTCACGTCGAACACAAGACTACGATCGTATTTCGCATCCGGATCCGAGACCAACTGACGCCATCTTTCTACTGCCGCTTCGAAATCGGCACCCTGAGGAGCGTACGGCCGATTTTTCAGAT
>JBMNSS010000009.1:0-39526 GCA_050945315.1 Limnochordia bacterium | reverse complement strand
AAGTCGGTCACGTCGAACACAAGACTACGATCGTATTTCGCATCCGGATCCGAGACCAACTGACGCCATCTTTCTACTGCCGCTTCGAAATCGGCACCCTGAGGAGCGTACGGCCGATTTTTCAGATGGGCAAAGGTGGTCTCATCGGGAGCAACCATTCCGGCCCGGGCTCCGGCTTCAATGGTCATGTTGCAGAGCGTCATGCGATCTTCCATCGAGAAGGATCTCACGACGGGGCCGGTGTATTCGACGACCGTGCCGGTGGCACCGTCTGTACCGATTCTTCCGATAATCGCCAGGATGACATCCTTGGCGCTTACTCCCGGAGCGCGCTGTCCTTCTATGCGAATCGCAAAGGTCTCCGGGACTTCCTGCCACAGACATTGGGTGGCCAGTACGTGCTCCACCTCACTGGTACCGATGCCGAAGGCCAAGGCCCCAAACGCGCCGTGGGTAGACGTGTGACTGTCGCCGCAGACAATGGTCTTACCGGGTTGGGTTAGACCCAACTCCGGTCCTATCACGTGGACGATGCCGTGATGAGGGCTCTCCAGATCAAACAACGTTACCCCAAAGTCGCGACAGTTGCGAGCCAATGTCTCCATCTGAAGCCGCGCCGTCTCATCGGCGATCGGCAGGTGACGATCTGTTGTGGGGACATTGTGATCCATCGTGGCGAAGGTCAGATCGGGACGACGTACCTTGCGATTGGCCAATCGAAGTCCTTCAAAAGCCTGAGGTGAGGTTACCTCGTGGACGAGATGGAGATCAATGTATAGTAAGGAAGGTTTATTCTCCTCCGCATGAACGACGTGATCGTCCCAGATCTTTTCAAACAGCGTACGTGGTCGCATTTCATCACCTCAGATAATGATCAAGTCGTTCTCTGACGCGACTGCACCATCTTGTTGATGGCTTGCAGGTAGGCGCGTGCACTGGCTTCGATAATATCCGTGCTGGTCCCGCGGCCTACAAAGGTGAGACCATTGTCGCGCACTTGGACCGTAACTTCACCTAGGGCATCTTTACCCCCGGTAACAGCACCCAAGCTGTAACTGATGAGGTCGGTCTCAACACCCGTGGCGCGATCAATGGCTCGATACACGGCTTCCACCGGACCCTCCCCGCAGGCGGCTTCTTGTTTGTAATCATCCGCATGGCGGATTCTGACGGTGGCCGTTGATACCGTTGTGTTACCACTGGTGACCTGCAGATACTCAAGACGGTAGGTTTCCACTACGGCGAACATCTGCTCATCGACGAGAGCCTGTATATCACGATCGTCTACGCCTTTCTTGCGATCGCAAAGGTCGATGAACCGAGCATAGGCCTTTTCTGCCTCCTCCGGGTCCATTTCATAGCCCAGCTCGGCCAATCTCTGTTTGAAGGCGTGCCTTCCGGAGTGCTTGCCTAACACCAAGCGGCTCGTCTGTAAGCCGATTGACTGCGGGGTCATGATTTCGTAGGTTGTGCGTTCCTTGAGTACACCGTCTTGGTGGATGCCCGACTCATGGGCAAAGGCGTTCTCGCCCACAATAGCTTTGTTTGGCTGCACAGCCACACCCGACAGGTTGCTCACCAGACGACTTGTGCGATAGAGATGCTCTGTGACAATACTGGTCTCAACCTGAAAGATATCGGCCCGGGTATGGAGTGCCATGACCAGTTCCTCCAAGGCCGCGTTTCCGGCTCGCTCCCCAAGACCGTTGACGGCGCATTCCAGCTGTACCGCCCCGGCGTCCACGGCACTCAGTGTGTTGGCCACGGCCAGCCCCAAGTCATTGTGGCAATGAACACTGATCACTGCCTTTTCAATGCCGGGGACATGCTCTCGAAGATGGCGAATCAGCTTGTGGAACTCTGAGGGGGTGCTATAGCCCACTGTATCAGGTACATTGATCGTCGTTGCCCCTGCCGCTATGGCTACTCCATAGACCTCACAGAGAAAACCGAGATCCGATCGAGTAGCGTCTTCAGCCGAGAACTCCACATCCGGAACCAGGGAGCTAGCCAGACGGACAGCACGATCCGTCATCTCGAGAACCTCTTCAGGCGACTTGCGCAACTTATACTTCATGTGAATCGGCGAGGTGGCGATAAACGTATGGATCCGCGGTCTGCCAGCGTCTTTCAAGGCCTCCGCGGCGCATTCGATGTCCTTTTCCGTCGCCCGAGCCAAAGCGGCAATAATCGGGCCTTGCACCTCGCGAGCTATACAGGCCACTGCATCATAGTCACCCGGAGAGGCTATCGGAAACCCCGCCTCAATGACATCTACACCCAAACGCTTCAGTTGCTTAGCGATCTCCAGCTTCTCTTGTCTGTTTAGACTGATGCCCGGTGATTGCTCGCCGTCACGAAGTGTCGTGTCAAAAAAGATGATCTTACGCATCTTTTGTCACCCCTGGGATATCACGTCGCGTTAAGGAAAAAAGGGCCTGGAAGGTGGCAGGTAGCCCCTCCCAGGCTCAAGCACCGGTGAAGCTACTCGCCCCGCTTCTTGACCTGAATCCAGGGCATCATGCTGCGTAGTCTCTTACCCACATGTTCAATCTGATGATCTTGTTCTTTTGTTCGCAGGGCGTTGAAGCGCGGTCTGCCGGCCTGGTTCTCCAGAATCCACTCCAACGCAAACTGACCTGACTGAATCTCACTGAGGATGCGTTTCATCTCTTCGCGTGTCTGTTCCGAAATAATCCGTTTGCCGGCAATCAGATCACCGTACTCAGCCGTATCACTGATCGAGTAGCGCATCCAGCTGATCCCGCCTTCGTAGATCATATCCACGATCAGTTTCAGCTCATGCAAACACTCGAAGTAGGCGACCTCAGGCTGGTATCCGGCGTTCACCAATGTCTCAAAACCGGCACGGATGAGCTCCGTCAAGCCGCCGCAAAGGACTACTTGCTCGCCGAACAGATCAGTCTCAGTCTCTTCTTCGAAAGTGGTCTCGATCACGCCGGCGCGCGTGGCCCCTATCGCCTTAGCATAGGCCAGCGCGTAGTCAAGAGCCTTGGATGTCGCATCCTGATAGACCGCCACCAGAGCCGGTACCCCTTGGCCCTGCTCAAAAGTGCGACGGACGAGGTGTCCGGGTCCCTTGGGTGCCACCATAAAGACATCGACGTCAGCCGGGGGCACAATCTGGCTGAAGTGCACGTTGAAACCATGTGAAAAGACAAGGGTTTTTCCGGAGGTAAGGTGTGGTTTTATCTCCCGCTCATAGACGACAGGAGCGACTTGATCAGGCACGAGCACGACGATAACATCGGCCTGTGCTGCGGCTTCCCCGGCTGACACCGGCTCAAAGCCATCGGCTACCGCCAGTTTGTAGTTGGCGCTGCCGGGTCGATTGGCTACTATAACCGACAATCCACTGTCACGCAGATTCTGCGCATGGGCATGCCCTTGGCTGCCGTAACCGATTACCGCTATCGTCTTTTCCTTAAGCAAGTTGATGTCAGCATCTTGGTCGTAATACATCTTGGTCATCTGGTCCATCGCCCCTTAGAAGTAATGTCGACGCTTGGCGCTAACGTGCTGCTGCGCGTCCGGTATCTGATACGTTTGCGCGTTGTTTCGCTCCACGTACCATGGCAATCTTGCCTGTGCGAGCCATTTCCTTGATGCCATAGGGACGCAGCAACTGCACCATGGCATCGACTTTGCCCTCATCGCCAGTCACTTCGACGATCACTGAGCGCTCACTTACGTCCACGATTCGAGCTCGGAAAATATCCACTATCTGGAGAATCTCAGAACGGTTGTGTGAATCCGTGGCCACCTTAATCAGAGCCAATTCGCGGTCCACAACGTCCTCAGACGTGATGTTGGAGACACGCAAGACGTCAATCAGTTTGTGGACGTTCTTGATGATCTGTTCAACGATGGCTTCGTCGCCTTCTACGACGATGGTCATTCGCGATATATCGGGGTCTTCGGTGACACCCACGGCTATGCTTTCGATGTTATAGCCGCGTCGTGAAAACAAACCTGCGATTCGCACTAAGACTCCTGAGCGATTGTGCACTAATACTGAGAGGGTGTGTTTCACGGGTCATCTCCCCTCCAGGCCGATCATGTCTTTGAGGGCTGCTCCAGCGGGAACCATGGGCAAGACATCCGCTTCCCGTGAGACATGGACATCGATCAGCGCAGGGCCGTCAACGGCCTGTGCCTGTTCGAGGGTTTTGCGCAGTTCATCCACCCGCGTCACTCGGAAGGCGGGGACGCCATGCGCATCGGCCAGTTTTACGAAATCAGGGTTGTGACTGAGGTCGGATTGGCTGTAGCGCTTATCGTAGAACATGCTTTGCCACTGGCGCACCATCCCCAGGTACGAGTTGTTGCTGATGACGATCTTAACGGGTATTTTGTAACTGGCGACAGTGATGAGTTCTTGGGCATTCATCTGGAAACTGCCGTCTCCGCTGAGGCACCACACTTCACGGTCGGGGTTGGCGACTGCGGCACCTATGGCTGCCGGAAAACCAAACCCCATGGTGCCAAGACCGCCTGAGGACAGATGGCTTCGTGGCTCTTCGAACTTGTAGTACTGGGCGAGCCACATCTGGTGCTGCCCGACATCACTGGCCATGATCGCCTTACCATTGGTCACGGCATAGATCTCTTCAACCAGACGCTGAGGCATGACTTCACCGGTACCCGGGTCATCGTAGCGGAGTGGGTATTTTTCTTTCCACTCCTGTATCTCCGCCAGCCATTCGGTCTCTTTTTTCTCACGCGTCTTTTCCACCAGCGCCTGAAGTACCGCTTTACAGTCACCGACGATGGGAATGTCTACTTCCACGTTCTTACCGATCTCGGCCGGATCAATGTCGATGTGGATGATCTTCGCTTCTGGGGCAAACCCTTCGAGGCGACCCGTCACCCGATCATCAAAACGGACTCCCACGGCAATAAGCAGATCACAGTTGCAGACCGCCCGGTTGGCGTAGACTGTTCCGTGCATACCGAGCATGCCCAAGGAGAGGGGATCGTTGCCGGGGAAGGCTCCCAGGCCCATCAGTGTGGTGGTAACAGGAATGTGCGCCTTTTTGGCCAGCTCCCTGATCTCCAGATGGGCACCTGAAGAGATCACACCGCCACCTACGTAGAGCAATGGTCGCTTTGCCGCCGCTATGGTTCTGGCAGCCTCTAGAATTTGCCGCACATGACCTTCAAAGGTAGGTTTGAAGCCGGGCAGTTCTACATCAGGCGGGTAATGGTACTCCAGCTCTTCGTCGCAGATGTCTTTGGGTAGATCAACCAGCACCGGTCCCGGTCGCCCGGTGGTCGCTATATGAAAAGCTTCCTTGACGACACGCGGCAAGTCGTGCACGTTGCGCACCAGGAAATTGTGCTTGGTGATCGGTAGTGTGATGCCCGTAATGTCCGCCTCCTGGAATGCGTCACGCCCGATGAGTGAGCGGGCCACGTTTCCGGTAAAAGCGACTACGGGGACAGAATCCATCCAGGCTGTGGCGATACCGGTGACGAGATTAGTCGCACCGGGCCCTGAGGTGGTCAGACAGACCCCCGCTCGCCCGGATGAGCGTGCATATCCATCGGCAGCATGGGCGGCCGCCTGTTCATGCCGAACCAAGATGTGTTGAATGTCAGCGTTGTACAACGCGTCATATATGGGTAACACGGCTCCCCCGGGCAAACCGAAAATGGTGGATACACCCTCATCGATGAGAGCCTGGACAAAAGCCTGGGCCCCTTTGAGGACTCGTGCTCTACCCCGTTCTCTTGCTGCGGCCAGCTCTGTTGCCATAATGATCCTCCCTGCTAAGAAAAGCTTCGCCCCGAGGCATACACCTCGGGGCGAACATCTGTTTCGCGATACCACCCGATTCACTATATACCTTTCGGTACATAGCCTCTGGGTCCATTTCCCGGACTAGCGGGAGTGGACAGCGGGATAACGGGCGCTTCCCCAGTAAGGGTCAACCCGGCAAGGTATACTCCGACCTGGCTGCATCGATATGTGTGCCGCCTCACCGTTTCCACCCGCAGCTCCGGGGGGAGTTTCGGATCATCCCGGGTGCCGACTTTCACCGACCGTCGGCTCTCTGCGACCCTGGCAGATGACCTACTTGGCCCCTTCATCGCATTCTTTTGCTGCATCGGCGTGGACGAGTCACGACGCCGACAGATGAATGTTGTATTAGAGGATAGCTGACCGACAGCATCTTGTCAAGGAAAAACTTTACCTATTTCATTCGAGCACGGCACCGGTATCGGCGGATGTTACCAGTCGTGCATAACGGGCCAGATAGCCACGATCGACCTTTGGGGCGGGTGGTTGCCACTTGGCCTTGCGTTGTTGCAGTTCTTCTTCAGACAGATCAACCGCCAACAGCCCCTCATCGAGGTCGATGATTACACTGTCTCCGTCTCGCAGAAGAGCGATAGGACCACCGGCTGCGGCTTCAGGTGAGATGTGGCCAATGGATATCCCGCGGGTTCCTCCCGAAAAGCGACCGTCGGTGATCAGGGCCACTTCTTTTTCGAGTCCCATGCCGGCAATAGCCGCCGTATGGCCCAGCATCTCGGGCATCCCCGGGCCACCTCTGGGCCCTTCGTAACGGATGACCACCACGTCTCCGGCTTTGACACGACCCTCTGATATTCCGGCAAAAGCCTCTTCTTGGGACTCGAAGATGACGGCCGGTCCCTCGTGGCGGCGTATGCTCGGATCCACGGCCCCGCTTTTGATCACCGCACCACGGGGAGCTAGGTTACCGAACAGTACTTGAAGCCCGCCCCATTCACTGTAAGGGTCGGAGAGCGGACGAATGATCTCAGTATTTGTGATGGAAGCCGACTGGACGTTCTGTCTGAGACTCTGCCCGGTCACTGTAATACATTCGCCGTGGAGGATGCCCGGTTGCTTCAGCAGCTCGGCCAATATGGCACTGATGCCGCCGGCCTCGTGCACATCCTGAATGTGCCAGTCTGAGGCCGGACTCACTTTGCACAAATGAGGTACACGCTTGGATACTTGATTGAGTCGCTCCAGAGGATATTCTATTTCAGCCTCTTGACACAGAGCCAATGTGTGGAGAACCGTATTGGTGGAACCACCCATGGCCATGTCGAGTGCCAGGGCGTTGTCAATGGCTTCCGCAGTGACGATGTCTCGCGGCTTGAGATCGATCTCAATCAGGTGCATCAGGCGCTGTGCCGCTTGCCGAACGAGACCCTCTCGTGCCGGATCAGTGGCCAAGACAGTCCCGTTGCCCGGTAGGGCCATGCCCAATGCCTCGCACAGGCAGTTCATGGAGTTGGCTGTAAACATACCCGAACATGAACCACATCCGGGGCAACCCGCGTCTTCCAATCTCTTGAGCTGGGCGTCATCAATTCTGCCCGCTTGGTAAGCTCCAACGCCTTCAAAGACCGATATTAGATCGACGGCCCGGCCGTCAAGTTGTCCGGCCTTCATAGGTCCGCCGCTGACAAACACGGTGGGTATGTTCACTCGCAGGGCCGCCATTAGCATGCCCGGCACAATCTTGTCACAGTTGGGGATGCAGATCATGGCGTCAAAGCAATGGGCCCTGAGCATGGTCTCCACCGCGTCAGCGATAAGCTCGCGACTGGCGAGGGAATACCGCATGCCTATGTGACCCATGGCTATACCGTCGTCAACAGCGATGGTGTTAAACTCGAACGGCACCCCGCCGGCTGCGCGGATGGCTTCTTTGGCGATCTCTCCCAGTTCCCTAAGATGCACATGGCCAGGCACAATATCGACGTATGAATTGCAGATCGCAATGAAAGGCTTGTGCATATCTTCGTCCCGTACGCCCGTAGCTTTGAGTAAGCTGCGGTGTGGGGCGCGCTCGATCCCGCGCGTGATCGTGTCGCTGCGGAGCGAACGACGCTCTGGTTCTTTTGACATTCGCATGACCTCCCGGGAGGCTAGCTGCCGCCGACGACATTGGCTAACCGCTTGCCTAATCTCTCTGCTTCGATTGACCTAGAAATGCTGGCGAAGTCCTGTACCAAAGCACCTTGCTTTTCCAGCTCAGCCATTAGACTGCGTAGACTGCGGGTGCTTCCCCATGGCAGTGTTGGACGCACAAAGGCTACGCAAGCTTTGCCATCCAGACGCGAAATGTGTTTCAGCATTAGCATGATATCTTCCGCAATGCCGCCTCCGAAGAAGCCAAGCACCGGGCTGCCTACACAAACCAGATCAAACGATGCGGCGGAGAACTGAGCTGAAGAATCCTGTGCCTCAAGCAACTGTGTGCTGAAGCCCACACTTCGCAAGCCGCGCCCGAGCGCTTCAGCGAGCGGCGCCATTCGCTTGTCTTTGCTGTAGACTATCAGAGCACGCAACACCCCACCTCCCAACGAGTGCCATCGTCACGGCACACGGCTCATCTGACGAGCCGCACATACTTCCATGGCATATGAAGCTGACGAAATCGTATCTCCCATGCCGACCGTGCTGACTGGATTGGCTACCACATGCGCCGGAGTCACCAGAACGCAGTGGTCATCTTGCTCCCACACCCCCGGACCTGTCTGACGTGCCTTCCCCGTCATCTCACGGGAAAACTGTTCGAGTTGTGCAAAGCCGATTTCCGACAGCGCAAGTTCCGCACCCGCAGGCATAGCGTTTGCGTCGGGGAATCCACCGTGCATGGCTTTCAGAGCATTCAAGGCTGAGGCATACAACGAAGCACCAATCACGTCATCGACGGAGACGAAATATGGCTTGCGCAAGACGATCACATAGTAGCCCAGGTTGTGCAGATGGACCCGATCAAGTCGGAGTTCACGCAAAAGCGCCAACGCACCGCGATAGAGAGTATAAGCACGCTCCGAGGCTTCGATGTCATCCGCGAGTTGCTCACGTCCCAGCTTGCGCAAGGCGCGGCGTATCTCATTTTCGTTGATGCCAAAACTGTTCACCTGTTGGCAGACGCATCTCAAAAGATCGCTTTCCAACTCCTCATGTCTCAGAGGGACATACTCGTAGTGGATGCGAAGATCAGGGTTGAGACGTGTCAGATCACTCAGCGACTGTCGAATGTACTCCAGATATGAGTGAAAATCGCGCCCGTCGTTATCGTCGGGATTGGCATAGTGGTAGCCTGCCATAAAGGCTACGTCGATCATCCGGCCTAACGACGGCAGATGTCTATCCAGCTCACGGGAAAAGGCTATGACCGCTCCCCGAGGACGCGTCGCCATAATCACTCGGTTTGCCCTCGTAGTTGTGATCCGTTGTGATCCGAATTGATAGGTGGCATCCTTGGGGTACTCGAAAATCCAGTTCACCTTCACTTCATCATCAGAACGGGCCACGTCCTGTATCGGCAGCAAGGATAGCTCATCATTGAGTACCGTTGGCATTGTAACGCGCTGGTCAAACAGTCGTGCCTGTTCAGGGGGCAAAAGCCGGGTATAGACGACAGAGGTAGCCTGAAGAGCCGCCATTTGGTTGGCGATAATCCCCGCCTGTCCCCCCATCCGTTCCGTGCAATCACAAAAGACCTGGCTAATCCAGGGTAGCACATCCTGTTCGACGACCATGTGACATGATTTTCCTTCAGCGAGCTGGCTTCGTATTACCCGCAGGAAATCCGCGGGTGATTTTACCGAATCAGGGAGCTCCCCAGACGTCTGGTGCTCTGCGAGGGCCAAGTTCGTGTCGCTCTCTTTGATGGCATGCGAAAGCAATTCCGGAGTCAGATAGACTATGGCGTCAATATTGGTGTTAAAGGCTGCAAAGGTTTGCACTTGTGGGATGCGATTGCCGACACTCCTGAGTCGCTCCTGCCAGTAGTCGCGGACTACCATAGACTTCACCTCCGAAGCACCATGGATGGTGCGACCCGCCGAATCGCGCCTGCGCAAATCATGGCACTCCGGTACCGGATGATCGGCGGAAGCATCTTCCTTCAAACACTTGACCGTTGTGCGCTGGATGACAGGGATGTCTGGCACACCCCTGTCCACACCTGTGCACCTTTCAAGGTTCGGCACGCCTTTCGGCGGCAGTGGTCCCCTCGCCAACGTTAGCGGGCGGTTTCTTGTGTGAGCGACACTCCAACCGTACGGTCGCTCACCGTAGAGCTCGAGAGCGGGGGAACCACTGCGAAGTGCCCACGTCCTCAGCGCGTACAGAGCTTAGATCGGTTGAGCGGGCGACGATCGCCGCACATGATCAGCCGCAGGCTGCGGAGGCCACAAGAGGATGATCAACCAACTGCTCAACGTCTGCTCTCCAAGCATTCCCTTCGTGTGGGGCAATACCCCTACGCAAAAAGGGCTCGTACGCGCCATCCTTATGTTGGTTTGCGCAGGAACACGGTAGCTCATTCTTTCCTCACTTACTGCCTGATACCCTGCCGCGCCGCTTAGCAAGAGACGACTCGATCCAGCTTCCTAGCTTCCGCCTGCCAGCGCCAGATACTCTGACAGACTGATGGGCTCCAGAGTCTGTCCCGCACGCTGGGCCCGAAGGACCTCCAGAACTGCTTTCGCCGTGTCAAGCGAGGTAAAGCACGGCACTCTATACTCCACAGCAGTCCTGCGAATCTGGAAGCCATTGCGTTCGGGCACCTTTCCTCGGGTAGGAGTGTTGATGATCAAATCCACCCGACCTTCCTTGATGTAACTCAGCACGTTGGGTGTACCTTCCGTGACCTTCTTAACGCGCTCGACGGGCATTCCCAAGGTCTCCAGAGCATCGGCGGTTCCTTCCGTGGCCACGAACTGATATCCAAAGGCGTGAAACTCCCTCAATAGTTGTATGCCTTCCGGCTTGTCTTTGTCCGCCAACGTGGCCAGAATCGTCCCGCTTCTGGGTACCGGTGCTCCACTGGCGCAGATCGCTTTATACAGGGCCTGATGGTACTCTTTGGCCATGCCCAAGACCTCGCCGGTCGATTTCATCTCAGGTCCCAGAAAGACATCCACCTCGCCTAGCTTCTCAAAAGAGAAGACGGGCGCTTTTACAGTCACAAAGGGCGGAGACGTCATAAGACCCGTGGTATAGCCTTGACTGGCCAGGCTTTCGCCGAGCATGGCCCGCGTCGCTGCTGCCACCATGGGTACGCCGGTGACCTTCGACATAAAAGGTACTGTGCGACTGGCGCGAGGGTTGACCTCTAACACGTATACCCGATCTTCGTAGATAACATACTGGACGTTCATTAAGCCGACGACACCGAGTGCCCGGGCAATCTGTACGGTGTAATCGGTAATGATCTGCTGCTCCCATTTACCCAGGCTGCGAGGCGGGAAGACGGCGTTGGAATCACCCGAGTGCACTCCGGCTCGCTCAATGTGCTCCATGATGCCCGGTATGACTACCGTCTCACTGTCAGATATGGCATCGACTTCAACCTCTTTGCCCTCCAGGTAGCGATCGATCAAGACCGGATAGTCAGGTGTCACTTGTACCGCAAACTTCAGGTATTCGAGCAGCTCCACCTCATTGTGAACGATCTCCATGGCGCGGCCACCGAGCACATAGGAAGGCCTCACCACCAACGGGAAGCCGAGTTTTAAGGCCACGCCCATGCCCTCTTCAAGCGAAGTGACTGTTCGGCCTTCGGCCTGACGGATTCCGCGCTTACGCAGGAAGCGCTCCCACTTGTCGCGATCTTCGGCCATGTCGATCGCTTCCACGGGCGTGCCCAAGATGCGTACGCCAGCCTCGCTGAGGGGTCTGGCCAGATTGATGGCGGTCTGACCGCCGAACTGTACGACCACTCCGAGCGGGCGTTCCCGTTCGATAACGTTCAACACATCCTCGGCGGTCAAGGGCTCGAAGTACAGCCTGTCGGAAGTGTCAAAGTCAGTGCTCACGGTTTCCGGGTTGTTGTTAATGATCACTGACTCATAGCCGGCTGCTCGCAAGGCCCATACCGAATGAACGGAGCAGTAATCAAATTCGATGCCCTGCCCTATGCGGATGGGTCCTGAACCGAGTACGAGTACTTTATCCCTGGCGGATTCTCTTACCTCGTCTACGGTGCCGTAGGTTGAGTAGTAGTACGGAGAAACGGCGTCGAATTCAGCCGCGCAGGTATCGACCATGTTGAACACGGGCGTGATACCTTTGCGCTTACGCTCGTTACGCAACTCTTTGACCGATGCTCCTACGAGTTCTCCCACTCGGCGATCGGAGATTCCGGTCTCCTTGGCCTCGCGGAGCAACTCGCCAAGGGAATCCAGATTCCCCTCACCACGGAGTTGCTCTTCCAGCTTGACGATTCTGTCGAGTTCATGAATGAACCAGGCGTCGATGCGCGTCTTTTGACATATCTCTTCGACGGACATCCCTCGCCGCAAGGCCTCGGCCATGACAAAGAGGCGACGGTCATCAGCGACCTCGACGCGTCGGAAGATCTCAGCATCGTTCCACTGGCTCATGCTCGGCAGCGAAAGACTGTCGATGCCGATCTCCAGGGAACGTACTGCCTTGAGCAAAGCCGCGCGGAAGGAGCGATCGATGGCCATCACTTCTCCCGTCGCCTTCATCTGCGTGCCCAAGAGTCGGTTCGCTGACTCGAACTTGTCAAAAGGCCATCGGGGAATCTTAACCACGCAGTAGTCCAACGTAGGCTCGAAACACGCCGATGTCTTCCCGGTGACGGCGTTTTGGATCTCAGGGAGAGTCAGCCCCGTGGCGATCTTTGCGGCAACCCTGGCTATAGGATAGCCCGTGGCCTTGGACGCCAACGCAGAGCTACGGCTCACGCGCGGGTTGACCTCAATCACATAGTAAGCGAAGCTGTGTGGATCAAGAGCAAATTGCACATTGCAGCCGCCCTCGATACCCAAAGCGCGGATGATGCGAAATGCGGCCGAGCGCAACATTTGATGCTCTTTTACGGATAGCGTCTGCGTCGGAGCCACGACTATGGAGTCGCCGGTGTGGATCCCTATCGGGTCCAGATTCTCCATATTGCAGATCATGATGCAGTTGTCCGCACTGTCGCGCATGACCTCGTACTCTATTTCCTTCCAGCCCGCTACACTTCGTTCCAGCAACAGCTGCTTAATATGACTGTGTTTAAGGCCTCGACCGGCTATGTCCATCAGTCGTTCCGGAGTGTCAGCGATGCCCCCGCCAGTACCTCCTAAGGTGTAGGCGGGACGGATAATCACCGGATAGCCGATCGAATCAGCAAAGGCTCGAGCTTCGTCGAGCGTACTCACAATGGCGGATTCGGGCACCGGCTCCCCGATTTCTTGCATCGTAGCCTTGAACATCTCGCGGTCTTCAGCCTTTTCAATGGCAGACAAAGGAGTGCCCAATAAACGAACGTTGTAGCGATCAAGGATTCCGGACTTGGCCAGATCAAAAGCGAGATTGAGGCCGGTTTGTCCGCCGAGCGTAGGCAAGAGCCCGTCCGGTCGCTCTTTTTCCACTATTTGTGCCACTACATCCGGCGTCAATGGTTCCAGGTACACCTTGTCTGCAATCCCCGGATCCGTCATGATGGTGGCCGGGTTGGAGTTGACCAATACTACTTCCAACCCTTCCTCGCGCAGAGCTTTACATGCCTGCGTGCCGGCGTAATCGAATTCAGCGGCCTGTCCTATCACAATCGGTCCGGAACCAATTACCATCACGCGCCCCAGACCTTGGCGCCCGGTCATCTGTTCGCCCCCTTGAATACTGACACATGCATCGACACGATCAGGCCGGTGGTGCTCACTCTGCCTCGTTGTCCGTGTCGGTCATGGAATCCAACACTTCCTCGATGATCGACAGCGCTTCGTCCATCTGCGCCGTTGTAACGTTCAGTGGCGGCAGGAGTCTGACCACCTGAGGACCGGCTGAGACCAACAGCAGCCCTCGTTTCATGGCTTCCGCCACAAAGGATGCGGCAGATCCCCGCAATTCAACGCCGATGAGACATCCGACACCCCGCACACCTGCGATGAGATTCGGATAGCGCTCGGCCAGTCGGCGAACGGCTTTCTGCAAGTATTCTCCCGCTGCGGCCGCGGCAGGCACGAGCCGTTCATCCTCGATAGCCTGCATCGCCGCCAATGCCACGCGTGTGATGAAAGGACCGCCACCGAAGGTTGAAGCATGCGTACCGGGCTCAAACCCCTGAGCGAGCCGGTCGTTGGCTAGGGTGCAGCCTATCGGCAATCCGCCACCGAGAGCCTTTGCCAGTGTCAGAATATCAGGCGTTACGCCATAGTGTTCGAAGCCAAACCACTTCCCGGTACGGCCCAGACCGGTCTGCACCTCGTCAAAGATCAAGGGGATGCCCATATCGTCGCAAAGCTGTCGAGCCAGTCGAACAAACTCCACGGTACAGGGTCTTACACCACCCTCTCCTTGGATGGGCTCCAGCATGATGGCGGCGGTTTTCGGCCCCACGGCTGTCCGCAGGGCTGAAAGGTCATTGAGAGGAACATAATGGAAGCCCGGCACCAGTGGCTCAAAGCCTTGTTGGTATTTGGTCTGTCCCGTAGCCGTCAAGGCAGCCATCGTCCGCCCGTGAAAGCTGTTTTCCACGGTGATCACTTCAAACCGATCAGGACACACATACAGTTTCACGTAGCGTCGGGCTAACTTGATCGCCGCTTCGTTGGCTTCCGCTCCGCTGTTGCAGAAAAAAGCTTTGTCCAAGCCGGATTTTTGCGTCAGGAACGCGGCCAATTCAGCCTGCGGCTCGATGTGATAGAGATTCGAGCAGTGCAGCATTACATCGGCAGCGGAACGAATCGCCTCTACGACTTTCGGATGACAGTGCCCCAAAGAATTTACAGCAATTCCACCTACAAAGTCCAGGTATTCTTTCCCGTCGGCATCCCACACATAACTGCCCGCTCCTCGCTTGAGGGCCACCGGCAGACGACCGTAATTGCGCATCAGGTGCGCTGAGCTCATCTCGACGATCTCGCGCGTGTTCACGTTGCTACCTCCAAGGCCCGAAAGGGGCCTCTAATTAATGACCATGGTGCCAATACCTTCGTCCGTGAATATCTCAAGCAGGAGCGAGTGGAGAGTCCGGCCGTCGATAATGTGAGTACGCGTGACACCGCTTTCCAGGGCCCGGATACACGCTTCGACTTTGGGAATCATTCCCCCCGCGATATGTCCTGACTGAATCAGTTGCCGGGCGCGTTCCACCTTTAACGCCGATATCAGAGTGCTGGGGTCCTTGGGATCGGCCGCGATCCCCTCTACGTCGGTCAACATGATCAGCTTATCGGCCTTCAGGGCCGCAGCCAGTTCCCCGGCGACCGTGTCAGCGTTAATATTGTAGCTTTCACCCTCATAGCCCACTCCGATGGGCGCAATAACGGGGATATAGCCTTCTTCACTCAGCAAGTGTATCATTTCGGGATTGACCTTTTCGACTTCCCCGACAAACCCGAGATCGCCTTTTGAGGCATCGCGGATGTACTTGCGGGTGATGATCAGGTTACTGTCTTTACCGGACAATCCGACGGCCTTTCCGCCGTAAAGGTTGATCATACTCACGATTTCCTGATTGATTTTGCCCACGAGCACCATCTGAGCGATCTCCATCATCTCTGCGTCGGTGACGCGCAGGCCGTCGATAAACTGTGAGGTCTTGCCCAACTGTTTTGCCATTTCATTTATTTCAGGACCGCCGCCGTGAACCAGAACCGGCTTTACGCCTACGTATCTAAGCAGTATGACATCAAGAGTCACTGCCTTTTTCAGTTCCGGATCAATCATGGCGTTACCGCCGTATTTGATCACAAAAGTCTTGCCGAAGAATGTTCGGATGTAAGGAAGCGCCTCAATAAGTACGCTCGCCTTTTCGACTAGGCCGTTCACCGCACCGCCTCCTTGATAAGCCCAGCTTCGCTCAGGAACGATAGCTTGAGTTGATCTTTACGTATTCGCCTGTAAGATCACAAGTCCATGCAACCGCTTCTGCGTCTCCGTCATGGAAGTCCAGGGTGATGGTGACATTATCCTTTGCCAGGATGGCTTTCGCCGCATCTTCATCGAAAGGCAGAGCCATACCCTGAGCCGCCACCTGCTCATCTCCCAAGAAGATGTCGACTTTGTCAGGTGAAAAATCGGCCCCTGAGTAGCCCGCTGCGCAGAAAATCCGGCCCCAGTTAGCATCATGTCCGTGAATAGCGGTCTTGACGAGATTAGAGGCGCTGATGGCTCTGGCGATCTTGCGTGCATCAGCTTCTGTTCGCGCCCCCGCGACACGGATTTCGATCAGCTTTGTGGCACCTTCGCCATCTCTGGCGATCATCTTGGTCAATTCTACACAGACATGGGTCAAACCCTTTTCAAACAGGGAAAGATCGGCGTCAGATGTGACCGCAACGCCGGAGGAGCCGTTGGCCAGGACAATCACCATGTCATTGGTGCTCGTATCTCCGTCCACGGAAAGCATATTGAAGCTCTTGTCGATAGACCGACGCAGCAGGGTCTGCAGTGTATTGTGATCCACGGCTGCATCCGTGGTGATGAAGGCCAGCATCGTGGCCATGTTGGGATGGATCATGCCCGAGCCTTTGGCCATGCCTCCTATGCATATGCCGCCCGTACTCAGCTCCAGCTTGAGAGCCACTTCCTTCGGCTCGGTATCAGTCGTCAGAATGGCCAAAGCCGCTTCAGGCCCACCGTCAACGGACAGTGCCTTGGTCGCCATCTCAATTCCTGCTTCGATCTTCGTCATATCGAGCGGCAGACCGATGACTCCCGTGCTGCCTACAATCACTTGTTCCGGGGTAAGGTTGTTGTGTTCGGCAGTGAGATGAGCCATGCGTGTGGCATCTGCCAATCCTTGCGGCCCGTTACACGTATTTGCGTTGCCGCTGTTGACCACGATGGCCTGAGCGACTCCCCTTCTTACCACTTCCTGGGTCCATCTCACCGGAGCCCCCTTGACCAAGTTGGTGGTGAACACACCCGCACACGCAGCCGGCGCGGCGCTTAATATGATTGCCAGATCATGTCTGACCCTCTTCAGACCACAATGCACTCCGGCGGCTTGGTAGCCCTGTGGAGTTGTGACTCCCCCGCCCGTTACTACTTCAAAAAGCTCAGTCGCAGCCACTTTTTTTGTACCCCTCTTTCTTCGTCCTCGACCTATGGCATAAGACCCGGTGATGACAGCCCCGTAGTCTCCGGCAGTCCGAACAGCAGATTCATGTTCTGCACCGCCTGACCGGCAGCGCCTTTGACCAGATTATCGATGGTAGCCTGGATAACGGCCCGGTTCGTGCGTTCGTCAAAGCGTACCGATAGGTGACAGTAGTTGCTGCCCCACACGGCCTTGGTCTGCGGTAAGCGGTCCGTGCCCAACACGACCACAAAAGGCTCCTGCCGATAGAACTCTTCGTACAGATCATTGAGCGAGGCGTTTGTCCAATGACTGCTGCGCAGACTGCAGACGGCGGTGGTTAAGATGCCTCGGCTCATCGGGACCAGGTGTGGAGTGAAACTGACCCGCACATCCTTATCACTGGTGAGAGCGGCTATGCCCTGCTCAATCTCCGGTGTATGGCGGTGTGTTGCCGTACCATAGGCTTGAACGTTTTCCGTACAGTCAGGGAAGTGATACATCGGTTTGGGGGTGGCACCCGCGCCAGATACACCGGATACGGAATTGATGACGATGCTCGAGGTATCGAGGTCGCCGTGCCGGGCCAAGGGAGCCAAGGCCAGCAAGGCACTGGTGGGATAGCAACCCGGATTGGCTACGAGTCTGGCTTGAGCAATGGATTCCCTAAAAAGCTCGGGCAGCCCATACACCGCTTCTTTGTTCAGTTCGCGCTGAACATGGGGAATCTTGTACCAGTGTTCATATACCGTCAGATCACGGAAGCGAAAATCTGTCCCTAAATCGATGAGCCTCTTCCCTGCTGCCAGGGCGATTGCAGCCGGCTCCATCGCTGCACCATGCGGTACGGCGGTGAAGATCACGTCACAGCGTTGCGCCATATCCGCGACATCCAGGGACTCGTAGTCCCAGGATGCCCATCCCGCCATTGACGGTTGATGTGTCGCTACCGCCTGCCCTCCCAAGGTGCGTGACGCAAGACACTCCAGTCTCACGTGGGGGTGTTGTCCCAGAAGACGTATCAATTCACTGCCTGTGTATCCGGAGGCACCCACGATTCCAACTCTAATCACAAGTTCGTCCCCCCAACATATACAGCACCTGTAAATCGGCGAAGCGGCAGGTGCTCTAAAACAAACATGGAGTGATTATACCCCTGAGTGCATAATTATGCAAGATGAAATGTCACGGATTGTCATCCGACGGCTTGTGACTTTTCTTCCCAGCGTATTCCGGCGCCCAATCGAACCAGCTGATCACACGGATCAGGGACACAGGTCAGCAGTTCATCGGCGTCTTCGATATAGCTGGTTCCATCAGCCATCAGGGCTGCAACGAGAAGGGCGGCTGCAGAGCCGGGATCCTGTGCCCGAACACGAGCGGCACTGGGTCGTGTTCCTCCTCGGATGACGGCCGTTTGACCGTCACGAATTATGTGAGCACCCATACGTTCCAGTTCAGCAAGATCGTACAGACTGCTCTCCGTAGTAGTCTCAGTAATGATACTGGTTCCTTGAGCGCCCAGCAACAAGCTGCACATGGCGGCTCTCAGCTCAGAAGGCACTGCAGGGAAATACCCAGTGCGCAGGCTTACGGGATTGGGTTCTCCGTCGGCCACGATTCGAATGCAATCAGAGGTTATCCGCAGATCGGCTCCCGTCTCTTCCAGTTTGGCCGTGAGAGCCCGCAAGTGGTCGCTGATCACCCCGTGGATGCAAATGTCTCCTCCACTGGCCGCGGCTGCGATGAGATAGAAGCCGGCAGCAAAACGATCGGGAAGCACTTCATGTTGCCCGCCGCTCCATTCGGTTTTTCCGGTGATGGTTATGGCTTCGGTACCCGCACCGATGATGCGGGCCCCCATACGGTTGAGCAAGTTGACTGCATCCACCAACTCCGGCGCCCGTGATGCTCCGACGATACGAGTCCGTCCCTGCGCCCTTGTAGCCATGGTTATCGCCGTCCAGGTGGCACCGAAATGGGGGGTGTCCAGGTATACCTCACCGCCTTGAAGATGACGGGCATCCACTCGCACTCTCCCCGCATCGATTTCCGGAGTGACTCCAAGAGCCTTCAAAACCCTGATATACGGATCCAAAAGACCTGATCTTCCAGATGATTGTCTGGGTAGCGTAAGACAGCATTCCCCGCGCTGTGCCAGTAGGGGTCCCAAAAACAGAAGCGAAGCCCAGGCATGATCGGGGGCATCGTCCAACGAAGGTTGACAGATGCCGGGATGTATGATCCAAACGTCTCCGTCTTGCTCGACTGTCCGTCCAAAACGCCGCAGGGCGTTGATTTGACGCATGATGCCGCGTGTAGACGGTAGCCCGTACAATTGCACTTCGTGGGTGGTGGCGGCACAAGCGGCGATCAGAGCAAGACCTGCTCCATGGCTGCCGCTTATGGTCAGTTCACCTTGCAGCGTTCTTCCCCCACATATGTGCAGAGCACTAGACATGTCAGCCCTCCCAATCATTACCGCGATGTTCAACGTTCCTTGACAGCCGTGTAAACACGATAACCACCGCCCCGGGCTACATCGGTCACGTTGCCGAAAAGACGCTCTGCGTCCGTGGCCAGCCTTTTGGCACCCTGCTGAGTACGAGCTACAAAAGCGAAGCGACCGCCTGGATGCAACCGTTGGTGTGCTCCGACAAAAATCTCCAATAGGACTTGTCGACCGGCTCGAATCGGAGGGTTAGTAATGATCAGATCGAAACGCAGAGCGTCATCTGCCGGAAAGGTGTCGTCATGTATTACGACATTTGTGAGACCGTTGCGCGAGGCATTTTGGCGACTGAGGGCAACGGCACGAGTATTGACATCAGTCATGTGCACGATGCAACGCGGGCAACTCGCTGCGTAGTAAAGACCGATCGGGCCGTATCCGCAACCGACGTCCAGAACAAGACCGCTATCAGGGGTCGGTACATGTGACAACAGAAGCAGCGTTCCGGAATCGACGGCTCGACGCGAAAACACACCCGCATCTGAAATGAGAGACAGCCTTGTGTCGCCAACCTCTAAGCGGAGCTCGTGAAGCTGATGGGCCGCTCGGGGCTGCTTGGAGTAGTAATGGTCATTCACGTTGAGACCTCCGCGGTCCTATCCGTCGTCGCCGACTGCTTTTTTCAACCACTCCCGGTCGCCCGGGAACAGGAGATTCACATCGAGCAGTCTGCACAGATCCTTCAAGTCCTTGACATTGTGTTCGATAATCCGGAGGAGCAATTCGGGACACCGGTCTTGGACATAGGTGTAATACAACTCCGGTACAAGGTGACCGGGAATATCGTCTCCCCGATCCGAGTCAAAGATGTGCCGAGCCACCGTAGACAGACGGCAATTGTCGAGGGCAGCGCGCAGCTGACGGACTTCTTGATACATATCGTAGTGCAATATGAAAGAAGGACGGGGTATGCCGTGAAACATGAGACGCGCTCCGACAAAGGGTTCGTCAAAGGCTCGACCGTTATAGCTCACCAAAACCGAATATTCACTCAAGAACCTCGACGCCAGATACAGTACCCCTCCTTCTTCATCGAACTGACGCGCCACAAATTGCCGTATATACCAGTCCCGACCGTCCGACCATGCCACACCGATCAAGAAGACGGGAAGAGCTCGTGCAAAGCCTGCGGTCTCAATATCCATGACCGCGATTTCATGCGGTTCAAAGAATGTGAGTAGCTCGCTATCACGAGCCCCGGCCAAGCGCAGACGTGCAATGTCGCGGTTGTCTATATACTCTACGACTTCTCTTGCTCTTGTCCCCCAACGAGGGTGATCACAAAGAGCCCTCACATCATGGTATCCTTGCGCTCGCAGTTCAGCTTCAGTGACCGGACCGACGCCGTAGATCAGCTGCAATCGTTGCCACAGATGCGGAGCCGGTCTCTGGGTAGGCGCCCTGACACCTGCAAAGGGGGGCGAATCGATGACATAGGCCGGGCCCACAGGCGTGAGCATCCCCTGACCTCCAAGACAGTCGTCCTGAGACGGCTCGGAAGCCAAGCCGCTCTGTGGCTTACGCAATACTGCTCGGCTGCCCAGGCGTCTGTGCAAAGACACCGTACTTACACCCCGTCCTCCGGCGACAGTGCCGCTATACTGTGTATCACAAAATGAGGACAGACCCGTTCGCTCTCTATGGAAGACATATCCGAAGCTCCGGTTAACACCAGCGCCGTCTCCATCCCCGCCTTTAGACCCATGGCGATGTCCGTTTCGACACGGTCACCGACCATCAGGCAATCGACAGGGTCAACACCGACCCTTTTCAAGGCCGCCTCAGCAGTCAGTCTGTGTGGCTTACCCACTATGACTTCCGGAGCGATGCCCGAGGCACCGCTGATGGCGCCGATCATCGCCGCGCAATCGGGAATCTCACCGTCCTCCACCGGGCAGGTTCGATCACCGTTGGTGGCCACAAAACGTGCTCCTCTTTTTATGCATTGGTAGGCGTTGTTCAGCTTGGCATAGTCAAAGGTGCGATCGAAGGCGGCGACCACCACATCTACACGATAGCCTTGTTGGGCCGGTTCTTCAACGACTTGAAAGCCCGCGGCGGCCAGCTCCTGGCGCAGGGGCAATTCGCCGACGCAGTATACTGTCGCTGACGGCATTTCGTCAGCGAGGTATGCGGTCAAGACAGCAGATGAGTTGATGACATCGATCGGCTCTGTGGGAATTCCCAAGCGGGTCAGTTTTTCCGCATAGTCGAGGCGCGTGTTGATGGGCTTGTTGGACAAGAAGACGACACGCGCTCTTTTTCTCAGCGTCTTGATTGTCTCTGCAGCTCCCGGGATCAGATCAGGTCCCAAATAGACAGTGCCGTCAAGATCAAAGACATAGGCATCGTAATGTCGATCGGGAGCCTGCATTCTCGGCTGGCGCCGCACACCTTCTTCCGTAACGAGGTTCAACAATCTGAAGTCATGCTCACTGCGGGGCAGACGATCTGCGCACTGGCCGGCGAAGCCCACGCCGATGATATAGGCATCGGGACGCAACAGCGGTAAAAACCTGTCGTAGTAACCGGCGCCGTAACCGACACGGTAACCAAGGGCGTCAAATGCCAAACCGGGAACGGCTACGGCATCAATCTCACCGGGATCGAGGATAGGTGCCGTGCTGCTTGGCTCGAGTATTCCGAAAGAAGAGCGCTCCAGCTGGCTGAGATCGTTGACTTCGTGAGCGTGAATGACCTTCGCGGCCGAGTCGACCCGAGGCAAAGCAAGTCGCTTGCCAGTGGACAACACTTGTTGGATTGCAGTTCTTGTTGATACCTCGCTGCCGATTGAGTGGTAGAGCATGATGGTCCGGGCCTGTCCGACTTCCGGGATCTCAAAAAAACGCTTCCAGACGGCGAGGCTTTTCTCCTGGCGTTCTGCCGCCGGTTGAGCGTCGCGCCAAGCGATTTTCTCGGCCCGTATCTGACGCTTGGCTTGTGCTACATCAGTTTTCAACGTTTTGACCCCCCGCAAGCTGATCGCTATAGCCGTCCGTCTCCAGAGCGGCTGCTGCATTATAGGAACTACGGACAAATGGACCGCTGGCCACGTAACGGAAGCCCAATTCCTTCGCTATATGTCGGTAATGATCAAAAGTCGCCGGAGCCACGTACTCTCTCACTGCGACATTCTTGCGCGAAGGTTGCAGGTACTGTCCGATGGTCACAAAGTCACAATCGACCTGACGAAGGTCATTGAGGGTGGCGATCACGTCGTCCTGAGTCTCGCCTAATCCCACCATAATACTCGATTTTGTGTAGATGAAAGGAGCGAGGCGTTTCGCTTCAGCCAAGATGCCCAAAGACTGTTCGTAGTCAAAGCGCGGCCTGATCCGGTTGTGAAGACTGCGCACCGTCTCTATGTTATGACCCAGGATTCTTGGCTCTGCCGCCAGGACGGTGGCCAGACACTCGCTATCGCCTGAGAAGTCCGGTATTAATACCTCCACGGAGGTCTTCGGACACGCCTTTCCTATCGCTGTGATTGTAGCGGCGAAATGAGCGGCGCCGCCGTCGGGCACATCATCGCGGGTGACCGAGGTGATCACGACATGAGCCAGTCCGAGGGCCCGTACAGCTTCGGCTACCCGAGTGGGTTCACGGGCATCAAGTGGTGCCGGACGGCCCGCAGGCACGTCACAGAAGCCGCAGTGGCGTGTACACACGTCCCCCAGGATAAGGAAAGTGGCGGTGGCCTTCGCCCAGCACTCACCCAGATTCGGGCAGTTGGCGCTTTCACAGATGGTGTGCAAATCCAGGTCACTGAGCAAGCCGCGCATGCGCTTGAGAGCCCGGGCATCCGGCAGTGGCTTCACAAGCCAATTTGGTTTGCGCAATGAAAAACCTCCGTCTCTGAGTACAAAGTCCGCATCGGTCTACAGAAGAACTGACACTTCGTCGCGATCCATTTTCTCAATGGCTAAGCGCATTTTTGCAGATAAGAAGGTATCTTCCCGGGTCGCATTTCGCACTTGTCGGAGGATGTCTATGGCGCGCCGAAAAGCATAGACGACATCGCCTTCGTCGACGGTTAAACCCTTCATCAGTTCATCAAAGCGCTCTCCCCGACTCCAGCGGCTCGTGACGTCCGCCAGGTGGGCGTTGAGACGTATCTCCGAATACCCAAGGTAGACTTCTTCCATGCTTTGAATAAGATGGATGGCATGTCTGACGGTGCCCTCATCGAAGGCGCGATGACGGGCCCGGCCTTCTGATTTACGTGGTTCGTAGTCTAGGGACACACACAAAGCATTGAGTTCATGTTCATCCCAGTCATGGAACACACCGCGGAAAAACAGCTCCGTGATCAACAGTTCATGCCCGTTAATCTGCGCCGCAAATTCGCCTCTGGCCGTCAGCTGACCTTCTCGCAAGTAGTCAAGAGCCTCCAGCAGCGAGCGTTTCATGCGAAACTCCTCAACGTAGGCGTTGGCGGGAGAGACCTGCTTATAGCGGCGCCTTAGACCGATCAGTCTCGAGGAGACTGATCGGTACTCCTGCAGCGCCTCCCGACAGGCCGCCATGGTCGCAGGGGAGCATTTCTTCGGATCGATCTGTTCAAGCTCTTTTCTAAGTACCCTGGCTGAGTTCCGCAGCGCCTTGAGAGTGCCGCGTTGGCGGCTCTGATTGTCTTTTATTCGGCGTTCGATACTCCCCAACCTCTGTACATTGCGTTTGTACAGCAGTGCACAGCGGCGTGAGTTCATCAAGTCGCAACCCATCAGAGCTTCACGTTTTCCTTCCAGGGCGACAATCTCTTCGTGCAGACGTTGCCGCTCTTCCGAAGCCTGGAAAGAAGCGTAGTTCTTCTGGAGTATCTCCTCGATCTCTGTCTCCGAGTAGTTGCGAACAAGATTGAGCACGGTGTTGTAACTCAGTGAAAACCGACTGCGCAGAGGTTCTACGTCCTCTTCTTGCATGGAGGGGAATTCCTTGGGATTGAAGTAGTTCATGTCGACCAGGCTGAAGACGTATCCCTTGTCGTCAATACCTCGTCTGCCGGCTCGTCCCGCTATCTGGAAGTACTCGCGATTGCTCAGTGCTCGAAACTCCGTACCGTCCCACTTGGTCATGCTGTCGAAACAAACGGTCTTGCAGGGGAAGTTGAGACCCACCGCGAAGGTCTCCGTGCAATAGAGTACGTACGTCAGCTTCTGCTCAAAAAGCTCTTCCACGATATCTTTCGCCACTGGGAGCAACCCGGCATGATGAAAACCGATACCGCGCAAAAGCAGCGGTTCGAGCTGGCGGAGACGATTTACTCCTGTACCGGCATGTCGCGCCACTTGTTCTTCGATGACTTCCTTAACTCGTCGCTTTTGCTCCGCATCAAGGTAGTCAAAACGCTCCGCCAACTGTTTGGCATGCTCTTCGCAACGTCGGCGACTAAAAGCAAAAAACAGACAGGGTAGATGCTCTTTGGTCAGCTCATCCATGAGTTGCAGGTGCGTCGTAGACGGGAAGTCTCCCGCGATCCGACCTGAATCCATAACCCCCAGTCGGCGGGCATAGCGCTTATATCGCCTGGTCAACTGTTGCCGCGTAGTGAAGCCTTGCCCTGACTCATAGAGCCGATGCTCTAAAGGCACTGCCCGTTCAGTATGACGTATAACCTTGACGATTCTGCCCTGAACGTTGCTTATCCAGCGAGCCAATTCATCGACGTTGGGAATTGTTGCCGATAGGCCCAGGAACCGCATATGAGGGGGCATGAATATGAGGCTCTCTTCCCAGACGCTTCCTCGGGTAGGATCATCGATATAGTGGATCTCATCGAAGATCACATGGCTGACGCCATCCAGACGGCCCGGATCCTGATGCAACAGGTTGCGCAAGATCTCGGTGGTCATGATTAAGACGGATGCTTCAGGATTGATCACTACATCCCCCGTCAGTATGCCGACATGCGGCTCCCCCAGGAGTCGCTTGAACTCCTTGAACTTCTGATTGCTCAGAGCTTTGATCGGAGCGGTGTAGACAACGGCGTTGCCCGAACGGAAGGCTCGCTCAATGAGATAATCGGCGATCAGGGTCTTTCCCGTGCCGGTTGGCGCTGACACGAGCACTGATACGTCTTCTTCTATGCTCTGAATGGCCTCGATTTGAAACGGATCAAGGATATAACCTCTATAGGTCGACACGCTTGTGGTATGGGACAATATCTGCAGCTCCCCCGGATGTCATGTTATGCGCTGCGGGCGTTCCTGTGGCCTACGCTGTCAGTCTAACACGTTAGTCAGGTTGGGATCCACTCTTGTCGCTAATACGTTCTCCGATATAATTCATGAAGATGAATGGGAGAGAAGCCAAGTGAAATTGCGAGACGAGCTCAGGGATTACGCATACAACCTCGGCATCGATTACCTGCGTGTCGCGGATGCGCATCCTTTCTTCGAGGAGGAAGCGCTTTTGAGGCACCTGGCGGCATCGAATAAGTATCCGTCTCTTGCTCCGCAGGATATCTCCGTGCGCTGCCATCCGGATCGCATCCTGGAGAACGCCCGGTCGATTATCAGTGTGGCGATCTCCTATTTGCTTCCTGAGAAGACAACAGCTGAAGACGACGGACTCTATGGGACCACTGCCCGTTTTGCTCGGGTGGCTGACTATCACACGGTGGTGTCAGAAAGGCTGGCCCTCCTTGTTGCTTTCTTGCAGGCGAGGGTCGGAAGGCCCATCCGGTATCGAATCTGCGTAGATAACGGTCCTCTGTTGGAACGTGCGGTGGCTCGGAGAGCCGGTCTGGGGTGGTTTGGAAAAAACAACATGTTGTATGTTCCCAAACTTGGCTCTTGGGTTGTTCTGGGAGAGGTCATCACGGATCTGGCTCTCCCAGCCGACGATCCAGTCTCTCATCCGGATTGTGGAAAATGCCGTCGCTGTCAGGAAGCCTGCCCTACGGGAGCTCTCGCTCGCCCGTATCAGGTTGACGCTGAGCGCTGTCTTTCGGCTGTTACTCAGATGTCCGGACACATCCCCCTTTCGCTCCGCAAAGCAATGGGTTGCCGCGTCTGGGGCTGTGACACATGTCAGCTAGTCTGTCCCTGGAACATCAAGGCTGTCGGCGGGCGCTTTGTGTGGTCGGTTGCGGTTGCGGCTAGAGTGGATCTGATTCACCTTTTGACTGTCTCGAAGTCAGAGTTCCTGCGGCTCTTCGGGAATAGCGCTCTGGCTTGGAGAGGCAGAACGACACTTCAGCGCAATGCGGCGCTGGCACTCGGCAATCTGGGGGACCCGCGCGCCTTGGAAGCCTTGGCCGACGGGCTACATCACCACGGCAGCCCTGTTGTCCGGGAGATGTGTGCCTGGGCTATTGGGGAGATCGGTGGCCGACACGCCCGGCATGTCTTGGAGGATGCTCGGAGAACGGAGGGCCAACCGGCGGTGATGAAGACCATCCATCGCATCTTGGAGGACGGTCTATGAGACTACAAGGGCCAGTTTGGTCGGGATCTCTTTGAGGGAGCGAACCGGAACGTATCGAGGATGCTCCGCATTCAGCGGCGCTTCATCGTATTCCCATGTAGGGTGCTGTACGTGAAAAGCCCAAGCCCCGACCGCCAATGCGGGTGCAATATCTGCCCGCGGACTGTTGCCGATAACGCAGACCCGTGACGGATCTCTGGATTCAAGGGCCTGAAGCAAGGCAGCCACATTCTTTTCGGGCGCCACACAGACCCTGTCGATGAGTGTCTTGTATCCGGAGCGTTCCACTTTTGCTTCCTGAACGGCCCGGTCGCCTGATGTCCAGATCGTCACTTCCCATCCGTTGTCGCGCAAGGCTATCAGTAGATCGCGGGCCCCGGGGTAGTCAGGCTGAGGCATGTGTACCACCGCCGCCGCTCGTCGGTACAACGAAGCAGCGACCTGCTGACATACCTGTCTACCGTGCTCTTCTGCCAGCTGGCAAAACACCTCCACCCATGCCTCGGGGTAGTTGCTCGGTCTTAACCCGACGGCGTGAGTCTTGGCCAGGTCGATGGCGTGTGCCCTCTTACGCAAGTCCTGCGCGCTCAGTCCAGTCGGTGAAAAATGAGCGATGATCTCCCGCGCGTTCTCCCGACTTGCCGCGTCATATAAGGCGTTGGTCACTTTCAGGGTGTCATCCCAGTCGACGAAGGCAAAACCTTGCATAACCAACCTCACCTCCCGCGCGGCATGTTCAATCGACGACGAAGATGATGGCAAAGCGACCCAGAAAGTCGTATTGATCAGTGGCTTGCCGAATACGTCTTCCGTCTTCTTCCCCCACGACGACCGCTGTCGGCGGCAATCCTATTGCCTGTTGAGCATCCAAAACCAGTGGTAGACGCATGGGATAGTCCGGGCTCACCGCGAGACGGGAATGCGTTGTAGCATCTTCCAAAGAACGGACATAGGCCGCAATACCTCTCCGAATAAGCTGATCGTGGGAGTAACCCTCGCCGGCAAAGATCAAACGACCGGAGGTATCATAGATCCTGGGACTCATGCCGCGTTCCAAACCGATGCCCCGGGCGTCGACAACCAATCCCGTGTACAGAGGTTGCTCCTTTTCCCTCAGCCGAGACTCCCACAACCTGGCCAACTGCTCCGTCACGGTGACGTTTTGGTGGAGGGTCACATCATCCCAGTAGACTAGAGCGCCGGCAGTCGAACTAAGCACGATCTGAGCCCATCCTTCTTCAGCCGTAAAGGCCAGCTCGATGCGCTCCCATCCGTCGCCTGACAACCCTCGATAGATGCGAGGATAGCTGTTTCGCATACGTATGCCCAAAGAAGCCTGAGCCGGAGTGTCGTCTTGCAGACGCACCCAAGCGGAAAGGACGTATTCGACCCCGGCCTTAAGGGATAAGACGGCTTGCATCCATTCAGAGCCGTAATCGGTCAGCGGAACCAGACGAGCGGCATGGTTGTTGCCGTCTTGGTCATGGGAAAGGCGACCAGCACCTTCTTTAAGATCGGCTCCTTCACCGCGGGCGATCCAGGGTCCGCCTCGGGGATTCCGGGCACTGAGTTCAAAACCGCTGTCCGCTATGAGGTTTTGAGCACCGACCCCCGCACAAAGAAAAAGGACTATGAAGACAACTGTAACGTATCGGAGTGAGCGACTGGATACAAGCACACCCTCCGCCCTCCATGAGTTTGGTTTCAGCTCAGTCTCGAGCAAACAGATCGCCGGAGCTTTCTTCAGACGGCACAGCTGAGTATGGCAAGAGATCCGACGCCGCCGTCGGACCCGGAGATGGTGCGCCTCGTCCGGGCGCTTTGGCTATCGATGCTCCGGCGCCCGATGATCGGCGGCAATATCGCTATTCGAGCAATCGACGTTAAGTGATGCAGGAGTGTGGTGGGACACTCCTGCCAATCTGTCAGATGCTCCGTGCCTTGTGACGGCAGTAAGTACTTCTGAACGACTTCCGGCTGATGGACCGACCCTCGCAGACAGGGTCTATACGGCGGGGCGATCAAGTCAACCGCTCAGCCTATGTTATCGTTAACCCACTCCAGCAAGTTGGCTTGCGAACGTACCCCTACTGTGCGTCCTATCTCCTTGCCATCCTTGAAGAGGATCAGTGTGGGGATACTCATGACGCCATACTTGGCGGCAGAAGCGGGGTTTTCATCAGTGTTAAGCTTGACGACGGATACTCTGTCCCCCAGTGCAGCAGCCACGGCGTCCAGGATCGGAGCCAACTGGCGGCACGGACCACACCAGGGTGCCCAAAAGTCAACGAGCACAGGCTTTTGGGATTCCAACACGGTTTGCTGGAAAGCTGCATCTGTTACCGTCTGCATTGAGTCACTACCTCCCTTCACGTCAAAAGCAGATCTTCGTTATTCTAGCCTTTGGCGATGTCAGACGTCAACTCATACAGTAGAGTCCCCCGGTCACGGGAACCGGGGGACGACGATCTCCGGACGTGCTGCAGACTCAAAAGGCAGGGACCACGGCACCCTTGTACTGAGTGCGAATGAAATCTCTGACCGTAGAGGACTGAAGGGCCTTCGCCAATTTGGCGATGTCAGCGTTGTTTTTGTCAGCGTTTCTTACAGCCAGAACGTTTGCATAGGGTGAATCAGAGCCCTCAATGATGATGGCATCTTTGAGCGGATCCAGCTTAGCCTCAAGAGCGAAATTCGTATTGATCACCGCGGCGTCCAGATCAGGCAGAGCGCGCGGTAGCTGAGCCGCCTCCAATTCCTGGAATCTCAGTTTCTTGGGATTGTCGGCTATGTCAAAGACCGTGGCAGCCAGACCGGCATTCGGTTTCAGCGTGATCAGGCCCGCTTTCTCGATGAGCAACAGGGCCCGTCCGCCGTTGGTGGGGTCGTTGGGGATGCCGATGAGAGCGCCGTTTTTGAGGCTCTTGAGATCCTTGACTTTGCGGGAGTAGACACCCATGGGCTCGACGTGGACTTTGGCCACCCATGTCAGGTTCAGGCGCCGTTCGGAGGAGAAAGTCTCCAGATAGGGTATGTGCTGGAAGAAGTTGGCATCCAGTTCTCGATCTGAAAGCGCCAGATTGGGGCGCACGTAATCCGTGAACTCGATAATCTGAAGATCGATGCCTTCTTTGGCCAGGATGGGTTTGACCACGTTCAGAATCTCCGCATGCGGTACGGGGGTGGCTCCCACCTTCAGTACCCGCGCCGCTGCCCCGGCAAATACGCTTCCGCTCAAGACGAGAAGACACAATACAGCGAAAATGAGGTGGTGACGACGAGTGGCGATACCATTCAATTGCATGCTTGTACTCTCCTTTCAGGTGTCGCAGATGGTCTCTTATCTAACGCGGTGATCCAGCCTGCGGGCCAACCTGTTGCCAAGCGCCTGCAAAACTTGGACCAAGACGACAAGAACCAGAACCGTGGCGAACATGATATCAGCACGGAAGCGTTGATAGCCGTAGCGAATGGCCAGATCACCAAGCCCCCCGCCGCCAACTGCCCCCGCCATGGCTGAGTACCCGATCAGGTTGATGGCGGTAATAGTGGCTCCCAGCATGAGCGACGGTAAAGCCTCCGGAAGAAGCACCTTCCGAATGATTTGCCATTTTGAAGCGCCCATAGCTTGAGCGGCCTCGATCACTCCGCCATCCACTTCCAGTAAGGATGATTCGACTAACCTGGCGACAAAGGGGATGGCTGCCACCGTCAGAGGGACCATGGCTGCCGCCGTACCGATGGACGTGCCCACGATGAACCGCGTAAACGGTATGATCGCGACAAGCAAGATGATAAAAGGAATGGAACGTCCGATGTTGACGATTGTCCCCAACACTTGGTTGAGCCAGCGGCATGGCCACAAGTGATTCGGTCCGGTGATCACAAGGGCGATCCCCAGCGGTATTCCGATGAGTTCGGAGAGTACGAGGGAAAGCCCAACCATGTACAGGGTCTCCTGCAATCCCTGGAGAATGAGCGAACGGGTCATGGGGTTAAAAATACCCTGAAGAAAATCTGCCATTGTGTTTACCCCTCCTCCTCACCGACCTCTGGAGACGGACTGGTTTGAGTTCGATTTCCCGTTGCCCAGGACCTCCACGTCCACGCCGACGTTGTTCAAATAAAGCAGTGCTCCTTCAACGTCCTCAGGTTCGCCCGCCAGCTCGACGATCAACGTTCCCCACGGTCGATCCTGCAACCGGTCGATACGTCCGTAAAGGATGTTGGGCGTGACGGCGATGTCCCGCACCAATTCAGCTATAACCGGCTTTTCGGCGACCTCGCCTAAGAAAGACAGCTTGACGAGTCTACACCCGGGATGCGTTTTACGATGCAACAGCTCGGCGGGTATCTCCGCCTCCATCTGTCCTCTCAGTAGCCGACGTGTCACCAGGCTTTGGGGTCGGGTAAAGACACTGGCGGTGTCTCCCACTTCGACCAATCGCCCGCCGTCAATGACCGCCACCTGATCGCAGATCTCCCGGATGACTCCCATCTCATGCGTGATCATGACGATGGTGAGCCCCATGCGTCGGCTTATGTCTCGCAGAAGATGCAGCACTTGGAGTGTGGTCTCCGGATCCAGCGCTGAGGTCGCCTCGTCAGATAGCAATACGTCGGGCTCATTGGCCAGTGCCCGGGCAATGCCGACCCGCTGTTTTTGGCCTCCGGAAAGCTGAGTCGGGTAGGCATCGGCTCGATCACCCAAACCCACCAGCTCCAGAAGCTCCTGTACGCGCGAGCGGATAAGATGCTTGTCAAGCCCGGCAATCTCGAGAGGAAAGGCTACATTGCCGGCCACGGTGCGGGAGGCCAGCAGGTTAAAATGCTGAAAGATCATACCTATTCGACGCCTCGCCACCATCAGTTCTGATTCTGACAGACGCGTCATTTGTTGGCCGGCCACCTCAATCTCACCGCAGTCCGGTTTTTCAAGCATATTAATGCAGCGGATTAGGGTGCTCTTGCCTGCTCCCGAAAGACCTATGACGCCAAAGATGACGCCCTTCTTGATATCCAAGCTGATGTCGTTAAGCGCTTCAATGCGGCTGGTGCCTGAGTTAAAGGTCTTAGTAACATTGTGCAGACGGATAATGGGCGCCCCTTCAGTAGTCTGCGGTGAGCGTTTCTCCCCCGGAAAAAGAACAACCTCTCCGGATGGAAGAGGTTTATTTCTCATACTCTTGCACCTCCTCTCATCTCTCTGGAGATAGTGACTATCTCCAGCAGGAATTGGCACCTGGCGCCTTCACGCGCTGGTTGCCGGGCTTCATCGGGCCAGTCCCTCCACCTCTCTTGATAAGAGCTTCCGTATGTGATTGATATGATTGATTTGTTTCCCTACCAAGCTGGCTTTGAGTATACTCGTTTTTGACTGGGGTGTCAATTGGCTCCTGAGGAAAAAGAAGTTGCCATGAAAAGGATGCACACGATGGGTTAACTCATCCTTGGCGACACGGAGGCAACGTGCTCATCGGAGCCAATTGCACGCCTCTGTCAGCTTTGGGGGGCTAAGTGTCATGGCGCCACCATTCCACGCTGGCTACAAAGCGGTCAAGAGCAGCTTCACGGCGCTTCAGACGGGCACGAATCCCATCCGTTATCAAGCGCGTTTCCTCAGGCGTCAGCGTCTCCATCAGGCTTTCGCCGGCCTCCAACGCTTCGCGTCCGGCTGCGTCGGCGGAGAAAAGCTCCATAAGAGCCGTCATCAACTTCGATCTGTCGAGTGCGTGAAGGGTGTGCATGGCGGCGATCTGTACAGCACTCGCTTTATCTTCGGTGACCAGTCTTCGCATTTGCGAGGTCAGATCATCAGAGAACGGAGCCAAGCGCACCAGCTTGGCCGCAATCTCCCTTACCAAAGGGCTCTCGTTTCGGAGCAGGCTTCTCAGTGTGGCTATCAGAGGGCCACGCTTGGCGGCGCCAATGATTTTGCGTGCTTCTACGGAGTCTTCTGCATTCGGATCCCAGCTGATGATTCCTGCTTGTTCGTACGAGAGCAAGACTGCTGCGGCTCTCGTTCTGGTTTTGGTATCTACCAGGACCAGGCCCACAAGATCCGAAACCACTTCGGGCATCAGACGTTCCGAAGTCAGAGTCAGTGCCAGGTCACGCACACGCGAGTTCTTATCTTTGAGCCAGTCTGAGATGAGCTTGGGTGAAGCTTGATGCCCTCCTTCAAGGAGCGCATCATAGGCCTTTTTCTCCAACCGATCGAGTTTTTCGCCCTGGGGCTTGCGATAGAACTTAGCTAACAGATCCAGCAGTTGCTCATCCTGCGACTTGCCTACCAAGTAAATCGCAAGACACTGTAATAGATAATCTTCGGACCACAGGCTGCGTCGAATAGGTTCAACCAGCTCTTCCGCGGGAGCCGAAAGCACAATGCGGATAAGCTCGCCGGCCAACCAGCCTTCATCCGTGATGGCGATAACTCTGAACAAAGCCGGCAACGTACTGGCAGAAACCACTTGAGCCAGGATGGCCTTAGCCTCTTCACGCTCTTCGTAAAACATGTGGCGGATGTGTCGCTCCAGATCCTGAATGCTGTCATCGCGCAGGGCCCTTGTCATGTAGACGGAGTAGAAATGAACTTGCACGGGCTGGGGCTGCATGCTGACCACGCGAAGGAAGTAGCGACCCTTGCGCGGAGACAACGCAAGTTCCTCCAGGGAAGACTGAACGTCAGGGCGCCAGACGTTTTCCTTTTCACACAGCATATCAAACAGGTTTTCAACCTTGAGTCGGTACGTCTCATTATCCATCCTCATGCCGACAATAACCCCTCTTGGTTGATATTGCCCCAGACAAGACAACTTGTGCCACATCGGCCATCCTTGGCACCAGTGCACAAGAAAAGGGTAGGGCGACCCCTCTTGTTGCCCCAATATGGCGAGACCAAACCGATAGGATAGCAAGGCGAAATGGATTTCACCATCATTATACCAGAAGTACTTTGTCAGGCAAATGAAACGCCCGTCCAACGGTATTTAATCATTCAGACGATAGTCCCGATAGGTGATGGTCAGCCGTACAGCAAAAGGAGAGATACTTGCCTCTTGCTGGGCGAGTACCGTGAAATCATCCATGGACATGTAGGTATGGTTGACACGCACTCTGCCCCAACTGTAGCGGGCTTCCGTTCGTCTCATAAGATGCTCATGCTCATCGATCCAGATACGGCCTTCTACAGCACCGGTGTAGAACTGCGGTCGACGTACGCCCTTGAGTACGTGGCACGTCCTTCCGTCCAGTTGTTCTTTCCCTAGATATTCCAGATCGAAGTTCGTCAAGGCTTTCTCAAAATCCGCGAGATCGGCAAGAAGATCGGGTGGTATGAACGAGGGGGCTCCCTTGGCGCTGACGCTGACCACATCCCCACTACGCGTGACCGTGGCACTGAAGCGCCACCTGCTTAGAATGGCGCTCATGTTCACGTCCTGAGTGAAGACCACCTGCTCAGGTTGCCGCATAGCCTCGCGCATCGAGGCCAGCACGCGCTCCGCTTCAGAATACTGAGTCGCCCCGACCGGGGATCCGCATGTCAAAAGAAGGCTCATCATAACCAAGATACGTGTCAAACGCCTCATGGATGCTTCTTTCAAGTCGGGCCTCACTTTCTTGCCGCTTGCCCGCGGGAGTGTTATGCTAAAAGCAAGTCCTTTGGAGAGAGGAAACGCCCATGGAAGATCAGTTGAAGGAGCGCATCTGGACACTAAGCGATAGTGATGAGGTCGCCTCGGATTGCCAGGCCTGTGAGGAGGCACTGCGGATCGGCGACGAAGTCGCTGAATGCCCTCGATGTAGGACCCTTCATCATCTGGCGTGTTGGACCCGGCGAGGGGGCTGCGCCCGCCATGGCTGTCCACAGACGGCGGATGAGTCGCTGACGGAGAATCTGCCTCCCAAAGGCGATCCGCCCGTGCGTGATACTCTCGCTTGGCTCCCGTCGGCCATCACCGTCGTCCTTCTTGTCCTAGCCGTAATAGGGATTGTGTGGTCATTTGTGCACGAGCCATCGTCAGAAGGGCATGTCACCATCATGATGACTACGGGATCTGACCTCGATCACCTTCAGGCTCTAGCCAACGACTTCGGCAATGCTCATGAAGAGCTTGAGGTGAGTCTTATCGTGCTTCCTGCAGACTCTTTTGAGATGTACGAACAGAAGCTGGTCACCATGCTGGTGGCGAAGGACCCACCCGATATCATCATGCTTCCCCATTCGCGCTTTGTTGCCTATGCCACCCGGGGAGCTCTGACATCTCTTGAGGTCATAAAAGAGGCGGTGGCCGAAGCTGTTCCTTACGGTGAACGCCTGGCTAACGGAGAGGTTGACGGCAAGCTTTATGGCATTCCTCATCCTTCGCGTCCTGTCATTTTGGCGATACCTGCCTCCAGCCATAACGTGGTCGAGGCTACGGGACTGATCCTTCACATCGCCACCAATCTTCCGTTCGTGCCGGATGTTGATGATCTTGCCCAGGACAGACTGTCGGGAACCGCGCCCGACCAGCTCAATGACTACGACGGTGATTGAATCGTCCATGGGCTGGCGATCGAGCTTCCCCTCATATTTGGGGCGAGGATTGATCACTTACCCTTCATCATTGCTCGGACGGAGTCTTGAATGATACGTTCGATATCAGGATCAAACGGCGCAGGCAGGTTGTATACTTGCGCCGACGTGTCCGGCTCATAGCCCCCTTCGGCGAAGTAGCGAGTGGGTGCGATATAGCCGATCAGTCCGTTGCAGTAGGCAACGGGTATCATGTGGCGCTGTGGCTGCAGATTCTTGATGAACAAGCCATAGTCACAGCACACCTCGCCGCTCATGCCGATCAGGGTAAGTTCACGGGCCAGATCAAGGCGGTGTATATAAAAAGGAGCGGTGTGTCTCCCGTCGGCCAACGGTAGATCGAGGTACTCCATGTGGCCGGAGAGATGGCTTGTCAGATCTCCCGCCGACTGTTTCACAGCGCGGCTCACCCGTGCGGCGAGCGCGTGACCGAACATGGTCACTTCCTCAGGCAAGCCCCTGCGGAACCGTTTACCCCCGATCACTGTGCAGTGGGGGCGCACATCACCGAAGCAGCCCGCCAAAAAGCCAACGCTCGCTTCCGGAAACGTGTTTTCCAGCCAACGTCGAGCAGCCCCGGGATACTCCGCTGATACAGTGTAGTCCGCGAGGACCGTGGGATGACAGGTGAAATGGAAAAGCAAGCCTATTATCCGGTCAGACTGCCTATCGAGAAAAGAGATGGCCACGACCTCATCGTCACGCACTCCGGCGGGATTGGGTGCCATAGCGGTGCCGTCCTTCGTCGGGACTCTGCGGTTGATGCTGAAGCCGGTGAGCTGACTTCTGCTCAGCCTCACTCTGACGGGGCGCAAGCGTTGACGCGCCTCGTCCATGCCGTCGATGATCCGACTCCGGAGCTCTGAAAGATACTTACTGTCCGGAGGACCGCCCGCCGTCAAGAGCGTGTCCACGGTCTGTGGTCCTGAATGGGTGTGGCTGGCAGCCAGAAAGACGCTGCACGGAGACAGTCCGAAGCGCTCGGCGGCCGCCTTTTGAATGTCTGCGGTAAGAGTGGCTCCAAAGCCGATAATGTCGGCAGTGACGATACATGCCACGGTGTCGTCCTTTTCCAGCCAAAAAACGCGGGCTTCCAGTTCGTCTCTGACCGCTTCAGAACCGTGGTCACGAAAACCAAAACCCGCCAGAGCGATACCAACCGCCGGTGTGATATTGATCTTGGCTGTACCCAATCGCACAACTATTCCCCCCGCAAAGAAGGCCAGAGGTAGGAGCAGTCCCCTACCTCTGGCTTTAGTCTTACGGAACTTCCACGCGCTTGCCGGTTGCGGCCGATTCGTGGGCCGCCATAGCCACGGCCACTACATGTCGGCCGGCATGGCTGTCGGCCTCGGGCGGTGTGCCCGTGCGGATTGACTCAACGAAGGCCACCATTTCATCATGCAAGCCGTCGTTCTTGTCAGTCGGTATCTGTATTGGCTTCTCGCCGTGCTTGTGCAACAGGATCGGTGTACCGGTGGCACCGGAGGTAATCTTGGCCGTTCCTTTTGTACCCGTCACTCCCAGTTCATAGGTGCCGATCCGGTGGACACGGCTGGAGGCCAATGAGCCTATCGCGCCGGACTGAAACTCCAATCCGATGGCGATGCCTTCTTCGACCGTGTTGTCGGGATCATCTCCGGATCTCATCGTCGCCTGTACCGCGCGCGCGTCACCGGCCAGCCAGACCAGTTGGTCCAGCTCATGGCTGTAGAGAGAGAAGAGGCCGCCGTAGGTCTCCTTTTTCAACTGCCATCCGCCGACGCCTCCGCCGGGCCCCATACCAAAGCGAATGGCATGAGCCATCAGCACGTCTCCCAACTCACCGGCGGAGACCAGCCGCTTGAGTTCGCGGAAATGGGCCTGATAGCGACGCACGTAACCGATCATCAACATGACACCGGCACGGTTCGTGGCTTCGATCATGGCATCGCACTGTTCCAGGTTCAAGGCCATCGGCTTCTCACAAAAGACGTGCAGACCTGCTTCTGCCGCGTCTACTGTGAGTCTAGCGTGGGTGTGATTCGGTGTCACGATGGCCACCGCGTCGAGTTCCTCTTTCTCAAACATGGTCTGGTGGCATGAATAGACGCTAGGATCGATACCCAGCTCAGTTGCCAGGGCCTGAGCAGACTCCGCATTGGCGTCACACAAAGCGACAAGTTCCACACCAGGTATAATGTTCATATTGAGTCCATGTCGTCTGCCAAGTCCGCCGCAACCGATCAACGCCATCCTTACCGACTTTTTGTCAGTCATTGGTTTAGCACCGTCCCTTGGTGTTGCTGGTCTTCACGTTGGATCGCCAACACCTCCGTTTATATACGTGATCTGCCATCTAAACCCTTTTGCTTTGGTCCGGAAAGAGCCAATCCCCACCGGCTCGAGTCCGGATCTGGTAGAATAGCGGAGGATGTCAAAGAACACAAGATAGGAGTATGCCCCGTGAATGCGCAAGTCAGAGACGATGAAGCAGTCAGGAAAGCAGAGGCCATACCATTGCTTGACATATTCTTCACCTTTCTACGGGTCGGCGCTTTTGCCATCGGCGGGGGTCTGGCGATGCTGCCCCTGTTTGAACGCGAGGTTATCGATAACAAGGGCTGGATCAAGCACGAGGAGTTGCTGGACATTTACGCCATCAGTCAGTCTATCCCCGGTGTGATTGCCGGCAATTCAGCGACCTTCATCGGCTATCGCATAGCTGGATTCCCGGGTGCTCTAAGTGCCCTGGCGGGTGTCTTGACTCCATCCATCGTTATCATCTTGGCCATTGCTACGTACTTCACCCAGTTCCGCGATGATTTCTACGTAGCTAAGGCTCTTCAAGGAGCCAGAACGGCAGTGGCCGCGCTGATCATCCTGGCGGCAGTACGCATATCTCGCGCTTCCTTGAAAAACACCTTCTCAGTTGTGCTGGCCGCTGTATCGGTTCTGGTGGCCTTTTTCACCAACATCGACATGATCTATGTGATCCTGGCCGGTGGCTTGCTGGGCGTTCTTGCAGGCAAGATAGCTTTGGGGGGCATGCGGCAATGATCTATTTGCGGCTGATGTGGGTCTTTTTTCGGCTGGGCTTTTTTACCATAGGGGGCGGATACGCCATGCTGCCCTTGATCCAGGCGGAGATTGAGCAGCGTGGCTGGATAACGGCCGCTGAATTCGTCGACATGCTGGCCATCGCGGAGATGACTCCCGGTCCTGTGGGCGTCAACGTAGCCACTTTCGTCGGCTATCGTCTGGCAGGAGTGGCGGGCGGAATTCTGGCCACCGTGGCTGTTTCCTTACCGGCATTGATCTTTGTTCTCCTCATCTCAAAGGCCTTAGACAGATTTCGAGATCATCCCACGGTGGAGTCCATCCTGCGTGGGATCAGACCTGTAGTGGCCGGGCTTATCATTTCGGCAGCGGTGTTTGTTACCCAAGCGGCGATTGTCATCGGCGACGGTCCGGATAAAAGCCTGGTCAACGTTGATCCGGCGGCGATCGTGATGTGTCTGGTCGCTATCTTGGCGGTGGCAAAGTATCGCTTGCATCCCATCGGTGCCATAGTGGGTGCGGCGTTGTTGGGTATGGTGATCTTTTAGATCAGCCTTCCCCTATCCCCTTCCCTCATTATCGCTTCGGGGCTGTAATGGCCCCTTTTTGTACTTCATCAACAGCAAGCCCGTTATTCGACCCTATTCGCAAAAGAACAAAAAAGTTTGCAGAAGGACTTGTCCGCCTTTTGCCTATATATCGTATGAGGCTATATGTGGGACCTTGGTCCTAGGAGCCTGTCTGAGTAATACGGGTCGAAAGCACCAGGATTTGGACTGATAACGGCCAATTGATGAAGCATGAGTACTAAACGCTATCGCCCTTACCAACCAAAACAAACGCTTCTGTTTCCGCCTTCGCTTGACGATTGGTTGCCGGAGGATCATCCGGCCCGCTTCGTGA
>JBMNSS010000008.1:0-39892 GCA_050945315.1 Limnochordia bacterium | reverse complement strand
CCGATGAAACCGACTCGAAAAACCGTCACGGCAGGATCATCTCCTATTTTGTGAACTTGAGGCCTATGGACCAGGATTCCTTTCCGTGCGGCCCGATTCCTCTTATCACGGCTGTTAGCCGGAGTGCTTTTTTGTGAAAGGCGGGCAGGTCTTTTAGAATGGATGCTGAATAGATTATCCCTGCCTGTTCCTGACACATGTTCGAGATGAACCATGCCGCCGTTTTTGTCGGGCCTACTGTCTTTGGGGATGGAGGCGAAGCCTGCATGCACCGGTTAGAGCCCATGCCGGAGCACATCACCGTTGCCTTCGAGAAACACGGGATAAAGCCGTCCGATGTCGTGTTGTGTGCAGCCACCGATCTTGACAGAGATGGCAATTTCACGGAGGAATGGCTCGTTGCCACTCGAGAGAGAATCAGTTTCCTCTGCGGTGAGACGATTGGTCCGCCGCGCATGCCACGCCGCGTCAATCACCGTGCGCCTGACTGGCATGAAACCGGATATCGAGAGATAGCGCTGGCCGACATGGAAGAACTCAAAGCGGACACCCTGAACGGTAACGGCGCACTGATCGCCACCGTGAAGGGTGAGCCTGAGATCTTATGCCGCTACTCCAACACCATGACCCGCAAGTTCGGTCACGTGACGCGCCTTGTCAGCAAGCTGATGGAGAATAAGGAGCTCACCGACGTCGATTTCAGTGAAGAGGTGTATCAGCCTACCTGTCCGACGTGTGGTCTTCTGTATCCGGACTCCGGAAGGCAGGTCTGCCCGAAGTGTCTGGACAGGCGCGCCTTGTTCTTGCGCGTCTTGTCCTTCTTACCTAAGTACAAAAAAGAAGTGACCCTGATTCTTTTGTGCATGTTAGCCAGCTCAGGCCTGCAGATCTTCAACCCTTATCTGGGAGGAAGAATCCTCTTTGACGAAGTGTTGACTCCCGGTGGTCGCTATTCAGGTCATCTGCTGCAGATGCTGCTCATCATGGCCACTCTTCAGTTGTTGAATGTAGGACTCAGCATATGCTACGGACGTATCAACGCCGGGCTGACCGCCAAGGTTGTCTTTGATCTGAAAACCCAGGTGTTTGCGGCCATGCAACGCCTCTCTCTGGGTTTTTTCACCAAGCGTGAAACGGGCAATCTCATGACCCGGGTTAATCAAGACGCAATACATCTGCAGTATTTTTTCCATGATGGCTTTCCCTATTTTATCGTCAACGCAGTGAATCTCATCGGTGTCATGACCGTCATGATCATGATGAACTGGCGTTTGGCGCTGCTCGTGCTCATACCGGTGCCGGTCATCATCTACTCCGTGAGGAGTGTCTTTCCTAAGCTGTGGAGCGTTTTTTCTCGCAGACATCGTCGCACAAGCGCTTTGAGTTCCATGGTCAATGATTCGCTGACCGGCATTCGCGTCGTCAAGGCCTTTGGCAAAGAGGAAACGGAGACGGGGCGTTTTGCCGCCAGAAGCAAGGACGTCTTTGCCATCAATATGCAAGCCGGCTACATCACCTCGACCTTGTTCCCGGCCATGTCATTTCTGATGAGCCTTGGCGGCCTCATCGTCTGGAGCATAGGCGGTTGGGATGTGGTTAACGACAGAATGTCCTTTGGTACTCTATGGACATTCATCGGGTATCTCGGGATGCTCTACGGCCCCTTGGAATTCATGACCCACATCGTGGACTGGTGGTCGTCATGTATGAACTCCGCCCAGCGCATCTTTGAGATCCTTGATGCCGTCCCGGAAGTTGCCGAGAGGATCGATGCCCTCAGCATCCCGCGTATACAGGGCAAGATCGAGATGGAGAACGTGGTCTTTGGCTATGAACCGGGAAAACCTGTTCTCAAGAACATCACTTTGACGGTCGAACCGGGTGAGATGTTAGGAGTGTTGGGCTACTCGGGAGCCGGCAAGTCAACGTTGGCCAACTTGATCAGTAGGCTCTACGATCCTCAAGAAGGCTGTGTGAAGATCGACGGCCATGACGTGCGCGACCTGAAGATTGCTGATCTTCGAGCCCAGATAGGCATGGTTCTGCAAGAAACGTTCTTGTTCGCCGGTACTATCGCCGAGAACGTAGCCTATGCCAAACCCGATGCCACTATAGAAGATATTATTCAGGCCTGCAAAGTGGCCCAGGCACATGATTTCATCGCCAGGCTACCCAACGGCTACGAAACGATGATCGGACACCGGGGCCAGAACTTGTCAGGCGGTGAACGTCAACGTCTGGCGATTGCCCGAGCGATTCTGCATAACCCTCGCATTCTCATTCTGGACGAGGCCACGGCTTCCGTCGACACGGAGACCGAGCAGGGAATACAGGAGGGTTTGGAACGCTTGGTCGAGGGGCGCACAACGATCGCCATTGCCCATCGTCTTTCCACCCTGCGCAACGCCGATAAGTTGGTCGTCATAGACAAGGGAAAGATCGTCGAGATGGGCACGCATGAGGAGCTCTTGGAGCTCAAGGGACATTACTACAAGATGCTCGAGAACCAGCGCACCGCGCTTAAGATCAGAGGAGTTGACGTCAGTGAACAGGAACTCGCAGGAAGAAGGGTTGGCTGAATACGCACATATTACCTACCTGAAACCGGAAGAGTGTCTGTTTTCCGTGACCGACGGAGGCTTTCTCTCTTTGAAACTCGATACGGAAACCTACGCGGTGGTCTTTGCGTACAGGTCATTCCCCCTAAGCTTTGGCGATATGTACATTTCGATACGCGATGACAAAGACAAGGAGATCGGCATCATCCGTGATTTGGCCGAGTTTCCTCGTGAACAGCAGGAGCTGATCCGCCTGGAATTGGAGCGTCGGTACTTCACGCCCCTCATCACTTCGGTAGTGAAGATGAAAGAGGAGTTTGGCTACATCTATTGGGAAGTGAATACCGACCGGGGAATGCGCCGCTTTACCACCCGTGGGTCATACGACAGCATCCTTCCGATTTCAGACCATCGGCTTCTCATCACTGATGTAGACGGAAACCGCTTTGAAATTGATGATTTCCGGAATCTCAGTCCGAAGATTGCCAAGCAAATAGAAGCCCTGATGTAGAAGTGATCCGCAGTCTCGAAGGAGCGTATGTGCCTTGAGTACTCTCTCGGTGACCCAAGCGAGAAGTATCGCTGATGTATTGGGTAACGAAGAAGTCGTCACCGAATTGGTGCATGACGTTGACGGTCACGGCCGTTTTGCGGAAGGAAAGACCATCATCACTCCCACGCGGCTTCTCGTCTGCGATAGCGGTATGGTGACCAGGGAAATCCCCGTTTCTCAGGCCAGTGAGTTCAAAGCCGTGGGGCTGGTCGGCAACGGCTATCTGGAGGCCACGGTTGACGGAGTTCGCACCTCAATCGTTCGTTTCAGCATGAGTCAGTTGCCGTATTTCGCCAATGCCGCCAAGTACCTGAACAAGATCACATCGGGTCAATCCACCCCGTTTTATCAAGAAGTGGACGAAAAGAAATGCCCCCGCTGCGGACGGATTCTACCCGAAGGCACCGCCTCTTGCTCAGGTTGCACCAATAAGATGCAGATTGTGCGCCGTCTGCTGGCCATCGCCAAGCCACACTTCCCGTTGATGTTCGTGGCAATGGTTCTGTTTTGGGTCTCCACCGGAATTCGTCTCGTAGTCCCTCAGCTGTATCGCATCCTGGTTGATGATGTCATCCGCGTTGGAAACCGAGACTTGCGTCTGTTGCTGTTTTATGTCAGCCTCATCGGCTTGGCGGGCCTGGGGACCAACCTCGTCGCCGTAATACGCGGCCTCGTCATGACGCATCTGGGTGCGGGTTTGGGCCAAGATTTGCGTAATCTTGTGTTCGCCAAAATCCAGGCTCTGTCGCTCAATTATCTGAGCAAACGCAAGACAGGCGATCTGATGAACAGAGTGACCGGCGACACAGGTACTATCCAAGGCTTCATCCAAAACCAGATGGCCACGGCCCTGAATGAAGCCTTGCTCCTCATCGGTATCGGCATAATCCTGTTCACGACAAACTGGAGGATGGCCCTGCTTGTCCTGTTGCCAACTCCGCTGGTGATGTACCTTATGAGACGCAGTGCTCAACTGTGGCGCCTAATGTATCACAGGCAGTGGCGCCTTTGGGATCGAACCAACTCGCTGTTGCAGGATATCCTCAGCGGGATGCGCGTCGTCAAGGCTTTTGGACAGGAAGATCGGGAAGTGTCACGCTTTCAGGATTACAGCCGGCGTTTTGCCGAGGTCTCGGCGCACAATGAAAAGGTGTACAACACGTTCTTTCCCGTGCTGGGTTATATCATGGGCATCGGTAATTTCCTGCTCCTCTACTATGGTGGTCACCTTGTGTTGGGGCAGAGGATGCAGCTGGGTGAACTGGTCCAATTCAGCCAGTATGCCTCTATGATCTGGGGGCCTTTGCGCTATTTCACCTTCATCCCGCGCTGGTTTACTCAAGCTCTCACGGCCGCTGAGAGAGTCTTTGAGATCCTGGATGAGGAACCGGACATCAAAGACAATCCCAATGCTCGCAAGCACCGCATAGAAGGACGAGTGGAGTTCAAAGGGGTAACCTTCGGTTACCGAACATACGATCCGGTGTTGCATGACATCAACCTGACTGTCGAACCCGGCGAAATGATAGGCCTGGTAGGTCATTCAGGTGCCGGGAAATCGACGCTGATCAACCTTGTGGCGCGCTTTTACGACCCTGATGAAGGTCAGATCCTGATCGACGGCGTTGATTTGAAAGAGATTGCCCAATCCGACCTGCGCGCTCAGATCGGCGTGGTGCTGCAGGAGCCCTTCCTTTTTTCCGGAACCATCTATGAAAACATCACCTACTCCAAACCCGATGCCACTCCCGAAGAGGTGATCCGGGCAGCCAAGATCGCCAACGCTCACGATTTCATCCTTCGCTTCCGCGATGGCTACGATACCAAAGTGGGTGAGCGCGGCCATCGTCTGTCAGGGGGAGAGCGTCAGCGGATCTCCATCGCCCGCGCTATTCTGCACGATCCGCGCATCTTGATCTTGGATGAGGCTACGGCGTCGGTTGATACGGAGACGGAGCAACTGATTCAGGAGGCCCTGGGACGCCTGGTGAAGGATCGTACGACGTTCGCCATAGCTCATCGTCTGTCGACCTTACGTAACGCAAACCGTCTGTTGGTCCTGGACAAAGGGCGCATCGCGGAGCAAGGCACGCACGAGGAATTGTACGAGCAACAGGGAATCTATCATCAGTTGGTGAACGCGCAGATCCAGCTGTTTAAGGTGCGAGAGGCCACGATAGGTTCCGCGGCAGGGAACCGCTAACCGTCTCGGGCATGCCTGAAGCGGCGAATGAGCTCCTCTTGGTATTCGGCATCTGTCAGGCACTCCAGTAAGGTCTGTCTGCGCAATGCCTGGCGATCACTCTCAGAGAGAACGTCATAGAGCTCTTGTTCGTCGCGGACCAACGGAGTGCTACGGGGGGGTTGTGGTATTGGTTGGTGCCTTAAAGCTTCAGCGGCTCTTTTTCGAAAAGTTTCGAGTAGATGAGGGCTGTCATGTGACCGCCGCAAAGCATCAGCCACCACAGGTTGCGGTAGCACCTCAAGCCACTGCATCAGAGCTCGACACAGCGCCGGTGTAACCCTCTCGGGACCCAAACCGGCCAATCGAACCGTGTCCCCTACCTGTTCCGGTAATGACTCCGATGTGTCTGCCTGGAAAGTGAAGGATTCGGGCACGTTAGCGTTGCCTCCCAATCAGTTCATCATCTATTGGGCTATCTTACGGCATCATTCCCTTGGCATCCTGCCCACGGAATGAAAACAGCCGAGACAACAGTGTAGAATGATCGTAGGGGGCTTCCTGACGTGAGCGAGACAAGAAACGGCATCAAGGAATGGGCCGTGATCTTTGATTGTGACGGCGTACTGGTAGACAGTGAGCCTGTCAGTCTGTATGTCCTGCAGACCGTGCTCCATCAATTCCAAATCCATGCTTCCAGAGATGAACTCAGCGCCTACTGTGGATACTCAGATGAGAAGACTCACGAGGCGCTTGTGTCACGATACGGTGAGTTTGCACGGCAGCAGCAGTTTCTGGCGGCCATCAACGCTACGTATATGCAGGCCATCAAGGACGAAGGACTACCAGTGTTTTCGGGAGTGCGCGAACTCATTGAGACTCTGGCCAGACAGAGGATTCGTTATGCTCTGGGTTCATCCGGACCCCGGGCCAAGATAGAGGCGAGTCTAGCCATCACAGGACTGAACCGAGTGTTTTCGGTCACGGTCTCAGCTGAAGACGTGACTCACCCTAAGCCGGCCCCGGACATTTTCTTGCTGTGCGCACAACGCCTGAGTGTAAACCCGTCCAATACTGTCGTTATCGAAGACTCACTCTTGGGGATTCAAGCGGCTCAACGGGCCGGCATGGCCTGTGTGGCGGTCACCAATTCCTTCCCGCGCCACGCGCTTGCTGCCGCTGATCTGGTCGTCGACGAGCTATCGGAATTGAGCGTGGACATGCTGGAGGATTTGGCATGCGCCCGTCGTGATACCGAAGGTGTATAGACATGGCAGTGGTTATCAAGCAGCTGTGCGGACCTCAGTCGCCTGAGTCGTCGGCCACGCAACGGCTCCTGGAGATGATTTCCGCCGGTTGTCGCGAGGAGCAAAGATATGCGGCTGAGGCCGCTTTCATCCTTGAATGCTCTCGCCGTGATCTGCAGGAAGACCTCCTAGCTGGCGAGGGGCGTTGGTGGGTTGCCTGGGACAATGATATTCCCGTCGGTCTCGTACGCTTGGGGCCAACCGGCGGCAACAGATCCGATGAACGGCTTCTGGGCAGCCTGTATGTGGCCGAGACCTACCGCTTGCAGGGCATCGGCAGACGATTGGTGGAAACCGTTTTGGACGCTGCCAAGGACGAAGGGTTTAGGCACGTCTTTCTCTTCGTGGCAGAAGGCAGTCCTGCCCGACGGTTTTACGCGAGACTCAATCTGTTCCGTGTTGTTGAAAGCCCCATACCCGGCTACGTTAAGCTTAAGTGGAGTACGACGAGGGCCAGGGGCCCGGCTCAAAACCACAAGACCCTGACGCCTGCATGGCGTACCGTCCTCACGGCTCTGGGATTTGCCCTCGCTGTACTTGGATGCGTGGGTTTGGTCTTCCTCATGCGGAGCCGTTGAGGGGCGCATGTCACTTCAATCTTGGGGCCAGGAGAATGGATGGTGTGAAGTCTGTGACACTACATGATCCCTATGAAGAATTCGTCAGCCAGAATGAAGAATTGGCGCGGCGCATTCAATCCGTGGTGGATAGGGGCCGCTCGCATCTTGAAAATGGGATGCTTTCAGAAGCACGCAAAGAGTTTCAGAGAGCTCTCGCCCTCTATCCATACGTGCCGGCGGCGCTGAACAATCTGGCCTTGCTGGCCTTCAGCGACGGCGACGGCGAACTGGCCAGGGCCTATCTCCAGCAGCTTCTTCATTTTCATGAGGCGGAGCCTACCGCAAACGCTCTTATGGCCAGGTACTGGGCGGGACGTGGATCCACCCCCCTTGCGATGGCCCATGCGGAAATGGCGGCGCGCAGCGCCCTTGCTCTGGTGAAATCGCCGCAAGAGAGTGATCCCACTCGGGCGGTTCGCAGCCTGGAGTTTGCGTTTCAAAGCTTGACGCTCCTTGGAGAAGACAGCCTACTGACTCATCTGTTTAAGGCCAGCGGTGAGCCCGCATTGACACCAGTGACGCTCCTGCATGTCGGTATTGCGTTTTTCAATCGCGGAGACTTCCTGACAGCCAAAAGACTTTGGGAGCGAGCTTGGCAACAGCAACCCGACTTGGAACCAGCCCGCGTTTATCTGACCATGTTTGAGCTTCTGGAGCGTCACAAGCTGCTGCCGTTTCGTCTTGATCATCGGCTGGAGATGCCTCAGGCCGAGAAAGGACGGCGCATATGGATGGTGCATGTGCCTACGCTCTTTATAGCCAGAGCTCTGGAGCGTGTCTATGAGGGCGACAATTCGCAGGAGGCTGAAGAGGCCATAGTGCTTTTGACTGGCGTCAACATCCCGGGCCTTGACCTCATTCTTGTCCAGGTGGGCACTGACACTACCAAACCAACCGCAGTTCGCCTCCTGGCAGGGATACAGTTGGCGACCATGGGGTTCAACGAGCAGGCCGCTCAGACATGTGAATCGATCTATGCCGATTCCGTAGGAAGCGATGAGCAGGCGAGGTGGTACCTACTGCAAGGCTTGGTGGCCGACAGTCGCGGTCGCGGTTCAGAAGCCGCGAACCTGGCGGCTGCCGGTTTGGCAGCGCTTAAACAACAAGATAATGAGTCAGTGATGGCTCAATCGCTGCGCCAGATGCTGAGTAGTCTCTTGAGCCGCGGCGGAGGCCCCGCGGAAACATCATACGAGGAGAACCGGCAAGAGGGGGCACCTGTCGACACGGACATTGGGCATCTACAATTGCCGGATGCTGAGTGGTTGCGCCACAGCCAACTGCACCCCATCAGCCCAAGTCTCGAGGAATCCCTCATGAAGCGTCGGCGCCAGACGATAGAAGAATTGGCAGGCCGCCTGGGCGAGCAATCTCCGGAAAGGCAGCAGACGGCCATATTGGTGCGCCGGGTGGCAATGCGCATGCGCTCCGTGCAAATTGACAAAGTGACGGACTATCTGTTAGTGGCCGGCAAGCAGGCTTTGGAATGGCTGGATGCTCGGGCGCAAGTAACCCCTTTGTCTGCACTGCACGCCTGGTTGCTGCAGAACCATCCTCAGACCGATCCATGGATGGTCATGGAAGAGATTTACCGCTCGTGTCTCGTCGATATAGGTATGAGCGACCAATCAGATGAAGAGCCGTTTCTTTGTGTGGCCATACCCAAGGATCTGGCCGGTCGTTTTCATGTCGAGCACTTGCCTTGAGCAATCTGTGCTCAACAGCCCGTGGTGATCACTGGACCGCCAAAACCCTCCGGACGCTACGTTGCGAGCTGATGACATAGGCACCCCGAGGTGCTTCTCCGGCTCCAGGCTCTACGGCAGGCGGTCATATGGCACGGATCAGGGCAACGGGCAGTGTCACCTGTGAAAACCGCTCGATAGCATTGGCGGGGAGACCGCTATCACCAATGAGGTGAGTTACCGGTGAACAGGGTTTTCGTGTTGGATACCAACAAGAAGCCCGTAGAACCGACACATCCGAAGTGACAGAAAGACGCGCTATTGTAAAGCCGGATTTGACAGCGGGTGACGGAAAGAAGGCTGCCTCCCTCCGTCATCGGAAGGTCGTCCGGGCAATGAATGGACTTGGGTTCGCATATCGTCCGATCACGCCTCTGTCTGCGGGGCTTGCCAAATCAGACACTCAAGAGCTGCAAAAACCGGAGATACCGGGCGTGGAGTATCAACATGGTGAGCTGCTCGGATACACGATCAAGCAGCATCGACTCGAGCGGGGCATAGGCGCGTGTATTGTCCGGCCACAAACACGGCTTTGAACGTTGAGCATGTCATACCCAAAAGCTGGGGAGGCACGGGCCGGGTTTCCCACTTGACGATAGCCTGCAAGGAATGCAACTTAGGAAAGGGCGATAGACAGCAGAGGGATCCGGATATCCTCCCAAGCCAGACAACTCCTGCAGGACGCGGCAGCAGTCGATGCGATAGGTTGGGAACCGCGACGTCGCTTAGATGCATCGGGTCTTCCCCTCGAAACAGGCAGCGGAGGCATGACCAAGTACAACCCCAGACGAAAAGAACATCACAAAGCTGACTTGGATCGGCGCAGCGTCCGTGGGAGCGAGCGGGGTGGTGCAGAGGTTGTGCTCGATGCGGAAGCGACGGTTCGTCAAATCGCTGCCACAGGGCGGGGATCCCGGCCGGTATGTCAAATGGATAGGCACGGCTTCCCTCACAGCAGGCCAAAAGTCGTTAAGCGGGTTAACGGTCTTAACCCCGGGGATCTGATAGGTCGTTTCGTCGTGGAGCACTTAGTCTTTGAGATCTACCGCTTCAATACGGGTGCGCGGTGGAATCGGTGGAATCTGTCGGTAGGTGAGAAAGAAGCACACAGAGGGTGCCTGTACCTCGACGGCGTGACAAGATAATAGGCACCCGATGCATGCGTCCGAGAAGAAACGACCAAGCAACCTAACGGATGAAAAAGAAGTAGATGAGCAGAAGAAGTACGACGGCAATGCCTGCATAGGCCCACCCGGGAAGCTGACTGGCCTCCGGGGAGACTGGCTCCACTATGTCGGGCGCAGGCCCGCCGGATTTCGCCTGTGGCTTACCCAACTGATCAGTGTCACGCTTTGACGCTACCCCCTTGCAGCCCAGAACACCACAACCGCCTTCTTTAAACCAACAATCTTCGTGGTGGACGGTACGACATCGTAGGCATATGGCCACGGTCTGCCCAGCCTCGATACCTCGACGGCATGTAGGACAGCCTTTAGCGATGTGCTCTGAGTGAGGCCCCACAACCAAAATCTCTTCAGCCAATCTTGCCACCTCGCTTCTGTTTTGTGCCACACTCCCTGCCGTCTGTGGTGTCAGGGGGGTCAGGGAGGCCACAGTATTGTATTTTTGACGCACATAGAATATCTCCTGCATTCAACCTAAGTCGGAGAGTCATTGTCCACGCCGTCTAGGCATGGGCCTTAAGCTGATCCAACAGCGAGGCAAAGACGCTCAGAGCCTGATCGATGGGGTCTGGAGTATTCATATCAACACCGGCAGCCTTGAGTATCTCAAGCGGATAATCGCTCGATCCACCGGACAAGAACTCCAGATATCGGCTGACCGCAGGCGAACCGTCTTCCCGTATTTGTTTCGCCAAAGCCATAGCTGCCGAGTAGCCGGTGGCGTATTTATATACGTAGAAGGATCTATAAAAATGAGGGATGCGCGCCCACTCCATGTCGATCTCGGGGTCGAGGACGATCTCATCGCCGTAGTACTTGCGATTCAGATCTCGGTAGATTGCACACAAGCTATCCGACGTTAACACCTCGCCGGCCTCAACGCGGGAATGAATCATTCTTTCAAACTCCGCAAACATTGTCTGCCGGTATACCGTGGTCCGGAACTGTTCTAGGATGTGATTGACTATGTACAGGCGTTGCTGCGGATCCTGAAGCGTTTGCAGCAGATGCTGCGCCACGAGGTTTTCGTTCAAGGTGGATGCGATTTCAGCCAAGAAGATCGAATAGCTGGCGTAGACAAAGGGTTGCCTCTTGGCGGAGTAATAAGAGTGAAGCGCGTGCCCCATCTCATGAGCCAGCGTAAACACGTCATCTAATGTCTCCTGGAAGTTGAGTAGAACATAGGGATGGACACCGTAGACCCCCCAGGAGTAGGCCCCGGATGTCTTACCTGCGTTTTCGTAGACGTCGATCCACGCTGAATTGAAAGCGGTATTGAGGATACCCACATAATCTGCTCCCAAGGGAGCCATGGCTGTCTTCACAATCTCCTGTGCTTGACGATAGGAGAATTCCATGTCAACTTCCGGTACCAGGGGTGTGTACAAGTCGTACATGTGCAATTGGTCAACGCCCAACATCCTCTTTCGCAGGGACACATAGCGATGCATCAGATCAAGGTGGTTTTGAACACTTGTCAACAGATTGTCGTAGACCGCCACCGAGATATTATCGTCATCCAAAGCGGCGTGTAAGGAAGAGTCGTAATGCCTCAACCGGGCATACAGGCAGTCTTTTTTCACGCTGGCATACAACGTGGCCGCGAGGGTATTACGCTGACCTATGTAACTGGCATACAGGGCTTGGAATGCCTCACGGCGCACTCGTCGATCTCTCGACTCCATCAACCGGATGTAGCGCCCCTTAGTCAGCTCAATCTGCCGGCCGTCTTCATCTGTCACCGTGCCGAATCTGATGTCGGCATCGTTGATCATCTCAAATATGTTGGCTGGGCTCTGAGCGATCTCAGTGAAACGAGCAAGCAACTCCTCCTCGGTTTCGCTCAACACATGTGGTTTTTGACGCACCAGATCGTCTATGACATGACGATAGACCTGCAAGTCGGCGTTTTCCTCCAAGAACGCATCCAGAGTCTGTGTCGGAATGGCCAGAATCTCAGGATTGAAAAAAGCGAGAGCGCTATAGGCCTGTGTCACCAAGGACAAAGCTCTGCGGCTCATCTGTTGATAGCGCGAGTCTGCTGTGTCCTCGTCCTTGCGCAACTGAGCGTAGGCATATACTCGAAGGAGCCGTTCTTCCGTGTCATCTCGCAAGCGCATCGCAGCGAGCAACTGCTCAGAGCTTCGGCTCAGTCTTCCTTTGAATGAGCTGATCTTAGGCAGCGTCTCTTCGACCTCGCCAAAGGCTTTCTCCCACGCTTCATCTGAAGGAAAAAGATCCTCAAGCCTCCATTTATCCTCATTCGGCATCTCAGCTCGTGTGGGTAATCGACCGTCGGACTGTGCGTTCATGACTAGGCCTCCCGATTCTTCAGTTATACTCCGGTTAGTCTACCTCGAAAAGCGCCTTTTTCCTTTATCACCCTGTGCACCTTCGTTGAAAACCCGTAGAAGGGTCCTTGATACGGGTCACGAACTGATGGGGAGTTCGCCGTAATTCCGGTTCATATCGCATCACATATTAGGAAGACTTGTTGGTGTGGGGAGGATCGCCTCATGAAGCGATGGCTTTGGTACATTGGATTGCTGTTGGTGATTGTCTTCTTTCGGATCGCCTGGAGGCTCTGTCTTCCTTTCTTGCTGGCCATTGTCTTGGCGGCGACACTCAATCCCATAGTCACTTGGGTAACCCACAAGACCCCCATGGGCCGATCACTCGCAACGGTGATCATCTTTGTCCTCTGCGGCGTGTTGGGAGGCGGAGTCCTTCTTTTGGCCTCGGCGGCATTGGTGCAAGGCATCTCAAGCTTCATTGAGCACCTGCCGACATACGGAGTCACCCTTACCGTTGTAACTGAGGAGCTCATAGAGAAGGCAGGACGTTTCTTCCTTCGAATTCCGCCTGATGTGTTAAGAGTCTTTCAGGAGTATGTCGAAGAGCTCTACAGAGCCAGCCAAAGAATCATTACGACCTTGGGGCAGTCCGTATTGACGGCCGTGGGAGCCCTGCCAGGTCTGGCAGCCATGCTGCTCATTAGCCTGCTCGCAGCCTTCTTCATCACCAAAGACTGGACTTGGCTGATGAGCCGCGTTCGAGATCTTCTGCCTGAAGAGTGGCAGAGTCCTGCCACCAAGGCCGGTATGGAGGTGACACGAGCATTGGGTCGCTACATGCTGGCCCAGACCATGGTGATAAGCTTGAGCACTCTGGCCAGCACCTTGGGGCTGTGGCTCATCGGAGTGGAGCGATGGCTCAGTGCCGGTTTGGTGGGCGGGTTGCTTGATATCGTACCTATCGTGGGACCTTCCTTGTTGTATGTCCCTTGGGCAGCATATTCGTGGATCGTGGGCCAGCGCGGCTTGGCCGTGGCACTCATAGTGATGTTCGGCGTCATCTCCGCTCTCAGACAGTTCATTGAACCTCGGATCGTAGGCGCCTCACTCGGGATTCATCCGCTGATCATGCTGATCGGGCTCTATTGGGGAACCATGCTCTTAGGGGCTAAAGGACTGATCGTCGCTCCCGCTGTGCTTATCCTAGCCAAAGCCATTATCGCTGTACGCGAGGAGGTCAAGCCTGAAAAAACTGACTCGCTCCACTGATGGTGGATCGCCGGTTCGTTCAGCGACAAGGGGGTCAGCCTTCGTCGCCCCAACTGTTCGCAATACGAGCTTGGACGGGACAAGGAACGTCAGGCAAAAAGGCTCGCGCCGCCTGCTCCATTTTCCGGTTCATCACCTGCACCACTTCATCAACACGGTCTTTGGGTGCCTCCACCAGGATTTCGTCATGCACCACGCCCACGATCGATGCCTTCATGTCATGCAGCAGCGGAAAAAGAAGAACCAGTGCGTGTTTGAGGATATCGGCGCCGGTACCCTGAACCGGAGAGTTGAGCGCCTGCGTAAGCTGCCACGGCATCACTCGCCGTAGACGTCCGGATAGTGTACGCACAAATTCCGGACGCTTCTTTTGAATGCGTGCGTGCCATCGAGCGACTCCGTTGTAAGCGGCAAAGAACCGTTGACGAAACTCCGTCGCCTGCTGCAAGCTCATCTTTACGCCATAGGTGTGTCGGGCGTAATTCGCCAGCCCCTGGGCTCCCATGGCATAGATGAGGCCGAAGTTGACGGCTTTGGCGGCTTGGCGTTCTTCTCGGGTCACTTGTGACGGTCGTTTGTCAGTCAGAATGCCTGCAGTCAGCGTGTGTAAATCCGCGTTTTGCCTGAATGCCGTCAACATACGTTGGTCCTGGCTGAGCTGCGCCACGATGCGCAACTCGATCTGCGAATAATCGGCCACAACAAACATGTGGTCAGCCGCGGGAACGATGCACGCCCGATGTCTTGGCGTATTGGGAAAGCTCTGCATATTAGGACTGGAGCAACTGTAACGGCCGGTAGCTGCGGCCAATTGAGAATAGGTAGGATGCACGCGTCCGGTCAGAGGGTGTACGGCCCGCAGGTAGCTTTCCAGGGCTCGATCCCCGCTGGCCGTGCGGTAATCCAACAGATACTGCAGAGCCGGGTAGGTGGACAATAGGGGCTGCAGAGCACTCTTGCGCACGCTTCGAAGAGGCAAACCGTGCTCCTGCAAGACGGTTAAGACCTGTTGATCGGCGTTCAGGTTCATCGTCGCCTCGCCAAAAAGACTCTCATGAGTCATACCAAAAGCCTCACAAAAGCCTCGTGTGGCATCCTCCATACGCTGTGTGGCCTCTGTCACGATCTTCTTGAGACGCTTAGCGTCAATGCCGATGCCGGCCTGCTCCATGGCCGCCGTAACCACGCTGCACTCAAACTCAATCTGAGCGCAACGCACCAATCCGGCCTTGACCAAGAGCGGAATAAGATGAAGGCGAAGTTCATACACCAACCGCGCCTGTCGCGACAATCCGACCTGGGTCGCGGAATCATACCATTGATCAGGTATCTCTGCTCTTAGCAGACGTTGAGCGGACTCCGAAAGGTTCGGTTCCATCGTCATCTCACCAGAGGAGAGCAGTTGCTCGGCGAGCATGCTGTCAAAAACACGAACTGGTCTCAACCCTAAGGCCAACAAAAAACGCAGAGTCGGTTTCGCATTGTGAAAGGCCTTGACATAGTGCGTATTGTCAGTCAACGACCGCAGCATCCGCCTCAGAGTCTGCGTGTCGCCGATGCTGTCTACATCGAGAAGCACGTCTTGGCTGCCAGTGGCCAATTGTATGCTTTGAATGGAGTCACGGCACGGATCAGGGCCGCTTGGCTGCAAGACAATAGCCACTACCGGCTCGCTATGTACCCCTGCCAAGAAGGCCTCCCAATCAGACATGCTCTTTATGATGCCGCTCATCACCGTCTTCCTTTCACAACACCGGCTTCTCACGATCCATTACCACCGTTTTTCTTGAAGTCGAAAGGGATTCCTGCGACAAGCACAGAACGCTCCCCAACTAAGCTCATCGCCGATGTAGGAAACCTGAACGGGGAGTAGAATGATGGTTCAAGAAAGAGGTGGGCACGTTGCGCGATATACTGCTAGAATCCGGTTACGAGCGTTTGCTGATGACTCCGGGACCGACCATGGTTGACGAAAGGGTGCGAGCGGCTCTTGCACAGCCTGCTACCAACCCTGATCTTGACCCCGACTTCGCGACTATGTACCGTGATCTGTGCGACCGCTTGGCGAAGATCATCGGAACCCGGGACGATGTGTTAATCCTCAGCGGAGAAGGTCTGCTTGGCCTGGAGGCAGCGGTCTGCTCGGTCGTGGAACCGGGCATGAAAGTGCTCTGCGTTGCCAACGGGCATTTCGGGGAAGGCTTTGGAAGATTTGTCGAAATCTACGGAGGGCATCCAGTATATCTCCGTGGAGCCTATGATCATGCGATTGGGGCCGAGGATGTAGAGGCGGTACTCAAGGAGCATCCCGATGTACGAGTTGCCACCATCGTACATTGTGAGACACCATCGGGGCTCCTCAATCCCGTCGCCGAAATCGTGGAACCGCTCAAAGCCAGAGGCATCATCTCCATCGTCGATGCCGTCTCCTCCCTGGGCGGTGAACCCTTTCATGCCGATGACTGGGGCGTAGATATTGTACTCGGAGGCTCTCAAAAGGTCCTGTCGGCTCCACCCGGGCTAGCCTTCCTGTCGGTCAGTTCCCAAGCCTGGGAAATGATCACGAATCGCAAGACGCCAATTGCCAGTTACTACTGCAGCCTCTTACCTTGGCGAGATATGTGGGTTAAAAGCGGAGTGTTTCCCTATACGCCTTCCATCAGTGACATATATGCCCTGGACGAAGCGGTTAGTCTATTGCTGGAGGAAGGGCTCGAGCAATCCTATGCCCGTCATTTCCGCATGGCGGAAGCGACCCGCGCCACACTTCGAGCCGCCGGAATGGATATCTACCCGCAACCCGGTGCTGAGGCTAACACTGTGACGGCGTTTCGAATTCCCGCCGGTGTTGACGATGCCCTTTTCCGAAAACGGCTATGGGATGATGAAGGCGTGATGATAGCCGGCAGCTGGGGGGCACTCGCAGGAAAGATATGGCGCATAGGGCACATGGGAGCCAACTGCCGTCCCGAACATCTGATGAGGTTTTTCATGAGCTTTGAGCGTATGGCGAAGGAATTCAGCATACCACTCGCCACGTCTGTGAGCCAAGCCTTTGCCTCTTTTCTCTGAGACCCAAAAGGTGGTGGGGCAGAATCTGAGAAGTATCCTCACACCCGGCATGACCGGTGAGCCGATGGGTGAGATATGCCTCACTGTTCATCTCTTGGGAAGAGGACCCGTGACAAGTACGGTTCGCGGACACACGCGTCTGAAGACGTCCGGAGGGCAACATGAGAAGAGAGCGAGTCGGGGTTGGTGGTCACACACAAAAAAGGCCGGTAACCGGAAGAGGCGGCGGGGAAGAAGGAGAAACCCAACCCTAAGGACTCATGAGTCGCCGCGAGGCGATACACCAGGATGGCGCTCGCGATGAGCGTCATCCTGGTCAGTGAACCTAGAAGCTCATACCTTCCTGGGTCCGTAGATACTGCTCAGCTTGGGGGAAGAACCCCGATGAACCTGAGATACCGGGCGAGAACGAACCGCTGCCTCCGTATTGACCGTAGTTTGATCCGAAACCGCTTTGTGAGAAGCTCTGCCCATACTGAGGGGAAGAGACCCCGTAACTGGTGAAACCACTCGGGCTTGACGTGGCCTGCACACTGAACTGACTCATCTGGTTGAGTTGATTCATGATCTGCTGCAACTGCGAAGAAGTACGGCTGCCTTCTTGCGCCAGAGCGCTGAGCTGCTGTGCCTGGCGAGCCTGTGCTTGTGCAACCTGGAAGGCCATTTGCTGTACTTGCTGTATCGTTGATGGGTTAATCATCGATCGCGCTCCCCTTATCATCGTAGTCACGTGCTCAGCACTAGAGTGCGCCATCAATCCGGGGTTTATGTGCTAAGCTACGAGACGAAGTCGGCAGGACACTGCACTGCACGGGTCAAATGATTCACGATGAGACAACATGCAGCTAGCAGCGTTGAGCACTTGAGCTGATTGGGCCTCCCGATCGTCCGGGAGCCTGTGATCCGAGCTCGGCACGGGAGACCAGACAGCACTTGATCAAGATAACGGAGTGTGTAACCTGAAAGAGTCGCTCAAAGATGCTTGGCGGGGGACCTTGACCGGGCAGAGCCTTTCAACACATTGCCGTATCGTCCCGCTGAACGTCGCGTCTTTGAACCATGTACCGCCGCTGACCCTGCGGTGCCGGAAAAGCCAATGGATTGCCGCAGCGTGCCGGCAGACCCGCACCACCCGTGGTGTTTCAAGGAGGCCCGAGCATGGCGAAAGAACGAGATGAGGCAGAGCATCGTCAACTCCAATCATCCGTCCCCAATGGCGAAAAGGGGGCAGGAGGAGACGATCCCATATTGACCGCCTTTGCGCAGCTCGTAGGTGATCTGTCGCTCGATTTGTCGCGAGCTACATTAGGGCCGGCCTTGCGAGGTATGCACGATGAGTGGCGCCAGGAAGCCGAGCAGTTGCGTCGCGACACCGCGGAGTGGACTTCACGGATAAATGCCAGTCGTCAACATATGGATCAAATTATACAGCGGCAACATGAGTTATCCCAACAGATATACAAGACTCACGATGAACTGCTGCAAGAAATGGCTGCGTTTCAAAAGGAGCGTAGAGATCAACTGCGCTGGCAAGAGGAAGTCACATCCGGTTTGGCGCGTCTGGGTGAGCTTCACAAAGCCCTGTCGATCGAAAGCACCCGCACGGCTGGTATTGTAAAAGACGTCATCGGGGAACTCGCCCGTTTCCAGAACGACTGGGAGCGCCGTTATGACCTCCTTGAGGAAAGACTCAGCGCCATGCTTGACGAAACCTCGGCGAAGATGAGGAGTGACCTCCGGAGCGTACGCGATGACGCTGTACGGGCGATGGAGACTCTGAGCAAGACAAACGAAGAGACTCGCATTGTCCTGGGCAGTGAGATCAACTCTTCGCGCAATGACATCCAGGAAATAGCGTCACATCTAAGGCACAATCTGACAGAGAGTCAAGATGCCGTGCAACAGAAAGTCGGCATGCATGCCGACCGGCTGGAGGAGCAGATCCGTGTGTCCGGCAACCGACTGCTGGGATGGTTGGCCTTTGGTGAGATGGCGATTATTGTGTTGTTGGCCTATGTGATCATCCAACTGTTGCGCTGACAGGAGGTGGTGACCATTGGCCGGTGATGATCTGTATGCCGTGTATTCCGACCGCGTGGCTCACTGCTACTCTGACGTATCAAAACGAGCAGTCGGTAACGCAGCCGCTCTTGTGGTCGATCAAGGTCGCCGCCTGCAGCGCCTTCTGAAGGATCAGCCTCGGCAGCGGATCGATGAATACACTAAGAACCGGCTGAATCGCAGAACCGATAGTCCCGAGGCGCTTACACAGACCATAGCTGCCATGCAGGAAACGATCCGGGACGCCATCGCTGATGAGTGCACAGCCGCTGAACGCTACGAGGCCGCGGCTGCCCGTTACGACACGATCGCCGAAGCCATCGATCATCACGCGACGAAACACTCCTTTGACCACGAGACTGTCTCGAGACCAATACAGCAATACACCCGTGGTGTTCAGACTCGCCTGTTGGAACAGATAGGCCGACTGATTGACAATCGCTTTGACAGTGCCCTCTTTCGGCAGATTCTGGTCAGTGAAGTGCTCGCTCAACAGGCCCTTGCTGAGCACCTTCAGGGCATGCTTGACTTGGAGAGCCGTCGTTTGGAGGCTTCCTGGCACAAGGAAGCCCAATCTCATGCCATACCATGGACGGAGCCCCCACTTGACTGCAGCGTCGCCATTGCGGAGCCGGTGGAAGGGTTTCTGAAGCCGATACAGCTTCACTATGAACGCCCGAGTGCTATCCGCAGTGTGTTTATGGGACTGGGCCGAGGAAAGCTGGAAGACAAACTGATCCGCGAAGTGAATGAAGGTGTGGCCAACCTTACCCAAAGCATTGTGCAACTGCTGGAACATGCGTGGCAAGACATGGCAGATCACTATCGGAACAGAGCCGTCCAAGCGTTGCAGACGTGGATGCAAGCCGCTACTGGCCATGACCGAGCGCTGTCTGCAACAGGCGGCGGTGACAAGAAATAAGATCAAGGATTTGCAGGCAGTGTCAGAAGAGCTCGATCGGATCAGTATGACCGACTGGCTTATGTCCAAGCGGGAATCGCTTCGGCAGTCCGCAGTGAAGCGTATCGTTTGGCGTCTGCGGACCGAGAATAGAACGCAAGCGTAAAAAAACTATGTTGAGGGAGATTCTATGGTAAGAAAAACTCCTGACGAACTTCAGCAGGCCTGGAGAGAGTATGACCACTGGCTGAAAAACAGAGAGCGCCAATCCTGGGAGGATACCCGCTTCGATGTAGATGGGCCCGAGGTCATCAAGACCGAGATCATTGAGACGTTCCCCTACTGGTACAGGGGAAGCAAGGCGATAATCACGATTAAGACAGACGAGTTTGTCTCTGTCTGTCCGTGGTCCGGGCTACCGGATTTCGCCAATCTGACCATTGAGTATGTTCCCGATGCCGCTTGTATTGAGCTCAAGTCACTGAAGTACTATCTGTATTCTTGGCGGAATGTGGGAATGTTTTACGAACATATCATTAACAAACTCCTGCAGGATCTGGTGGATGTTGCTCAACCGCGATGGATCAGAGTGAGCGGAGATTTCAACGTACGAGGGGGATTGAGCACAAGTGCGGTGGCTGAATACGGTGAGCGTCCTCACTGACACCGTAACGACCGGACTGCACTGTATACCTGTTATACAAGGGCAAACCAAAGCGTCTTTGCATGACGCGGCAGCCGTCGATGCGATACGTTGGGAACTACGACGTCACTTGGATGCATTAGGTCCTCCCCTCGAGACAGCCAGCGGAGGCATGGCAAAGTAAGACCGTAGACAAACAGTATATCCCGAAGCTGACAGGGTCGACGCAGCAGCGTGCATGGGAGAGAGCGGTGCCGAGGTCGTGCTCGATGCGGAAGCGCCGGTTCCTTGAATTGCTGCACAGGGTGCGGACCGGCAGACGCTCCAAGCGGATCAGTGCGGAATCCCTCGCAGCAGGCCAAAAGCCGTTGAGCGCGTCAACGGTCTTCAAACCGGGGATACGGTACGGGTGGTGATTGAAAAGGAAAACATCGGGGCGTACATGAGGGCCGTGCAGTGGTCCGGGATCGTAACCCCTGTGGGTGAGAGAATCACGAAATCATGGAAAAGACTCAGCTTGCTGCGGGGATTCGACGGCTACACATAGGCTATCGCCGCACAACGTAAACGGTTTGAACGAAAAAATCGCCGCCGACCATCCGGCACATAGGTGCATGATTGTCGCCAGGGAGATTCGTCGGGGTTGCACCATCCGTGGTGCTTCGGGGGCCTGTTGTAACCTAAACTCCGTCACGAACGGGGAATTCTGTAACCAAGGTCGTCTCGAACTGACCCGGTCCCTGGTACACCACGGAGTACAGTGCATAGCCTGCTCCCTGGGATTCCGCAATCATCAGCCGAGGTCGCGGCTCATCTGTCACATAGACGGAAAGATGCCCGAGTTGAACCCAACGCGCATAGATGTGCGTCAGTTGATCACCCTCGCGCACGTAAACCTGCCAAGGCTGCCCGTCATCCCATTGATAATCATCACCTCTCCCCGAGGCACGTGAGACGCGGGCGAGTATCTCAATCGTCTCCGAGTGACCGTCTCCATTGAGATCCGCCTCAAAGCTGCGGTGATAGTCCCAACCCGCAGCATTGCCCTCGACGAGTTCGAATCGAGGGTCGATCAGATTAACGGAGGGGCTGGTACGGACTCGGGATACGACTCCCAGATGAAAGGCCAATGCAAAACATATCACTGTGGCAACAAGTGCACCCCAAATGATCCAACTCCAGTGAACGAGCCCCTTTGCTCCGGGGCGGCTGCCGTCCAACGCGCCCACTCCCCTCACGTGGAATTCATCCAGAATCACTCAAGTCAGTATACCATACCCGTCCAAGAGCATTCACCTTATACACTGATGTCGGCCGGAATTAGGAGTTTTGGAAGAGGCAAGGCCGCCCGCGTGGTCTCAGGGCTCCATGATCGTCGACATATCGCTTTTCATGGAGCCAGTGCGAGAGACGCCCCCCGAATTCCCGTGTTCATCCGATGGATGGCGACGAGTTGAGGTGAACCGCATCCGGGCAATGACAGACGGCTTAATTCCACTCCTCCAACCAGAAGGCGCCTTGTAGAGATGCGCCCTCATGACGAGTAGGCCACAACCACTGCAACGCCATCTTTCTATGACCATGTCCGCCGTCTCATTCTGATGCTTATTCAATCATCCCTTCCTTATTCGTATCAACCGCCTCGCCCGTTGAACCTAAGTGACCGTCCGGCCGCCGGAAGTCCCGGCCAATAGTGGGTAACAAATGGCGATCACATCTCTCCATACTTAAATGCAGTCCCCCATCGGTAACCCCTTCGTGGCAAACGTCACTAATATTAGAGCAGGGGAATTGACCGAGCATGAGAAAAAGGCAGGTGTAGATCACAGTGAGGGGTGAGGTCCGTTATATGTCACGTTCAGAAATGCCCAGCCCCTTTGCTGAAATAGTTGCCCGTTTCAGTGACGTTGTCACCAAAGCGGTTGCCCACACGTTACATAGCCAAGCCAGGGCTCGCTGGTATCTTTCCGCCACATTTGACTCAAGAGTCGACCGCGATGAGATTGAGGAGTTGACTCACGAGGTACTAATGCTCCTGCCTGATGCGATCGAGCGTTTTCGCGGAGAGGCCAAACCGGAGACCTATGTGAGCACCATCGCCCGCAATCATGTGATGCGTGTCCTGAAAAAGCGCTCGCGAGAGATACGCAGGCGACTCCATATGCCTCGTCATCTACAGGACGAAGAGATCATGGAAGAAGAGTGGCTTGATCGAATCCGCTTGGCAAGTACTGACGAGCAATCTTTTGACGAAGCCCTGGCACAGGCCGAATCCGATCGTGAGGCCGTAGAGTGTTTCAAAGAGATGGCTACCAGGGCGAAACTGACGAAAGAACAGGCAGAAGTCTTCCGCCTTCGACGCAGCGGTTGGACTGACAGCGAGATCGCTCGCTACATGAACAGTAGTCAAGGAACCGTGCGCAAACGTTTCTTTGATGCCAAGACAAAGCTGCGCAATGCCTATATGGCAGATCCTCGCTGGGGGGATGAAGACCATGATGCATAGGATCTGGAAGCGCTTCATAGGCGCCTATGCGGAGGGGCGACTTCGCTGGCCTTTGACACTTCTGGTGGATAGGCACACCTACCGCTGCCGCCAGTGCCGAGATGAGTTGCGAAGACAGAGCGCGTTTTGGCGCGGAATCGATGACGTGCTTTTTTCCCGCGAAGAGGTGACGAGAACCGTCGCCGTTGCCGTCGAGCGGAGCCTGGAGCAACCGGCGGCAGCTCTGTACATCCTTCGGCCATCGGCGGCGTTCAGTGCTGCCATCATCGCCTGCCTGTTGGTTTTTGCTCCCGTTGGGTGGCAGCGGTGGTTCGGATCCGCCACGCACACGGTGACGGCTTCGTCCAGTTGGGCTGAAGGCGTAGCCATCTCGGTCCCCGTGCCTGGGGGGCCGTCCGCGCATTCCGGAAATACCATATCTCATTCATCAGGAACAGGGGAGAGCATAGGTGTGTCTGTCGAAGTGTATGCACCGACTGAGTGGGGTGGCTGATGTGAGAAAGACTGTCACAGTGGCGTTGCTGGGTATGATACTCGCTGTATCCGTATCGTCTTGTATCCCGGCGGCCGCGGCGCCTGTCAGCGTCATCGGCAACATCCTCGCCGAATCGATCACCTTGAGTGCGAAGGGCACCCAGATCAACAAGGCCATCGTTCGATTCAAAGCGGGCAGTGTAGCCAATTTTGACTCATTGACGCAGATATTGATCTCACAGCCGGGTTCGTATCCTCTGCGCTTGGAAATCATCGGTCCGGATAGTCAGCTGCGGGCCTACTATGACCTGACGGTCTCTGCCTCCTCTGCTGATTGGACGCACAGTCAGCTCACGCGTTGGCGGAATGTGAGCTTTGACAAGCCTGGGACCTATCAATTCACTGTCAGGGTCAACCGAACAACCGTGGCCGCCTTTCCGATATCCGCGGGTGAGTAAGCCGACTTCACTCTTCGATTGCGGGAAGCGGATCATGGGCGGTGACGACATCCCGCGGGCTGTGTCTCGAGCCCGCAACCGCGGGATGGCAATGTCCGGGGGAAGTTTTCACTGCATCCGCCATCCTTTATGGCGAGATATGCTATACTGCCCAGAAATCGAGTCTTAGATGAACAAACACACCACAGTGCCTTGAGGAGGCATGGAATGTGAGACCACCGACATGTCCGCAACGAGTCCCAAATCGATGGCGTAACCGTCTGTTGCTTGTCACCATCTTGGCGCTGACTGCTCTGGCTACATCCGGCTGTTTCATGTCCGGCACCGTGGTCATTGCACCGAGAACATATCAGCTGACCGGTACCGTGGTCTTCGGGTACAGAGAACTCCTGATGGACGGTGCCACGGTCTCGCTGACCAAGCTCTATGAAGCCGATCCTTTTCGCATCACGCAGACGGACAGAGACGGTCGTTTCAGTTTTTCAAGAGTGCCCGAGGGTCTATACACGCTGACCGTGGATTCCCACGCCGGACTTCAATCTCATTCCGTATATGTCAATGATGATCAGGATGTCTGGGTGAACGTTCCGTATCCGTCTTGGATAGCGGGTCAGTCATTCAAAGAATCGGACTTCCTCGATATCAGCGGGCTCTGGTACTGGGATTTGGACTCTAATCTCGGGGGACTGGTGCGTCTATCGGGGAGAAATGTGCGTTGGATGTTCGGAACGCAAATAGTCGTCTTCATTGACGACGGCAGAGATGCCGATCCAGGTTGGCCTGTGCCTTCTCCGACTTGGCGAAATGAGGTGATGAGCTATCTCTACCACTACTGGCGCGATCTGCCGGTGGCTTGGTCTCCCGGTGGGAATCCCGAGCAAAGCCAATTGATAATCGAGTTTTGTCCGGCCGGATTACTTGGTCCCTACGCGATCGGCCTGACCCGACTTACCCACATGGACGGCTATGTATTCCGGGTCATCATCACGATCGATGAGCGATTCGCTGATCTGAGCATGCCCGTTTTCTATCACGAGCTGTGGCACAGTATCGGCGTGGGTCACGTCAATAATCCCTATTCGGTCATGTATCCCGTTCTCCATGACAATGCGTACTGGCCCTATGAACTGAGCCCTGCCGAAAAGGAGTATCTGTGGCTGGCCTACGCCATCCGCCCAAATCAGACAGTCCCGGTCTCCGTGTGGGCCGGCGCGGCGGAAGAAAAAGCCACCCGAGGGACTGCCATAGCGTCGGTGCAAACTGTCTTGACTCGCCCTGACGGATATTCCAAGACGGTACCAGGGGTACCGGAGCCTCTCCGAAACACCCCCCAGATACAAAAGATACTCTCGGAAGCGAAGGTCAAGACATCAGGTGGCTTTTTGTGGGATGAGATCGATATATAGGCGATCAATAGCGAGACTTACCGCCTGAGCAGGAGAGTGGCTCAAGGGCCGTTGTATCCTTTGGCTTTGAGATAGGGAGCATAGCCAGTTCCTGCCACTGTGCGTTCCACGGCTGTGGCGCGAACGGTGAACAATCCTTCCGCTTCCTCACCATAGGGAGCCTGAGCCAGCGGCTCTCCGCCGGGGCCCATGGCCAGTGAACAGCCGATGGCCTTTCTTCGCTGCCATGGGCCTGCGCCTATGCGACCGACACTGCTGACACTGACCATGGTGATGCCGTAGTAAGCGGTCAGCTGCCGGTGCGATTCCCTCCAGTGGCCTCCATAGGGTTCTCGCTGTTGATCATGAGTGGCTTCCACCACCCAACAGGACGGGGAGAAGATGAAGTGAGCGCCCATACGACACAGGACGTGTCCGATGGCCAATGAGCTGGTGAAATTGTCGGCACAAATACTCAATCCGACAACGCCAAAGGACGTGGCTACCACGCCGAGACGATCACCGATGCTGTAGAGGCCCTGAGCCACACTCAGCTCGTTTATCTTGCGATGGACGTGAAGCAAGACACCTTGCGGATCAATGAGCACCGCGCTGTTATAAAGGCGCTGGCCGGCCCGCTCAGTCAATCCGGCAACGACATAGATCCCGTTTTCTTTTGCGGCCGCCGCCAACACTGATGTCGTCGGTCCCGGAATCGGTTGTGCAAGTTCCCGAGCGCTCGGGTCACTCCAGCCGACGTCCAGGCACTCGGGAAGCACTATCAAGCGACAGCCGGTCTGCGCCGCATCCTCAATCATCCTCTGTGCGCGTCTCAGATTCCCCTGCAAGTCACCCCCCTTGACAAGCATCTGACCCATACCAATGGTGATGGTTGGGTAGGGCATATCTCCAGTCCTCCTCAAGTCGACAAGTACTGATGTCTCTTAGGCGCAATTCGTCGCCACCTCTGTATTACCTGTCATTTTATTGCTTTCTGCGGGAAAGGGTTTGTCATCCCCGGCAGGAGGCACGCTATGTCGAAGAGAAGTGTCGTAATTTGTTGCTGACATCAGCTGAACGCAATTGTCCGCACGCGATTGATAAGGAGGTTGCTCTATGCCTTTGGTTCCTTTAGCCCAGGTATTGGACGAGGCTTCGAAGGGCGGTTACGGTGTCGGAGCGTTTAATGCAAACAACATGGAACAAATTCAGGCCATCTTTGAGGCGGCTCAGGAAAACAACTCGCCTGTGATTATCCAGGCCAGCAGAGGGGCTCTCAGATACACGAATCTCACGTACTTAAAGCATCTCATCAACGCCGCAGTGGAAGAGAATCCGACTCTCCCCATCGTAGTGCATCTTGATCACGGCACTGTTGAAGCGGCCAAGACGGCGATCTCCTTGGGTTTCACATCGGTCATGATTGACGGATCCCATCTGCCCTTTGAGGACAACATACGCATGACTCGCGAGGTAGTGGAGTATGCTCACCCTCACGGAGTCTCTGTTGAGGCTGAACTCGGGACTTTGGGCGGCATCGAAGAAGATATACAAGGCGAAGTGCAGTTGACGGATCCGGCACAGGCTGAGGAGTTTGTGGAACGCACCGGATGTGATGCTCTGGCGGTCGCTATCGGCACCTCACATGGCGCGTACAAGTTCAAGAGTGAACCAACACTCGCTTTGGATCTGATCTCTGAGATCCGCAAGCGGACGAAGGTACCGCTGGTGATGCACGGTTCTTCATCGGTTCCTAAGGAACTTGTGGCCAGCATAAACCGCTACGGCGGGCGCCTGCAAGATACCTTCGGCGTGCCCGTAGAGTCTATTCAAGCCGCCATTCGCCTAGGCATTAGCAAGATCAACGTCGACACTGATATCAGACTGGCCGCCACGGCTGCGGTACGCCGCGTCTTTGCCGAAGAGCCGGAGAAGTTTGATCCGCGCGAGTACATGGGACCGGCGCGGGAGGCCATGGCTGAGATCGTCGGACTGCGCATGCGCCAATTCGGATGTGCGGGTCATGCGCAGGACTACACTCCGAAGACACTGGAGGATTACCGACAACTGTATACCAAACAAGGACGCTGAGATCATCCGACGGGCTTTTTCTGCCGGACGTCTGTCGATATACCGTTCCCGATAGCGCACAATGCCCTTGGCAATGGCCGCGGCAATTGCATTTCTGTACTCGGGATCCATGATCAGTTGTCGATCATGCGGATTGGTGGCAAAGCCGATCTCAACGAGCACACCCGGCATGCGGGTCTCGCGAAGAACCTTGTAGTCCGCGGCTATGGCCTTCCTGGCATTGGTGGGATCGACCTTGCGCAACTCCTCCTGGACGAGGACGGCCAGTTGTTGACCGCTCGTCGAGCCCTGCTGATAGAAAGCCTGCGCTCCGCGACAACTGCTGTCTTGAGGAAATCTGTTTACGTGTATGCTGACGAAGATATCTGCCCGAGCACGATTGGCCAGATCAGCCCGTTCACCCAACTCCATGTAAACATCATCGCGGCGAATCAGAAGCGCGGAAAAACCCTTGTCTTCCAGTCGGCGGACAAGGGTTTTTGCTACAGACAGGTTGATATCCTTTTCCACAAGCCCCTGCCGGGGATACCAAGCTCCGATATCGCTCCCTCCGTGTCCGGCATCAACCGCTATTTTAAAGCCGTAATGCCGCTGAGCGGAATCGGCTCGGGTGAAGATCAGAACGGCAGGGAGAGCTGTCAACAGCAACACAATCAGAATCGCCGCGTAGACGTGCCGGATCCGCACGGCATGAAAAACGACGCGCATCAGGCAGGCTCCCTTCATTCAGGCGAAGCTTACCGTATGCGCGTCGTGATGTCATTTATGCCATCAGCCTACACATTCGCTTTCAGCCATTCGAGGCCTTTGCGATAGCCTTCCCGCGAGTCAGTCTTGCCTTCATACTCGACAACCCACGGACCCTTATACCCAGCATCCTTCAAGCATTCCACCGCATATGCCAGAGGAATCTCACCCTCACCCAAAGCCAGGCCGACATAGGTGTTTCGGCTTCCGGTACCGTCTTTGAAATGGGTGTGAAAAGCATAGGGGGCAATCTTCTCATAGAATGTGCGCACCGTGTCCAGATCATGCCCTGCCCAGCGGTAATTCATGGTGTCGACGTTGGCTCCGAGATTCTTGGACCCAACCTGTTCGAATATGGCGATCTGAAAGTCCGCATCATTGGTGACAATACCGTGATTATCAAGAGCCAGACGAAAACCCTCGTTCTCTACAAACTCGGTCAGCTGGGACAGACCGGAGACGATAAGATCGAGATGAAGCGACCTGTCATCCGCTATACCCGGATGCGGCGAACCACCGTCTATGCGGAGCATGGATGTGCCGGCGATGCGAGCCAACTCGCACACCTGCTTGAGCCGCTCTATTTGAGCCCGGCGAGCTTCCTCATCAGGGAGAAGGAATGTGTTTCCGGCAGAGATCGCCGATGCACGCAGACCGCGGCTCGTCAGCATCTCCTTGACTAGCTGGGCTTGCTCTTTAGCCGCCTCGAGACTCTGGCCCTCTTTCTCATTCCATATATCTCGTATCGACAACTCGGTACATTGAAATCCCGTCTCAGAAGCGTAATCCAGGAACTCCTCCAGGGTACCGCGGAAATTGTAGTGAATAAGTCCGAACTCAGCCAACTTAGACTGCCCCCTCCATTGTTCTGGTATGCCGATAGAAAACACCCTGTCAGTCGTTCTGCTTCCCTCAGGCAAATCCTTCCTGCCCGTTCCCGCGTATCGCATCGGTTCCACGGGGCAACCTTGCTAAGGGGCAATGAGACCCCAACTCTCCAGTACGGGTAGGTGTCAGGCTATGGATAAGCAGACGGCTCTTCCACGTGTCGCTTATTTTTGCATGGAGTTCGGTCTGCACGAGGAGTTGGTCATCTATGCCGGTGGCTTGGGCATTCTGGCAGGCGACATCCTGAAGGCGGCTCATGATCTGCAAATACCGATGGTCGGTGTGGGTATTCTGTGGCATCACGGTTATACAGCACAACATGTTGACCGAGAGGGCAAACCCTACGACACGTATCCTCCGCTGAAGATGGAACACATGCGTGACACGGGAGTCGTGGTTCACGTTCAAGTTGGCCGTGACAACATCCCTTGTCGCGTCTGGCGTCTTGACGCCTATGGCAACGTGCCCTTGTACCTTTTGGACACGAATATCCCGGGAAGTCCGCACGGGTGGATCACTCGGAGCTTGTACGGAGGCGGGGATGTCGATCGCGTGGCACAGGAAATCGTCCTGGGCATCGGAGGCGTGCGAGCCCTCCGAAAGCTAGGAATACCCGTCGACATATACCATTTCAACGAAGGGCACGCCGTATTGGCCGGCATAGAACTCCTGCGAGAACGCATGGCACAAGGGGAATCCTTCGAAACGGCGCTGCGCGCGGTTCGGTCTCATGTCGTATTCACGACGCATACACCCGTGCTGGCAGGGAATGAGTTCCACGAGCATGCTTTCTTGAACGACATGGGTGCCTACAACGGTTTGAACTACGACCAGATGTGTTCTCTCGGCGGGGATCCGTTTGGAATGACCGTAGCAGGCCTCCGGTTGGCTCAGCTGGCAAACGGTGTCTCAAAAATGCATGGGGTAACGGCTCGAGAAATGTGGGCGGATGTCGATCGGGCCGCACCGGTCATGGCTGTGACAAACGGTGTCCATCGACCCACATGGCAGGATCCTCGTATTGCCACGGCCTTTGAGAATAAGCAGGATCTGTGGCCTGTACATTCAGTCTTGCGAAACGAACTGTTGGTGGAAGTGGCTGCTCGCACCGGACGATGTCTTAACCCGGACTCGCTGTTGATCGGTTTTGCACGACGAGCGGCTACTTACAAACGCAGTGACCTGATCTTGCAGCGACGAGATGTGATTGAGCCCTTGCTGGCTTCGGGTCAGATCTCGCTGATCTTTTCCGGTAAAGCTCATCCCAACGATGAAAACGGCAAGAAAATCGTCTCCAACATGTACGCCGCCGCCCAACGTTACCCCAACAGCGTGGTTTATCTGGAGAACTACGACATGTATGTGGCTAAACGCCTGGTTCGCGGCTGTGACGTGTGGCTGAACAACCCACGCCGCCCTCTGGAAGCTTCAGGGACATCAGGGATGAAAGCCGCCATGAATGGGGTGCTGAACCTCAGCATTCTGGATGGTTGGTGGCCTGAAGGGTGCCAGGACGGGGTTACCGGTTGGCAGTTCGGAGACGGCTATCAAGGGCCTGACCAAAACGAACGCGATCTGGTTGCGCTCTATGAGACACTCCTTGATGAGGTGCTGCCGACATTTCGCAATCGGCGAGACTGGGAGAAAATGATGAGGGCCAGCATTGACATGGCGCAGAGTCGGTTCTGTGCCGAACGAATGGTCACCGAGTATGTCAGTCTGATGTACTTGCCCGTATTCTCGATTCAGGAAGCGGAAGAGCGACTGGCACAGTCCGCTGTGAGTTGCCAGACAACCTGTTGAGAAGGGACCGCCTCCCGGCAACGGATGCATGGAAGGCGGCTCCCATCTGCTCAGTCATCCAAGACCCCGGGCGGCAATCCAAGAGGAAAGGGTGCAGGACGCTGACACGTACTCTCGAGTTCAGCTCTTCGGCCGGTGTCAGCGGCATCGTGAATGCTCACCATCACGTCGAGCACGTGATAGGCAAGCTGTTCATTGGCCCTGTGAGCCCGACCCGCCCGAATGGCGTGAGCCATGTCAGCCACACCAAGGCCGCGGCTGTTGGTGTGATACCCAAACACCAAGGGCATCTCGCTCCACTCCTTTGAACCGCCGCGGCGCACCAGCACCGGCCCGCCAAAAGTGTTGGGATCCGGAACGCTCAAAGACCCTTCGGTACCGTAGATCTCAATGCGCGGCACCTGCCCGCCCCACACATCAAAGCTCGTTACTATGGTTGCCAGAGCTCCCTGAGCAAAATCCAAAATGCCGATCACATGGGTGGGAACCTCAACGTCGATGACCTGACCGCGCTTCGGTTCGCTCAGAATCGTGCGCTGCGGAAAAGTGGTGCGGGTGTATCCCGCCACACGGCTCACAGGACCGATCAAAGAGACCAATGCGGTCAGATAGTACGGTCCCATATCAAACATCGGACCGCCGCCGCGCCGGTAGTAAAACTCCGGATCCGGATGCCATGTTTCGTGACCATGGGAGAGCATGAATGCCGTAGCGGCCACTGGTTGACCGATCCAACCGTCATCAATCAGCTTACGACAGGTCTGCAAACCGGCTCCCAGAAATGTGTCGGGAGCAGCACCCAATCGCAAGCCCTTCGCCCGAGCTGTCGCCACGAGCTTTGCGCCCTCTTCACGATCGATACCCAGAGGCTTTTCCACGTAAACATGCTTGCCTGCTTCCAACGCGGCCAGACATACCTCTGCATGCACCTGGGGAGTGGTCAGATTGACGACCAGCTCAATCTCGGGGTCACTCAGTAGCTCTTCGGGTGAGCACACCCGCGGAATGGCATACTCTTCGGCCCTGGCCTTCGCTCTCCCTGGGATAAGATCTGCACAGGCTACGATATCGAGGATCTCGAAAACCTGCTTTGCCTGACAGTAGATGCCGCTGATCTTGCCACAACCTATAATGCCGACTTTGACTCTCTCCATGCGGTTTTCCCCCTATTTTTCATAGGCATGACATCTTTATGGAAAGTTTCGAGCCGCGAGGACTGTCACCTGCGTAGCATTCCGGCATAGTCTGAAGCAGGTTACCCGGGGGATTGGCTCGGAAGCGGAAATTGATGACAGATTAAGCAGGTCTTTATCCGCTCACCGTCGTAGATACATTCATATTATCCGGTAGACAGTCAGCAGGTTGAGCACTCAACTTGATCGACCTGATCAGACTCCGGTGGTCTTGGAGCTCTATCATGTGCGGCAGACACGGCAACCTAAACCGGCTTGAGTGCTTCGAGCACTGCGTCACGCCCAAGTGACACAGCCTCCCTGATGCTTCGCGGTTTGGGGTCAGGTCGTTAAGCATCATGAATCTGCGTGGTGGCACCTGCAATAACCGCTCGGATGAGCCTCCGAGGTGACTACGACGGTTGTGGTGCGTCGAACACCAAGAGACGGTACCTGAGCACATCCTGCCAGTCTTTGAGCAAGGATGTTGCCGCTGATCATCCGCCACTGGGGCGCTGCCTTTGCCTAGGAGCGATTGGGCAACGTCGCACCATCTACCGTTACCGTACTTGGAGGATGTTCATGTGCTTGCGAGTATGTTACAGGTTGTTGGCGATGAGTCTTATCCTGGCCACGCTGTCTTGCTGTCTGCCCGTATCAGCCAGTCAAGACATCTGCGTGGTTAAGGAAGGTGACACTCTCTACTCTATCGCCAGAACCCACGGGGTCGCGCTTGGCGACCTCTTGCTTTGGAACGATCTGAACGAAGACAGCATCATCCGGCCCGGGCAGATAATCATCACCGCCTCTCCTGCCACAGAGACAGCCGAAGCCGATGCTTCGGCGGCGGGCGAGGAAGCGGTCCCTGCCACGTACACGGTAAACAAGGGGGATACGCTTTGGTCCATCGCCAACAAGACCGGAGTGGCCCTCAACGAGCTGTTGAGAATCAATGAACTCCAGGCCGATAGCATCATCCAACCCGGACTGGTGTTGCAGCTTCATGACGGCGGCTCGCTCATTGTGGCCGGAATCGGGGGCGTTGTCGCCACCGCTTTGCCGGATGTAATGCAAAGGACGAATATCAGTGTTGAGCATCTGCAAAGGACCGTACCATCAGCGACAAGACAGAGCGAGACACCCGAAATGATATCCGATGAAGAGCTATCCGTACTGCCTTTGGCCATCTCCGGTGAGGCCGATACGGGGCGCGAGGCTCTTGAGCGTCTGAGAAACGGACCGGAGACCGGATTTGCCTGGCCGGTCACTGCCCGTATCACATCATCCTTTGGGATGCGATGGGGTCGGATGCATGAAGGGGTTGATCTGGGTGTCTCCACTGGGACACCGGTTCGCGCCGCTGCCGACGGCGTGGTCAAATCAGCCGGCTGGTCCGGGGGCTATGGCCGGCTGCTGGTGATCGATCATGGTGGGGGTTGGGAGACCTATTACGCCCACCTTTCGGAATTCCGAGTGGCAAAAGGAGACATGGTTCGCAAAGGGCAGGTCGTGGCTCGCTCCGGGAATACGGGACGAACAACTGGTCCGCATCTTCATTTTGAGATACGACGCGATAACAAACCACTCGATCCTTTACGTTTTCTCAATTAATTGAGCCTGTGCATAGGCACACAGGGAGTAATCGGCTCTTGACACGAAGCCCGCAGCGTTGACAGCTGACGCGTACGGCGATTATAGTTTAGGCGACAGAGCATTCTCCTTCAGAATGCATATGCGTATACAAAAGAAGGGATGGTGGGGGTTTTGAAAAAGCAAACGGTATATGTCATTATCGCTGTATTGGTCATAGCAGTCGGTATCGGAATCGGACTCTCGAGACGTTCCGGCGGGAAAGAAATCCGAATCGGGGGCAACTTCGAGCTGACCGGCGGAGTCGCCAGTTTTGGAGTTTCCGCCCGTAACGGTATCGTCTTAGCCCTCGAGCAGGCCAACGAACAGGACGCACTTGATGGGTATAAGATCAAGCTGATCGAGGCAGACAACAAATCGGACAACGCAGAGACGACAAACATGGCGACAAAGCTGATAACAAAAGACCAGGTTGTGGCCATGCTGGGACCTGTCATCAGCAGCAACTCCATTGCCGCCGGTAACGTGGCCCAGGAAATGAAAGTCCCGATGCTCACACCCACGGCGACTGCCCCTGATGTCACCAAAGTGGGTGACTATGTCTTCCGCGCCTGCTTCATGGACGACTTCCAGGCCATTGCCATGGCTGAGTTCTCATACAACGCCTTGGGATCACGCAAGGCGGCCATGCTGGTCAACAGCGGCGATCCGTACTCCACTGCCTTGGCGAGCTTCTTCCGTCAGCGCTATGAAGAGTTGGGTGGCAAGATCGTTGCCGAAGAGAACTATCTGTCCAAAGACACGGAGTTCCGTCCGCAGCTCACCAAGATCAAGTCATCCGGGGCGGATATGATCTACATTCCGGGTTATTACGAAGAGCAAGGCGCCATCGCTCGCCAGGCTCGCGAAATGGGCATCAATGTTCCGCTTACTGGCGGTGACGGTTGGGACTCCGCTAAACTAGTTGAGATCGCCGGTGCCGAGAACCTGAATGACATTTACTTCACAAATCACTACACTGCGGCGGACGACGACCCTGTTGTCCGGAAGTTTGTTGAGGCGTATGAATCCAAGTTCGGTCATGTGCCCGATGCCTTTGCCGCTTTGGGATACGAGGCCGGTTGGATCCTTGTTGACGCGCTACAAAGGACAGATTCTTTCACCCCTGCAGCGATCCGAGATGCGCTGGCAGCCACGGAGGACCTGAAGATACTGCGCGCCAACATCACCATGGGTGAAGATCGCAACCCCATCAAAGACGGTATTATCGTCGAGCTGAAGAACGGTGCGCCCTCGGTCAGAGACGTCATCACGCCTTAAGACGTTCACTCTGCCGGGGCAGTTGGTTGCACATAGGCTGAATGGAAACTTGACTTGATCGGTCGTTTTCGGCGTCAATGCTTTTGGCAGTCTGCCATCCGTGGCGACATCCGCCCGCTCGGCGGAGGCTTTGAGCACTGAGCGACGAGCGAGTAGAACACCGAGCCTCCCGGATCCTTGACTGGTGTGGCGGATGATTGACCAAGCCAACGGGCAGTGACCCCTCAGAGGCTCATGACGAGACCGTACCCGTCGCAAAGCTGTGGACAAACAAGCGTAGGCAGGGGTGTGTGTAAGCACTCCTGCCATCCGCCCAGACAACGCCAAGTGCTGACAAGAACGCAACGCCGCCGATCATCCGGCGCCGCAGCACCATGACTATCGCCAGAGGATTCGGCGAGGTCACAGCAGGTTTGGTGCTTCGGGGAAGGAAAAGGATAGAGCCCGGCGGAGGTATTTCCTCGCCGGGCTCGAATTATGGTTGGATTGAAACATGCGCAAGAAGGAGTCGGACGATGACGGAGTTTTTGCAACAGATAATCAACGGTATCTCATTGGGAAGCGTCTACGCACTGATTGCCCTCGGATACACTATGGTCTATGGGATCGTTCGCCTCATCAACTTTGCTCACGGCGACATCTACATGATGGGCGCTTTCATAGGTTTTTTTGCCACTGCAGTGTTAAGACTGTCATTTCTGCCGGCTCTTATTATGTCCATGGCCGGAGCCGCACTGCTGGGCATCGTTGTTGAACGTGTCGCCTACAAGCCCTTGCGCGGTCAGCCGCGTATCACGTTGCTCATCACTGCTATCGGAGTCTCGTTTTTGTTGGAGTATAGTATGATCTGGGCAGTCTCTCCGCAACCGCGCTCCTATCCGCAGCTGCTTTCGTCTTACCAAATTCATGTCGGTGGACTTCTTATTACGGCACAGCAGATCTTCATACTCACAGTTGCCGTGTTGCTCATGATCGCCCTGCAGCTGCTGGTCCAGCATACGCGCGCTGGCAAAGCCATGAGGGCGGTCTCGTTTGATGAGCAAGCCGCGGCGCTGATGGGCATCAATGTGGATTCAGTCATCTCCTACACATTTGCCATTGGATCAGCCCTGGCCGGTGCGGCCGGGCTGTTGGTGGGCATCTATTACAATCGTATTGACCCCCTCATGGGTGTCATGCCCGGGTTAAAGGCTTTCGTGGCTGCCGTACTCGGCGGCATAGGAATCATTCCCGGTGCTGTTGTGGGCGGGCTTTTGATGGGGATCGCAGAGTCGTTGGTCGCCGGCTTTCTGTCGTCGACCTATCGCGACGCAGTGGCCTTTGCGCTCCTGATTTTGATCTTGCTAGTCAAACCTACGGGACTTCTCGGAAAAACGGGACACGAAAAGGTGTGAGAACGGTGGCCTTTGAACGATACTCGAAGCAAGTCATCTGGGGAGCAGTCATAGCAGCTGTCTACCTGTTGATCATAGCGCTCCAAGCTGCGGGCATAATTGACGAATACTTGATGATCAACATCAAGCTGGCTGGGATTTTTATCATTTTGGGGACCAGCCTCAACCTGATAAACGGCTTCACGGGTCAGTTCTCATTAGGCCACGCCGGGTTCATGAGTGTGGGAGCTTACGTGGGGGCCATATGCACAGTCAAGTTCAACTTGCCGTTTCCGATCGCGCTCATCGCCGGTTCTCTGGCCGCGGCCTGCATTGGCTTTTTGATTGGCTTGCCGACTCTGCGACTGCGAGGTGACTATCTGGCCATCGCCACGTTGGGATTCGGAGAGATCATACGGGTCTTTTTCCTCAATTGGGCCTATGTTGGCGGCGCTCATGGGTTTGTTGTCACCCGTCGCTACACCTCGTTCACCTGGCTCGCTGCCATGGTGGTCGTGACGGTGCTGGTGCTCCGCAACTGGATCAATTCCGCCCATGGAAGAGCCTGCATCGCAGTACGTGAAGATGAGATTGCCGCCACGGCCATGGGTATTAACACAACCGCTTACAAGGTGACCGCGTTCACTATCGGAGCCTTTTTCGCAGGTCTGGCAGGAGTGCTGTATGCTCATGCCTTTTTCATCATCAGCCCTCAGAGTTTCGGGTTCTTGCGTTCCGTCGAAGTCCTCATCATCGTAGTCCTCGGCGGCATGGGAAGCCTGACGGGATCGGTCTTGGCCGCTGTCTTGCTCACCTTCTTGTCGATGATACTGGCACCCTGGCCCTACCAACGCATGATCATATACAGCCTGGCGCTGATATTGATGATGGTCTTTAGACCTTCGGGCCTGATGGGTTCCAAAGAGCTGGATCTGCCGTCGCTATTGATGCCAAAGAAGGAGGAGGAGCGGGTTGGCGGTGCTTCTTGAGACACGCGGACTTGCCATGACCTTTGGAGGTCTGCGTGCCGTATCCAATCTCAATCTCAGCGTGCATGAAGGAAGTCTTGTGGGCCTGATCGGGCCGAACGGAGCGGGGAAGACTACCGTTTTCAACATGATTTCCGGCTTGCTCCGTCCCACGGAAGGGCAGATCATTTTCGCGGATCAAGACATCACGCACCTGCCTCCTCATGCCGTTACCCGGCTGGGCTTGGCTCGTACGTTTCAAAACATCCGCTTGTTCGCCAATCGCTCAGTCTTGGAGAATGTGATGATAGCCCAACACAAACATGTCAAGTACGATTTCATAAGGGCTCTCCTGCATCTGGGCATTGCGGAGGAAGAGGCCGAGATCACGGGCTCATCGCTTGAGCTACTGCGCGTCTTGGAGCTTGATGATAAAGCGGATCAGATTGCGGGCAACCTGCCGTACGGGGATCAGCGCCTCTTGGAGATTGCACGTGCCATGGCCACTCGACCGCGATTGCTCTTGTTGGACGAACCAGCCGCAGGAATGAATCCTAACGAAACGGTTCAGCTCATGGATTTCATCCAGCGCATCCGACAAGAGTTTGGAGTCACAATACTTCTCATTGAACATGACATGAATCTGGTGATGGGCATCTGCGAACACATCACTGTCTTGGACTATGGGATGACCATCGCAGAAGGAACGCCGGCTGAGGTGCGATCAAACCAACGTGTGATCAAAGCCTACCTGGGGGAGGAAGCCATCTAGTGCTAAAGGTCCAAGAGATCAACGTATACTACGGTGGGGGCATACATGCTCTCAAGGATCTCTCCATAGAAGTCAACCAGGGAGAGATTGTCACCTTGATCGGCGCCAACGGAGCGGGGAAGAGCAGTACCCTGAATTGCATTTCCGGACTGGTACGCGCCCGTAGCGGTAGTATCTGTTTTCAAGACACTGACATCGGCAACCTTCCGCCACACAAGATCGTCGCCGCCGGCGTTGTTCAAGTCCCGGAGGGGCGCCGTGTTTTCGCCAATCTATCTGTCGAAACAAACCTACAGTTGGGTGCCTATCTTCGTCACCGAGACCGTGCCGGGGTAGCCCGAGATATGAAACAAGTCTATGAGCTGTTTCCCCGCCTTCAGGAACGACGTAATCAATTGGCCGGCACGTTGAGCGGCGGCGAACAACAAATGTTGGCCATGGGACGCGCCCTTATGTCATCACCGACCCTGTTACTTCTGGATGAACCCAGTATGGGCCTGGCTCCGTTGCTGGTCAGAGAGATATTTAGGATCATCCAAGAGATCAACGCCTCGGGGACTACCGTTCTTCTTGTGGAGCAAAATGCGCGCATGGCGTTGTCTATCGCGGACCGGGCCTACGTGTTGGAAACCGGTAGAGTGATGTTGTCAGGCACGGCGCAAGAAGTGGCGACCATGGACGAGGTGAAGAAGGCCTATTTGGGTGGTTAGTCCTTTTTGAGTACGACTGCTAAGCGCAAAACGGAAGGTGAGGCCAATGCTAGTCAGAGCTGTGATGACACCCAACCCCGTCACCGTAACCGAAGAGAACACGGTCCATGAAGCCATGGAGGCCATGCAAAAAGGGAATTTTGGTCGCCTGCTGGTGACGAGAGGCGAGCGGCTCGTGGGAATAGTCACTGAGCTCGATCTGATGCGCATCTCTCCATCAGTGGCGACGACGCTGTCGATCTGGGAACAAAACGCGTTGCTGGCCAAGATGCGAGTCAAAGAAGTGATGACGACTGATCCGGTGACCATAGGACCGGATGCCACAGTTGAAGAGGCCGCACTCCTGATGCGAGATCTCCATATCAGCGGATTACCTGTGGTCGAGAACGACAAGGTGATCGGCATCGTCACCGAGCGCGATCTTTTTGATGCCTTCGTCGACTTGATGCATGCTCCAAAACCAGGGGCGCGCATCACCCTGCGAGTGGTCAATCGTATCGGTGTCTTGGCCAAGATGACCCGGGTCGTAAGTGATCTGGGAATCGACATTCTGGCGATCGCAGCTTTCGATGATGAGGATGACGAAGATAAAGTCCACTCGTTGGTAGTGTTAAAAGTGGATACCAAAGACACCGGGCAACTGATCAAAGAGCTGGAGGCCGCTGGATTCAGTGTCGTTCACCAAGGTTTCGGAGGAAGCCAGGTAAAGTGATCAGCGACCTAGACACGGCTGTCACCGAAGAAGGCGCGACGACGCCTTCTTCGTTTCTTTTTGGATGGGATCTAGGCGACCAGATGCCAGAGCAAACGCAAGAGCCAAAACAACAGTATAAGCGGTGAGAACAAAAGCAGAAGCACCAACTTGACCAAAGCCCATATAACCGCGATGGCGGCCCCGGCCAGTCCGAGTATCCCTAAGATGATACCGGTGACGGCCAACGGTATGCCAACCACGACCCCTACTCCCGTCAGGGAGACCAAAATGCCTACCAATAGGAAAATCGCTCCCACGGTGATGAGCACCACTCCGATCACCTCACCCAAGAAACCATGAACCCATTATTTATCCTATGATGCGTTCCACTTCGTGATCCACTACTCATAACCTGCTGTATACATCTGTTTTTCCGCACCCCTTTGGACGGGCCCAGAGATTTACTTGAACTCGTAGCAGGAGATATCTTCCAAATCGCGAACCCTTCAGAAACGCCGTAATGAAGGGACGCGTGGCGAATGGAAGACATCG
>JBMNSS010000007.1:0-40912 GCA_050945315.1 Limnochordia bacterium | reverse complement strand
CAGATCCTCAAACTCTGCAACGGTACAGCAACTCGACGAAGGTTGCCCTCGAACATCGATCCGCGCCTGTACGAGCTCCTGGAACTCACGGGCCTTGATCACAAGGCCTACACCCATGTGAGCTATGATACGTAACCCTTGGCCAAAAACCAGGGGAGATTCAGGCAGAAGGGTGCGGAAAACTGGATACGATGTCTCACCCAGCAAGAATCGTATGATGTTCTAGAGATCATCGAAGCCAGGATCCATCGCGGCTCCTTGATACTGTGTACACAGTATGCGCCCAAAGGCTGGTATGAGAGGATCAGCCCTTCGGGAGACGCCCCGATTTCCGAAGCGATCATCGATCGGACCATCCACAACGCTATTGAGATAATTATTGACGGGAAAGTCTCCATGAGGGAGAGACATGGATTGAGAGCAAACACGGAAAAAACGGCAACGTCGGGGACCTAGGGTAATCTGAACGGAAAAATGGTGGATAAGAGGGTGGCCTTGTAGTCCGTGACAGTGGCCCTATCTGTCCGTGAAGGTGGCCCTCCTTTTCCGTTACAGCGGTCTTTCTAGATCGGAATACCCAGCCGAATCAGACTTTGATCAACTTGGGCGTACAAAAAGCCTCCTCAGGTTTCTTGAGAAGGCTTCTTGTTTGTACCCGTCAGTGCGGGCTAAATCCGTCTCTATCTTTTTTCGAGAACCTGTGTCAGCAGGCGATGGGCCTCACTCACGGCTGCTCTGACGGAGACCTCGCCTCGCCGAATGGGGTTGATCAGCACGTTGGCGAGGATGTTGTTTATCTCAGCGTATTCAACGAAACCGAACTCAGGCTCCGGCCGGGCATCGCCTACGAGGGCCATGTCAAACATAGTCGGGTTTTTGAAGGCTCTTAACGTGGCCCGGTATTCAGGTCCTCTGACTTGCTTCCAAGACAACGGAGGACCGCCTCTTAGCTTCCATATTTCGCTCTCCATCCCAAACCATTTCGCGTATTGGTAGGCCAGTTCGGGATTCTCGGCAGATGTGGCCACACAGGCGGGTACGCCCCCGACGAGATGGGCATAGCCCTTGGGACCTGCGGGAATGGGGGCGGGTTCCGGATCCACGGCCGCGTAGAGATTCTTTTCGATCAGACCGGTGGTCTGCCACCGGATATGCATGGCTATGGTTCCTGATTCCCAACTGGCGCCGCCCGGACCGGGATGAGCGGTCACCCCGTGGAGCACATTGAGATCGTTTAGCCATTCCAGAGACTCTATGGTCTGTGGCAGATTGAGGCCGGAACGGTCGCTTGTGATGGCGTCACCGCCGGCGTGACGAATATAAGAAATCCACATTGGCTGCCATTCGGTGTAGCCGAAGTAGCCGAAATGAGTGGGAGTACCACGTCCTGCGGTGTCGTAGGTCAACTTCTTAGCCACCTGCAAAAAGGTCTCCCGATTCCAGTTATCACTCGCGACGTAATCAACCGGCTCGGCCACACCGCGCTGAGCAAAAATGGTGGGATTGTAGAAAAGAAGGGCGGGACCGTTGTAGACCGGAAAACCATAGACTTCGCCCTTGTATATGCCTGAGAACATGATGCCGGATACGGCGTCTTTATTGATGTCAAGGCGCGGATCGGCGGCAATGAACTGATTCAGAGATTGGAAGAGGCCTCCTTCAATGAAAGAAGCGAACTGGAGTCGGCCCACCGTGGCTACATCGGGCCCTGCTCCTCCTAAGTACATCGTCAGCAGACGATCATGGTAGTCCGCCCACGGCGAGTACCAGATCTCGACTTCCACGCCGGGGTAAAGCTGCTCGAAGCCCTTCATCAGTTCTACCTGTGAACCAACCAGTTCGGCATCATTGATGTGCGTGGCTACCACAAGCGTGGTGGCGCCTACTGACGTACACAACAAGAGTGACACAGCGGCTGCTACAAAGACGGTTCGAAACATCTTGGTCATGATGGATCCTCCTGACAAAAATGGACAACTGAAACGGATGCCATGCCCTTATTCGACACTTCTGGCGATTTTCCCTCAGGAACGGCTCATTTTGCAGAGTCAATCGTCAGCGGGAACGGAAGATGGTGCACAGGTTTCCGGGGCATCCGGGACTTGCCGGGGAAGAGTTGAGTCGTGGGCATAGACTTGCAGGCACTCCTCAGCCGCCAACGTCGAAGACATGATTTCCGCCGGTATGCTGACAACTGCAGTGCGATCGGTCACCCTCGGGTCTTTCATAACCCCTCATATGAAACCGCGGCCTGAGGTAGCGGCGAGATCAGTGAGATGTGGCTCAAGGCGGTAGTCAAGCAGCTGTGACAGGGCAACGGATGGCGTCTGCAACGAACCGTCGACGAACTCGCTCGGGTTTTGCGCGGCCGGGGCAACTACTTCAAGCTTACGCCGGAGGCTGCCGGGCATCGATCGAGGAACGCGCTGCGCAGTCCAACACCTATGGTTGAATGCGTAAGCGTCAAATGGAACACACCTTCCACGAATGCCGTGAGCAACAGATGATGATCCCAGAAGCACGGGATGGGAGGCTATCGTTGTGAGTAAGACGGGATCAGGTGTGTCGACGGTGATCAGGCTGCTTCCGGTTAGTGGCGAGAGAACCCAGTGCCGTTGGGGTCAGGTTGGTTGGAGCGACACAGCCGATTAGGGCCTCCCACGCCAGGCAAAGAATGAAGCCGAGCGCACTCATCAGGTGAACTCGGCCATGGCAATCCTTAGCGAGGATAGTAGGTCACCGGTTGTTGTGCGGGCTTGTGCCGGAAGCAAGCAACGTCTCTGACCACGGCAAGAAAGAATCAACTGCCGCGGGATCACTGAGATCAACGTTCGGCATCTGCTCCGGCAGGTAAGTGATGTACTCATACGGCTTCAGGCCGTTTGCTTTGGCAGTCTCCACAATGCTGTAGATGACTGCACTTGTTTGTGCGCCACGCGGTGTGTTTGAAAAAAGTCGGTTCTTGCGACCGATGACTAACGGCTTGATGGCACGCTCTGCTCAGTTGTTGTCAGGAGCCCACACATGAACGAAGGCTTCAAAATACCCGTATTCCATAACCGACTCGTGTCTCTGCTCGATCAGCATAGACAGCTTCTGAGCACTGCATGAACCATCGTGGTACGTTAACCGTATGGCCGGTCGTGCGGGGCGAAGGCGCGAGCGATGACGCTTCCTACCCACGATACCTTCCGGGGCGTACCAAAACAAGAAGCCCGCCGCTAATCACATAACGACGGGCTTTTCTATGGTGGGCAGAGAGGGACTCGAACCCCCGGCCTCTACGATGTGAGCGTAGCGCTCTAACCAGCTGAGCTATCTGCCCCTTACTGTGCAATTCATTCTACCTCTCCGATGTTGTTCTGTCAACCCCTCATCCCCAACCGCTGCATATCATCTTTGCTTCACAACATCGGCCGACGGACTATGGTCTGTTCACGTCCGGGCCCTACTGATATGATGGCAATCGTCACGCCGCTCATCTCAGAAATCCGGGCCAAATAGGCCTGAGCGTTTTTCGGTAGATCTTCATACTTGGTGATGCCGGAAATATCTTCTTGCCAACCAGGCATCGTTTCATAGATGGGTTCGCATTGCTGCAAGATCTCGACACTGCCGGGAAGATGCTCAATACGCTTGCCGTTATGTCTGTAGGCTACACACAGCTTAAGCTCGTCCAATCCGGACAGAACATCGAGCTTCATTACCGCCAATGCTGACAAGCCGTTCACACGCTTTGCATAGCGGGCAATCACCCCGTCGAACCAGCCAACTCGCCTTGGGCGCCCCGTGGTCGTGCCGTATTCGGTGCCTCTCATGCGCAGGTGTTCGGCCAGTTCGCCGTGCAACTCTGAGGGAAACGGACCTTCTCCCACCCGCGTGGTATAGGCTTTGACCACACCCAGCACGTTGTCCAAAAAACGCGGTGCCACTCCGCTCCCTATGGCCGCACCACCGGCAGTGGCGGACGAGGAGGTTACAAAAGGATAAGTCCCATGGTCAATATCGAGCAAGGTGCCCTGGGCTCCCTCAAAAAGCACCCGTGCTCGCCGCTCAAGATAGGAGTGCAACGACAATGAAGTGTCAGTGACCATGGGAGCCAGGCGTTCAGCCGCGGCACCACACCGGTCTATGATCTCATCCTCGGTGAATCCGGGATGTCCGTAGAGCGCGTTGATAAGGGCGTTTTTGACGGGTAGAATCTCCCGCAGGCGCTTCCGGAAGCGTTCCATGGTCACCAGATCACCCATGCGGACACCGCTGCGGGCTACCTTGTCGACATAGGTGGGGCCTATGCCCCGACCGGTCGTGCCGATGCGAGTACCTACGCCTGCTCGCTGTTCTTCCTCGAGCTTATCCAGCAAGCGATGATAGGGCAAAATGACGTGGGCGCGGTCACTGATCACCAGACGTACCGGGCCGATGCCCTCCAGCTCAAGGCTTCTGAGCTCTTCTACCAACAGTACGGGATCGACAACCACACCGTTGCCGATCATGCACAGTGCGTTTGGATGAATGACACCGGAAGGAACAAGATGCAACTTGAACTCCCGTCCGTTGACCACTACGGTGTGTCCGGCGTTGCTACCGCCTTGATAGCGAACGACTACTTGAGCGCGCTCAGCCAGGAAATCGGTTATTTTTCCCTTGCCTTCGTCTCCCCATTGGGCTCCCACAACAACAACCGATGGCATGGACTAAATCGCCCCCCGAGGATGCGGGTGACCACGGCCGCTCTGAAACAGGCCATGTCTGACTGCGGTTCAATATTAAGCACAGCATGAGCTCATTGTCAACGAGAGCCGTACGATTCTCTTGTTTTGATCCGGCGTCGCGTGCAGAGTGGTGGGTATGAGACGGAGATACCCACCACTTATACCCGTGTTCAAGACTGTGCATAGAGGCAGATGTCTCTCAAAGGGCATTGGCCGTTACATGTCTCCGGTTCGATGACGGAGCACACATACCGCCCCAGTCGATAAAGACAAGTCGTGTCACCGTCAAACAGATCTGTGATGACCTTGTACATCTCCTGCTTGAGGCGCGGCCAGGCTTGGTTGTTGTCCACGAGTCCCAGACGACTCAAAGCTCGCCTTACATGGGAGTCAAGAAACACAACCTCGTCTTTTGCCAAGTCGGTCCAAAGCCCAGCCTCATGCATGGATCGGCACAACCATCGGGCGCGGGTGTGGATCTGCTTGAACTGTTGGAGCATGGGCACCACTTCGGCTGATGTGCGGCCAAGTTCATACAGTCTGTTCAGATCACCGTCATAGATGTCGTGAAGCATTTGTGCGTTTGCAAACAGGGCAGCGGCTTTTTTTCCGCGATCGACTATGCCTCGGTATTCCCCATGGAGGATTTCGCCCACCTGATGCGTGTCTTGGCTTCTCATCAGGCGCATGCGTTCAAGATCAAGCAGCCCATGCCGTTGTAGGGCTTCAAAGGCGGTCTCAGCAACGCTTTCACTCACTCGAGCGGCTAAGAGAACGGCTAAGACGAGCAATTCCCATCGTCCCTGAGGATTTGTCAGATCGATTTGTATGTGTAGTCCTTTATAGAACCCGGGAGTCTCAAGTCCTTCTACAAGATGACACACTCGCTCCGCCAGTCCTTCGGTCATGCTGGCCGGGATGTTCAGATTCACCTTATTACAGCCCCTCCTGACGATCTCATGTGCCTGTGTCCGCACAGACACAAAAGACCAGCTGGCTCACGAGCCGGCTGGCCTCTTGCAAGGAAAGGGCTATTGTGCTCTGAGTATATCACCATCACTGTGGCGGTGCAAGCGATACGACGCTTTTTCGGCCGCGGTCTTAGGACAAGTGCTGAGTCACAACCGAGATCGGATGAATGAAACGTGCCGGGAAAGGGAAATCTGTAGCGGATCACTCTTTCGGGAGTCACTTCATGCTACTCGTCTCTTTTTTTCGTACCGTTTTCTTTTACTTCTTCTTGCTAATCACACTGCGAGTCATGGGCAAAAGAGGATTGGGTTCTTTGGGACCCCTGGATTTGGTTGTCACGATCATCATGGCCGAAGCGGCTGCCATTCCTATTGAGGATCCCCGAAGATCTCTCATGTTGGGCGTGATACCGATCATCACACTCGTCGTTCTGGAGATCGCTCTGTCACGCCTGTGTTTTACCAACCGTCGGATACGTGAGTTGATTTCAGGGAAACCCTCAGTGGTGGTACGTGACGGAACACTGATGCACAGTGAGATGCGTCGGCTGCGTTTCAGTGTCGCCGAACTCATGGAGCAATTGCGCGTCCGGGGATATCCCAATCTTATGGATGTTGAGATGGCCATTCTTGAGTGTGACGGTGAGCTCTCAGTTCTGCCGAAATCCCAGCATCGTACGGTGACACCTTCGGATTTGGGACTGCAGACGGCTTACGAAGGACCGACCCACACTCTGGTGATCGACGGCGAAATCGATCGCGGTGCCTTGGAAGCGATTGGTCTGGATGAACAGTGGCTGCGCACCCAACTCGCCGACAGGGGTTTCACTGATATGAGTAAGGTACTGCTGGCCTTAATCCACAGCTCAGGAAGGCTTTTTGTTCAGGGCTGTGAGGATGATGACGGCAGTAGCCGATAAACCAAAGTCAGCCTTTTTTGAAAGGTGTCCCGATTGATTCTTATGGTTGCAGGTCGTCGCGGCGTTTGCTATAATGGGAAAGCAATATGAGCGCCCATAGCTCAGCGGATAGAGCACCGGCCTCCGGAGCCGGGTGCGCAGGTTCGATTCCTGCTGGGCGCGCCATACGGGAAAAACGCTTGGGAACCGCAACCCAGGCGTTTTTTGCATAAAACCGCTCCGGGTCGGAACCGGCGCAGGTTGATTCCTGTGCAGAATATGCCTGGCATGCCTGTAGTTGGCGGCTGTATTGGGTCGGGTTTCGGTTGTGACAGTGACATGACGAACGTATAATGCAAGTGTTGGTTAGAAGATCGGTGGGGAGAGAGTAGATGGCCATCAAGGTTGCGCAGAAGAGCAGGGTCACAGTGTCGCCCAAAGAAGGCGTGCGCATCATATGGAAAGGCAAGCGCATCTCCAGGCTTATCTTTGCTTCCGGCAAAGTTGTCGAATTCGTTGAAGCATAGCCTTCCGGCGTGTTAGCGACGGGCGCGGATCGGTCGGTTCTTCAGCCAACATCATCGTGTATATGGAATCATAGTGGCGATCCCAAAAACAGGCCGGTGTTCTTTTTTGGACATCAGCCTGTTTTTTTGTCTTTCGCCTCGCGGCAGGCACGCACTTGTCGCAGGGTATCGGCTACGGAACGGAGAAGCTCAACAGCATTGCAGAGGCATTAGTGGGGTGTGATCATGCGTATCCTAATCGCTCCGGATAAGTTCAAAGGTTCTCTGACCGCGCGGGAAGTGGCCGCACACATCGCCGCCGGCATTCGTCGAGTACTGCCGCGGGCGGAACTGATTGAGGTGCCGATGGCCGATGGCGGAGAAGGCACGGTACAGTCGCTTGTGGATGCCACGGGCGGCGAAATCGTGACGGTGACGGTTACCGGCCCTTTGGGCGAACCCGTGAAGGCCTTTTTCGGCATCCTCGGTGACGGAAAAACCGCTGTAATAGAGATGGCTTCAGCTTCCGGATTGGTGCTTGTGCCGCCCGAAAAACGCAATCCCAGGATTACCACGACGAGAGGTACCGGGGAGCTTTTGCTGGCAGCGGCGGCAAGAGGTTGCTCCAAGGCCATTGTGGGCATCGGCGGCAGCGCGACCAACGACGGCGGCGCCGGTCTGGCGCAGGCGGTGGGCATCCGTCTGTTAGATGCAGCCGGTGAAGAACTGCCGCCCGGAGGAGCGGCCCTGGCGCGCCTGCATACCATTGACACCGACGACTTGCATCCTGCTGTGGCCAACATGGAGATCGTGGTGGCCAGCGATGTCACTAATCCGCTGTGCGGCCCGAACGGAGCCAGTGCCGTATACGGTCCGCAAAAAGGAGCCACTCCTGAAATGGTCGTCGAGCTTGATGCGGCCTTGCAGCACTATGCGGATGTGATCTTTGAGCAACTGGCCAAGGAAGTCCGGGATCTGCCCGGTGCAGGTGCGGCGGGTGGTCTGGGCGCCGGACTCCTGGCCTTTTTGCCGGCCCGCATGCAGCGAGGCGTCGATATAGTCCTCGACGTCGTAGAGCTGGACAAACACGCCCGTACGGCGGATCTGGTCATTACGGGCGAAGGCGGGATTGACTCCCAGACGGCGTTCGGGAAGGCGCCGGCAGGGGTGGCTGAGGTAGCCGTCAAGCATAGAAAACCGGTGATTGCGTTGGCCGGATCCGTAGCCGATGATGCGCGGCAGTTGCATGCCCATGGTTTTGATGCCATTTTCAGCTTGGTACGTCGTCCCATGACCCTGGCGGAAGCAGTTGACAAAGCTCCGGCTCTTCTGGAGGATGCCGCGGAGCAGATCATGCGTCTGCTACTGGTGGGCACCGCCTTCGGTCAGCGATAGTTCAGCCAATACCGGCAGGTGGTCAGAGGCATCGGAGAAGGGACTGCTGTAGGCTCGGATCATCGGCTTGAGGTTTTCCGAGACGAGTATATAGTCGATGCGCGCTCTTGGTGCGTGGGTCGGAAAAGTGGCGGGTGTCCGGCTGCCTTGCATGGGATCGACCCAGCGGGCCGAGCGCTCGCCATCATCCGGGGCGCCGAGTAACAACTGTATTTCCGGTGAATCCGGATGAGCGTTCAAATCGCCCATGAGTACCAGAAGGTCCGTGTCATACATGGATCTTAGCTCTCTGAGAATGGCGGCCTGTGCGAGGCGGTCAGAATGATTGAGCCCTAAGTGAGTGCCGATGATTCGCAGCAACATGCCATTCGGCAGGCGTATGGCGGCGGAAAGCACTACCCGCGGCTCTTGCCAAGGACCGCTGGGAAGAGATATGCGTTCTGCCTCTTCGATGGGAAAGCGGCTGAGCAGAGCGTTCCCATACATAGCGTTCGTGCCGGGGCGGGTAAGGGCCGGAGCAAAGGCCACATACGGCGTCTGAAGCATCATGGCCAACTCAGTCGGCTGGTCGACAAAACCGCTGCGCCTCCAGTGTGAGTCGACTTCCGTGAGAAAGATGACATCGGCATCTGTAGCCATTAGAGTGGAACCCACACGTGTCAGGTCTACTTGTGTGTCAAGGCCGGCGCCGTGCTGGATGTTGTATGTGACCAGACGTAGCGAGGAAGGATCGAGGCTCCTTTTCTGAGCGCTCTCGAGTTCAGGCATGTGGACGATCACGATTTCAGGGGGCTGTCCCTGGGGGACGTTGATGAGCAAAATACCGATCAGCAGAAGCACAAAAGGCATTCTGGTCCAAGACATGCAAATTCCCCCCTTGCCTTGTGCTCTTCGATGCGATGGCGTTTGGCCCCTGCGAAGGGAAAAACCTCCAGACCCGCACTGACCAGGTAAAAAAGGGCAAGTATGTAAGATACGGGCAGCAATGGGGGAGGCTGTAGAGGGGAATACATGGGCCGTAACCGGCGATGCAAGGAGGGCGATGGATTTGGTTGGGGCAGCGAAAATCCGCTTTGGCACTGATGGCTGGAGAGCGATCATGTGTGATACCTTCACGTTTTCCAATGTCCGTTTGGTTTGTCAGGCCATTGCCGAACATCTGAAACAGGCGGGTATACATAGACAGGGAGTGGTTGTTGCCCACGATGCACGTTTCTTGGCTGAGCATTTTGCCCAAGAGGCAGCAGCAGTGATGAAGGCGAACGGCATTCAGGTCTGGCTGCCTGATGAGGATGTACCTACGCCAGTGGCGGCACATGCCGTCACTCAGCTTAACGCCGCCGGGGCGATTATGTTTACGGCAAGTCACAACCCTCCGGAGTACAACGGGGTCAAGTTCATCCCGGCCTATGCAGGACCGGCATCCATCGAGATAACCTCGGATATTGAACGTCATCTCGCTCGGGCTATCAGCGGCGAGCCGGCTTTGTCACAAAGGTCCTCGGCTGAAGACCTGGATGTTGATTCGTTTGATCCGCGTCCTGATTACCTCACGTCATTGCGGCGTTTGGTGGACCTCGAGGCCATCGCTGAAGCGGGTCTCAAAGTAGGCTATGATGCCATGCACGGATCCGGCCGCAACTACGTCGGTGAGATCCTGCGCGAGGCCGGGGTGGAGGTTGTCTCGCTGCGGGTGGAGCGCGATCCGCTCTTTGGAGGAGTCACTCCGGAGCCTCAGGAACGGTATCTGTCCGAACTTGTGGAATTGACCAAGACCGGCCGGGTTGATCTGGGTCTGGCCACTGACGGGGATGCGGACCGCTTCGGAGTCATTGATTCTGACGGCACGTACTTGTCGCCCAACGAAGTCATCTCCCTGCTCATACCGTACTTGGTTGAACGACGTGCCCTCAAAGGATCCGTCGTGCGTACGATAGCGACCACTCATCTTATCGATCGCTTAGCGGATCATTTTGGCTTGGCGCGGCGTGAGACTCCGGTGGGATTTAAGCACATCTGCGAGTGGATGCGCAAAGAACCGGTCGTCATAGGTGGCGAAGAAAGCGGTGGCCTGAGTATCCAAGGACACATCCCGGAAAAAGACGGTGTGCTCGCCACGCTCTTGTTGGCCGAGGTGCGAGCGGTGACGGGTATGCCGTTGCGGAAGTATCTGGAGCGTTGGGCCGATCAAGTGGGACCAAGCGTTTCGAAACGCATCGATCTGCGCTATCCGGAGGAGAAAAAGACTGAGCTGTTGACACAACTGGGGGAGCACCCGCCTCAGACCGTGGGCGACCGTCGCTTAGCCGATGCGGTCGTCATTGACGGAGCCAAGTATGTTTTCACAGACGGTAGCTGGATGTTGGTTCGCGCCTCCGGTACCGAACCCTTGCTCCGCATCTATCTGGAAGCTCCTGACCGTGCGGCGTTGGCCGATTTGGAGACCGACGCTCGTCAGCTGGTCTTGAACGCGGTGTAACCAACCTCTCCCCGCGGCACACTACTTCTTGATACAGAGTGTGTCGCTGGGGGCGAGAGAAGTATGTTAAGGCGTCAATGGATAGCGATCTTGGTTGTTGCTGCCGTTTTTGTGGCAGGTGTCGCCGCCGTTCGTCAGAGTGGCAAAGACGAATCGCCGCCCCGTGCCAGTGAGGTCTCCCTGGTCAGTGAAGCCCCTGTGGAACAGGCTTTGGTCCAGGCCGTACGCAGTGTCGGCGACAGTGTCGTCAAGATTGCCGTCACAGAAAGTGTGCAGGTGGCTTCCTTGTTCGGGCCCGTGGTCACCGAATCTTACGGACTGGGCTCGGGAGTCATCATCGACTCAAAGGGGCATGTTCTGACCAACTACCATGTGGTGCGAGACGCCAAACAGATCGACGTCTTTTTGCCTGATGGCCGGGGTTTCCCCGGTTTGGTTGTCGGCACTGATCCCCAAAGTGACCTGGCTGTTGTGCAGATTGAGGGCCGAGATCTTCCCGTGGCTCCTATCGGTGATTCGCGCCGCTTGCGCGTCGGGCAACAGGTGATTGCCATCGGCAATCCTTTTGGCTTCGACTATTCCGTAACAACAGGAATCATCAGTGCCTTAGGCAGAGAACTCGCCGTGGGGCCCTCTGAAGGGCCTCCTCTTCAGAACTTGATCCAGACTGATGCCGCCATCAATCCGGGTAACAGCGGCGGTCCCCTGGTCGATCTGTCAGGGCGCGTGATCGGTATCAATACGGCTGTGGTACGCCAAGTCGCAGGCGTCGAGGCGCAGGGACTTGGCTTTTCCATTCCTATCGCCGATGCCATAGAGAGCATGCAGCAGATTCTGCGCTATGGGCGACCCGTGCGTTTGGGGGCCATCGGCGGCACGCTGACCCCGTCACTGGCTCAAGCCATCAGGCGTAACACGGGCCGGCCTCTGCCTGCTGAGAACGGTGCGTTCATCACCCGTGTCCTTCCGGACACGCCGGCTGCCAAGGCCGGATTGCAGGCGGCGGATGTCATAGTGGCTGCAAATGGTCGACGGATAACCTCTATGGAGGATCTGGCGGAGGCGGTGCGGACCGCGGGTTTCGGTGGTACGCTGACTCTGCGACTATGGCGAGTGGGAGATTCCATGGATCTGCGTGTTCATCTGTAGACGGACGTATTGTACAGACGGATGTAGGGCAAGCTTGAGCTGATCTGATTGCATATGGGAGAGAGAAGAAGAATGAGCTTGAACCTGCTCCGGGAGACGCTCCCTGGGATTGATGAAGCCGTGGGATGTGTGGAGCGGCGTCTCAGAGCAGCGCTCTCGGATGCCACGCCCGAGGCTAAGGAGATCTTCCTTCATCTGCTTGATGGCGGAGGGAAACGCATCAGGCCGTTGCTGACCCTGTTGTCCGCGGGTCTTTTTGTCCAAGACATCTCAGAGGTCGTTCCCGTGGCGGTGGCCATGGAGCTGATCCACATGGCGACTCTCGTTCACGACGATGTCATTGATGTCGCCGATACTCGCCGCGGTCGGGCGACTGCCAATCACATTTGGGGTAACCAGCAGGCGGTACTGGCAGGCGACGCCTTGCTGGCCCGGGCCCTGTGCCTCCTCGCCGAAGTCGGTCTGTTGGAGGTGGTGCGGGTTGTCTCCGGGATGATCCATGGGATGTGTGAGGGAGAGCTGACCCAGAATGCAAGTATGGGGAATCTGGCCCAGACAGAAGCCGATTACTTTGAGCGCATAGAAAAGAAGACGGCTCTTTTTTTCTCCGCTTGTTGTCAGGCGGGCGCGCTGGTGGCGCGAGCTCGGAGTGAGGATGTTGAGGCCATGGGCGAGTACGGTCGTCTGCTGGGCCTGGCATTTCAAGTCATCGACGATGTCTTGGACTTTACTGCCGACGCCGAGGTGCTGGGCAAGCCCGTAGGCAGCGATTTTGTGTCCGGCATCATCACCTTGCCTGTCATTCATATCCTAAGGCAGAGCAGAGCACAAGCCGAGCTCAGTCTTTGCCTGACCGGTTCCTCGGTCAGCGAAGTGATCCCTCAAGTGCTGGAGATTGTCCGTGAACACGGTGGCGTGGATTACAGTCGGAAGGTGGCGCAGACTCTGGTCTCCCGGGCGAAAGACAGGCTGCCGAGGTCGGATCATTCTGATATATTCGACGCCCTCATTCACCTTGCAGACATGGTGCTGCATAGAACCCACTAGCCGCTACGGGCCATGATATAATCACATTATGGCAGTATTTTCCTTGCCAAAACTTGACAACCAATAGAAGCGTATATCATTGGGCGGATCAGCTTGCAGCTGGCTTTCGACCCGACGAGACTAAGGAGCTGATTGCGGTGGAGCGGACATTCGTGATCGTCAAGCCGGAAGCGGTGAAACGAGGACTCATAGGTGAAATTCTGCGGCGCTTTGAACAAAAAGGGCTCAGGATCACGAACCTGAAAATGACGACCATCTCAGAGGACTTGGCCCGTGTGCACTACGGACATCACGCGGACAAGCCCTTTTTCCCAGCGTTGATGAAGGCCATCACGGCAGAGCCGGTGGCGATGGCTATTCTTGAGGGGCCCGACTGCATCCGTCACGTACGCAATCTGATCGGCGCCACAAACCCCTTAGAGGCGGCACCGGGTTCCATCAGGGGTGATTTTGCTCTGGCCAATCCGTATAACATGGTCCACGCCGCGGACTCACCGGAGGCGGCGGAACTCGAGATCGAGCGCTTCTTCGGAGAACAGTAGCTGATTTGATCAGGGCGAGAGCATCTTCGCCCTGATCAAATACTCAGGGTCATCATCAACGAATCATGCCCGCAGGTAACCGTTCACAACCACATCTTCGTTACAAAATAGACTCGCGCTTGATGCAGTTGCTCTCCGTCCCAGCTGCCGCAGGTGGAGGCGTAGATGCCGGGCTTGTGTGCCAATGGCACCGGCGTGGAGCATACTGCGCCTTCGGGGAGGCCGGGAATCACGCAACCGAGAGGGAATTCAGGTGGCCGGGTTCCCGTGAGCACTCCGCAAAAACCGCCGCTGCGCAGTTGTACATACCACGGTGAAGGATTGGCCGGATCCGGCGGATTCTCCCAGGCGTCTGGCGGGGTCGGCAAAGGTTCGGTCAGTCTGATCAGCAAGCCCCGGTTCTCCGCAGGATCGCCCATCGGGCAAGCTACCGAGCCATCCGTGGCAAAACACGGGTCGAAAATCGCGTTTTCCACGGCGCAGCGATATGCGCCGGCGCGAGGTGCTGCCAAAGATCCGGTCCAGCAATGGCCTTCAGCCTCTTCAGTCGCATTGAAACCGACCGGGTTGTAGACGATGATTCCGGTGTCCTTGCCCATACCGGTACGCCAGCAGCAGATCACGGCAGCGACGAATACTACGGCAACACCTGCCACAAGCCACATTCTCGTCTGGGCTCTGCGGGTTTTCGTAGGATTCACGCCTTGCACCTCCTCGAGATCATCCTATTGACCAAGTATATTGGAGGCCATAGCCTTCAAGAACTCTGTCGATCCTCATCGTCTGATCCGGTTTTCCCGCGGGCCCGGCGCAGGCGAGCCAGATACCGCGCCGGATCGAGAAGCGGTTCAGCACTCAAGTCGGCCTGTCGGCGTTGTTGGATAATGTCTTCCAAGCGGGGCAGAGGCTCGGCTGCGAAATCCATGTCCACAAGGACGGGCCCTTCATCCAAGCCTTCCTCAGACGGTTGGGCGGGTATGTCTGTGCTCATCACCGAAGATCTGCCCCACAGCGCGATTTCCAGTCGACGAAGCATTGAGGAGGGCAAATACCGGACCATGATATCGATCAGGAAAAGAAGCAAGGCTGCAAGAAGCAGTATGGGCCACAGCTCCAAAGGATGCCGCACGGGGTGAGGGTGTCGCAACAATGACCTCAGCTCATCGTCAGTAGGCGCGCTGGCATCGAAAAAGAGCGTCCCGCCGGTGGCCAATACCAGCCGTTCCAAGGCACCGCTGTCTTGTCCGATCAGTCGATACTCGTTGGAATAGGGAAGCACCGTGCCCATGATGAAAGGCTTGTCGAATTCCGGATGGTTCGGATCTGAGATGGTGGCCAACCAGATTCCTTCTTCGCTGGCGGGGAACTGTGCCTGATACTGGCCCGGTGCCGTCTGGGCCAGTGCCAGACGCCGACTGTCACCGTCGGGAGACAAAATCTCTGCCTGCAGTTGCAGGAAGTTCAAGAAGCGCCCTTGGTCATCGAGCGCGTCCACCACCAGGCTGCCTTGACCTTCGAAAACGGTGAAGTGAGTCCGCAGATGTGAGGGCTGTTCGGGACGCATGGCCCAGCGCACCGTCTGGCTCCAGAAAGCTCCGAAATCGCTCCAATTCAGCCAATCCGCGGCCCAGGCCGTCGTAGCGCCCGAAGTAAAGGCGATGACCCGCCCCAAGCCGTGTCTCCAGGAAGCCAGAATAGGATTGGCGTCCTCAGTCTCAAGATGAATGGCCGAGGTAGCCTTGGGAGAAGTCAGTACATAACCCGAGAGCATGGGTGGACGCTCCATCGAGATGCCTGTCAAGAACGGGGCCGGCTGGTGCACTTGAGGCTGCACCGGTTCTTCCACGGAGAGCGGTCTGGAAACCACGAAGGCTTCGGTGGTGAAAATCTGCGGGACGGTATCTGCGTCGTCCGTGTAGTAGAAACGGCCGTCACCGAGGCGTGCTATTAATGCCAGAAGCTCGCGATCAGCGTCCTCACCTATGGCAACGGAGCTTACGGTGGCTCCGGTGGAGCGCAACAGAGCGGTCACATAAGGGAAATCGTAATCCATGGACTGCCCGTCAGAGAGAATAATGACGTGCTTCACAGCTGCTTCCACTGACTGTAGGGCTTCATAGGCTTGTTGCATCGCCGGGCCAAGATCCGTTCCGCCACCGGCACCTATGGTTCCTATCTGTTGAGCCATACCCAACCGGTCTGCGGGGCCTTGGAGAGGCACGATCCAGTGCGGGCTGCTGTCAAAGGCGATAACCCCGAACAGATCATGATCCAACATGACATCAAGAACACCGAGCGCTGCCTCTTTGGCCAGAGTGATCTTGTCGCGTCTGCCTTGAAGGGAGGCCATACTGCCGGATTTGTCCAGGATCAGCACCATGGCCAAAGACGGCATGACGACGGTCTGTGAGACATCGATGGCTACGGGGAACACACTCTCCAGCGGTGTCTTGTAATAACCTCCCAACCCGTAGCTGTTGTACCCTCCAATGGTCACCAGACCACCGCCAAGTTCACGCACATAGGCGGCGATCTGTTCCAGCTGAGTTTGTGAGAAACCAAGTGCGGGCACATCGTGGATGACCACGGCCGCATAGGCGGATAGGATATCGGCGCTGGCCGGGCTCAGTGCCGGGGAGGTCACTTCGATGGGGATGTTGTTCTGTCGCAGAGCATTGATCAAAGCGGCCGAAGCGGCCGGGTTAGCGGTGATGACCAGCACCTTACTCGGGCCGGCCACGGAAACGGTGGTGTACCCGACGTTGTTTTGTATCAGGGTGTCTTGTTCGGTCTCCAAACGAACTTCAAAACGCGTCAGGCCGGAAAGCTCTTTAAGGTCAGTGAAGTCGAATACGTTGCGTCCCGCCTTCAGCTCCACGCGCCGTTCTGAGAAAATATCGTCGTTGCGTACAAGCCACAGTCTGCCTGTGACGGGTTGTGTAGCCGCGATCACCACTCGGAGGGTAAACGGCTGATTCTCTTGTACATAGGCCGGAGCCGTTACGCTCTCCACGGAGACTTCCGAGTCGGGCAGGCTACCGACAAGCAGAGCGTCGACGGGAATCCCTCGATCCTTGAGGGACGGCAGCAGTGATTCCGCATCACCGCGGGTGCCCACCCCGTCACTGATGATCATCACCCGCAGGTTGCGTTGCGGATCCGCGTGAACTAACGCCACTTGCAGCGCGGCCTGCAGATCGGTTTCACTGCGGGTAGGTCTGGACTCGATCTGACGCAATCGGGTCAAATCACTGCCCAGCGGCTGATCGACGAACGCCTCTCCGGCAAAAGCGATAAGTCCCGCTCGGTCGTTTCGACCCAGTTGTCGTGCGGCGCGGCGGACGAAATCCATACCGTGGCTGCGTTCGGAGCTTGTGATGCTTTCGGAGACATCCACCAAAAAGAGCAGATCCGTGCCTTTTTGTCTTACCATCCACTGGGCACCCGCCAGGGCCATGATCAATAAGAGCATGGCGAAGCATCTCAGATAGATGACCGTTCTCGTGATACGCGCCACCCCTGGTGAGCGCAGATATCTATACCACAGAAGGATCACCGGGAGGATAATGATGCCTGCCGGCAACCAGGCCGGTGTGAGAAAGCGCATTTCTACTCAGTCCCTTTTTGTCCTGACCAATGCTTGACGGGCGGCCGGGCCTTGTTCGTATATAGCCAGGTCTCGAGAATCAAAAGGAGCAGAACCCCAAGAACAAGCGGGCGCCAAAGCGATGTCGAGTGATATGTGTGAGCGTCACCGGTCTCGTCCGCGGTCTGCGGCAGTACGAGTCGAGAACGCAGGTCTGAGGCATTCGGTGAACCAGCGTTCACGGCGAACGCGTAATCCCCTGCGGCGTGCTCCACAGTGTAGACTCCCGCGCTGTCCGTCTCGTTGAAGACCCCGCCAGTGCCCGGCTCCAGATGCCATGTCGTACCGTCGGGCATACGCCCTCGCCAACCATCGGCATCGGCCAAAAAAGGCGGTAATCTAAACGACTCACCCGGTTTCAACGGGGAACGGACAAAGTCCCAACCTTCCGGATGCGCCCATTGCAGAAGTTGGCTCAAAAAGACCGGGAATCCGACTTTGTGCGGCCAGTCGCTTTCTTCAAGGGCAAAGCTCAGTGTAAGGATTCGGGCTTCGTCGCTTTCAATCAGCTGGAGAAGCGGGCCTGCTTCTGAGTCGACGAGCACCCGGGCACCGGGTTGGCGATCGAGGGCAAAACTCCGCAGCAGTCCCACATCGGACCAGTCAATGAAACGAGTCAGAGGATGCGAACGGTTCCACCATGTGATCTCCGGCGACGGAAAGGTGCCTGAATCCTCATCAGTCGTGCTGCCTGCCAGATACAAGCCCGTGCCGCGGAAGCCTTCCGGAACCGGCAGACGATTGAAGATGACCAAAGAGTAATCGCCGTCATCAGAGTAGAGAAGACGGCGTTCGAGCCGGACCTGAGGAAAGACTCGCAACCCTCTTTCGAGGAAGTAGTTGCCCGGACCGACTAACAAGACGCGAGTCGGTGTCGGCGGATAGGCAATGAGATGGGCTTGGTTATCAGCAGGCAGGGCGTCGGGATACGTGATTTCAGCGTGCAAGACCTCCTGTCCGGTGAAGGTGTGGGAGAAAATCGCGCTTCGGTCTTCTCCGGCGGGGATGAGGAGGCGTTGCTGGCCGAGGGCACCTTGTGAACCACGCAGAACAAGGGGGACCTCGATGTCTTCCGAAGAGAAATTGGCCACGGTGATAAGCACTTCATAGTCAGACAGTGAGGTGCCCGCTTGCCGGGCATCAAAAGCCGTTATGCCGACATTTCCGCCGGAGCCCGCCATGCGGATGGCGTGGATGGGATTCTCAGGTGCCAACTCCGTCAGCAGCGACAGTTCCCGGGACTCAAATGCTCCGTCAGTGACCATGATAATCCTGTCTTTGTCGGATGCTAAAGCGGAGCGGGCCAAAAGCGCGGCACGGCTCCAGTCGGCTTTGCCGTGGGTGGCCTCAATCTTGCGTAATACTGTCTGTAGGGCGGCCACGGAAGCCGGGCCATGATAGACAATGTCGGGGTTGGCGTCGGCGGTGATGATAGCGATTCGCCGCGGCCTATCGCTTCTTATCTGCTTCATCAGCTCGTTCATGGCCGCCTGCAGTCTGTTGGGCGACAGATCGGTAGCATTCATGCTGAGCGATGTGTCAATCAGGACTATATCTTGCCTTAACCGGGAAGCGGCCCGGAGAAATACGGGATGCGTGAGAGCCAAAATCAGGCAGAAGAGTGTCAACAGCTGGACCAAAAGCAGCAAGTTGGCGACCAGTCGGCGCCAGCGGGCATCGGCAGCTAATTGGCGGCGCACGCGCTCCCACAGCAAGACGCTGGAGATCAGCACCCGATGGTGTTGAGGGTGCAGCGTGTGCAGGAGGATGACCAGGTACAACACAGGAAGCAGCAGCAGCCACCACGGAGAGAGCAGGCTCATGCAAGCAAGCCTCCCTGGCGCAGATCGCGGAAGACAACGTCAGACAACGGTCTGTCGGTCGCGATCCGGAAGTAGGGGATGCGTCTGGTCTCACAGAACGCACGAATCTCGGCAGTCCATTGTGACAGGGTTTCCCGGTAGAGGGCCAGAGTGTCGCGATCCACGGAGATATCCACTCGTTCTCCTGTTTCGGCGTCAACCCATTCAAAATGCCCTATCATTTCGGGTTGCAGCTCTTCCGGAGAAAGAAGATGGATGATTACCACTTGGCGGCTGCTCATCAATAGGGCATCCACTCCGGAGGCGTAGCCTTCCGGGTCCATCAGGTCTGACACCAAGACCGCAATACCGCTGTCTCTGTGCTGAAAAGCCAGTTGTCGCAGACTGCCGTTGATGTCGGTGGGACCGGCGTCAGCTGCCTGAGCCAAAAACCTAAAGAGCCTGGTTATGCCTTGTTTGCCGCGAAGAGGCGGCAGGAGTCGATGAGGACGGTGACCGAAAAAGGCGGCTCGCACCCAATGTCCCTGGTGTAAAGCGACATATCCCAACGCGGCAGCCAGGCGAACGGCATAGTCCAGTTTGGTGGGATGCCCGAAAGTCATAGATGTGCTGGCATCGACATGCAGTTCCAGGCGTAGGTTTTCTTCGCCTCGAAAGAGCTTCACATACCAGCGATCGTGTCGGGCGAGAAGCGTCCAATCGATGCTGCGGGGATCATCGCCCGGGTGGTATTCACGATAATCCGCAAACTCCACGCTGGCTCCGTAGCGACTGCTCATGTGTTCACCGCTCTCGCGTTCAGTGACATCCCACCGCGGAGACAGGCGCAGACGCTCCAATCGAGTCATAAACTCAGGTTCCAGGCTTACAATGGCTGCCTTGTCCATGTCTTCACCCCTGAGACGGGTTTGCTGATTTCGTCACGTGGGTCAATACCTGTGTCAGAATCTCCTCAGTCGTGATACCTTCGGCCTCACCCGCGAAGCTCAGCAAGAGACGATGGCGCAAAGCGGGCAGCACCATGTGATGAATGTCCTCTTGGCTGACGTTGAATCGGCCGCTCATGAGAGCCCACGCTTTGGCGGCGATGACCAGGCTTTGCGCACCCCGAGGGCTTGCCCCCAGACGGACGTAGTTGTTGACCACATCAGGAGCCTCCGGCTTGCCTGGATGGGTGGCGAGTACGATCCGAATGGCCAGGTCACGCAAATGACTCGCGATGGGAACCTCGCGAACCAGCTCTTGGAGCTCTTGCAGTTGTGAAGCGGTGAGCACCGTAAACACCTCAGGTGTTGCAGCACCCGTGGTGCGATCGAGAATTGTGCGCATATCTTCCATATCCGGCAGATCGATTCGCAGTTTAAACATGAACCGATCTACCTGAGCCTCGGGCAAGGGGTAGGTGCCTTCCATTTCTATCGGATTTTGAGTGGCCAGGACAAAAAAGGGTCCCGGGAGTTCGTAGGTCTGTCCGCCCGCTGTCACGTGCCCTTCCTGCATGGCTTCGAGCAGCGCAGACTGGGTCTTGGGCGAGGCTCTGTTGATCTCATCGGCCAGGACAATATTGGCGAATAAGGGTCCGCGCTGGAACCGGAATGTTCGCTCGCCGCTCGGCGATTGCACCAGAATACTGGTGCCGATAATGTCCGCCGGCATCAGATCAGGCGTGAACTGGATCCGGGAAAATGACAGATCCAGCACTTGACCTACGGTACGTACGAGGAGAGTCTTGCCCAGACCTGGTATTCCTTCCAGCAACACATGGCCGTTGGCGAGCAGGGCCACGAGCAATTCGTTGACCAGTTCGGGATGCCCCACGAACGATTTGCCGATCTCATTGCGGACGCGCTCCAGAGTCTGTTGTACTTCCGCGACTTCATTAGGTAGGGCATTTCTCATAGATGTGTCACCATCCTAAGGCTCTTGGCTCGGTTCAATACTCTCGAAGTAGCGCATGACCCAGTGTCTGTAGGCCAAGGGGATCTGCTCTTGGGTCACGGCTTGCTCGATACCCACGGGCGTAATGGCCAGAGTACTTCCGCTGAGGCGCGGTCTGAGTGGCTCAGTGGGCACCATGGTGCCGTCGGCCTGCCCGGTAATCATAGGTCCGCTTTCACTCACGCTTCCGCTGACGGGGACAAACTCCCGGACAATCTCCGGGCTGCGTTGGAAAGGCTCATCCTGTCGCTCTTGTCCGCTACCGACACCCGCAGAGCTGCCGGACATGGAAGACTCATCGTCGGTGAGAGGATCGGAATAATCCGTGTCATAACCACCCGTCCGGTCTCCTGATTGGCTGAAAGATCGGCCATCCGAACTCTGACCGCCGGAGGCGGAGTCTTGGCTCATTTCGGTATCACCGCCGTGAACGGGCGTTCCCCGGCTCTGCGAGTTGCCGTGGTACTCATCGCCGGCGGTACTGTAGTTGGTATCCGGATCGACCCCTCCACCCCTGCGGTGTTCTTGGCTCAACCACTGACTGGCCGATTCCCTTCCTCTCATTTCCGTCGGGTCTATTCGGCGCAAGCGTTGCGCCAGATTCTGGATATAGCTCAGATCAAGATCGACACCTTGAGCGTCGGCGGATAGCTGCATTTCCCGTTCGAATTCATGAAGCAAGCGCAGAGCTTCACTTCTTGAAAGGCGTCTGTCGCGCAGCTGCTCCGTTATGTCTCGCAGCAAATCAACGACTTCGCGCAACTCGGGTTGTTGTTGAGCCATGTGCTCAAGCTGATCTGCGAGAGCATCCAACTCATCGGCTTTCCTGGCTATCTCTTGCCACTGCCCGGCACCGATTTGCCAGGTAAAGCCTTGGGGATAGATAGGCATCGACAGTACAACGGCGATGATCAAGAGAGGGGCAAGCCAGCGCATCTCAGGCGGCCGCCGGTAGGGAACCAACTGCTCAGGCTTGATGAATCGGGTCAGCCCGGCCACATCGGCGAAGAGCCATTGCTCCACGCGATTGCCCATGCCGCGGTCCGGGCCGGAGCGTTCCACGGCCGTGGCTAGACGGTCTTCCAGATTAAGCTCCCGGTCGATGAATCGGGTTGCTGACAGACGGGTGTGCTGCGGGCGTCTTCTGACGATTGTATACGTCACGCCGACGGTCAGTGCCATGACAAGAGAGATCAGGCCTCCTTGTCCTCCGGTGGCCAGGCCGATGATGCCGCGCAAGGGGGCGAAGGCCAGCAACGAAGTCAGAATGGCCCGCACGGCGACCGTCAGCTGATCGGTCCTGCGCAGACGGTATAACACGGCATCGATCCGGAGGCGAAGTTGCTCATCGAGAATCAAAATAGGCATCCCCTTTGCCTGAGTTCTGCCGCCATTGCCGCAGAGACAGCAGCGAAAGAACACCGAAAAAGACCAGCAGACTGCCATAGATGATCATGAGCGGACCCCATGGCACGCTTTCTGACACGGAAGCAGGACTTGTCGTCAACGGCACCGACAGGCCGACGAGGGTGCCTGCGGCGGAACCTAACAAGGCATCGCGTACAGTGAGATTCATTATTCGGGCGGCGACTTCCAGAGGCTGGGCATAGATGGGTATGTTAAGGCTTCCTGACAGGCTTTGCATGAGGATGCTGCCCAACATGATGGCCACGAAGCCCACGTCGACGGCGACGATACGGAAGGCATGAGAATCCACGGTCACCCCGATCCATGTGCCTAATTGTACCATTGTGACCAGAAACAAGCTTACGAACAGCCCCAGAGCCTGCAGCTGTTCAGTGCTGATGGGCGAGATCGTCAGGCTCACGAAAAAAAACGGAATCACAGTGATCAGCCAGAAGGCCAGAGCCAGCAGGCTGGCCGCGGTCTTGCCCAGATGCACCGCCAGGATCGACGCTTGACCGTAGACAATCCAGTCGCCTGTGCGGATCTTGTTCTCGTTGGGAAGGATGTTTGCCGGGACGGCCAAAGCCAGGTAGGAGAGCACAAGGATTTCCGCATAGACCCACCAAGCCAGAGTCGGTGCCGCGTTCGCCCGTCCGAGAGTGTATGAGACGGGCCACCCGAGCAAGACAGCTAATGATGAGATTGTCAGATGAATGATCGTCAAGCGTTGTCCAAAGGGGGAGATCACGGCATCCGTGAGCTCGCGGCGCAGTACTGAGAAGAAAGCTCTCATGCAGCCCAACCTCCAGTCAGTCTCTGCCGGCAGGGAATACCAGGTAATGGTATCCCGTCGCCCAAACGTCTTGCATGAGGGGTGGCCGTGTCGGTTTTTCTATGATAGCAACCACAATGGGAGCGCCCCACGGCACATCGAGGGATTGCCCCACGGGCGTGAGGGCGTGATGAACGACGTAGGCCAGGCCGTCGAGCTGCCGGCGATTGAGGCGCGGATTTCGGCGCCCGGCTATACTGGCCACACTGTTGGCCAACCATTCAGATGACAGTGAGTCACTGGCCACCATGTATTGATAGGCCGGAAAACTCGTTTCCACTCGCTCACCGGGCGCGGCGTGGCCCAGATAGACATAGCGTTGCCGGTCAATATAGAAGGCGCTATGTATCGGCCAAGATGTCTGATTGTCCAAACTGACACTTATGTTCTGCCAATCGCGGCTGACAGTTACCTGTACGGGAATCTCTTCGATCATTTGGGCGGTGATGGCGAGCTGTTGTCGAGGCGGCGCCGGACCCAAGCGTGACTCGGCGTCCGTATGCTCAATCACCATGAGCTGTGGGGCGCCGTAGGAGGACTGACCCGCCGGGGCGATGTGCATATCCGCGTCTCGCGCGAAGACCCAATCGCCTCCGTGCATGTTGACCAGACCGGCAAAGACCGCACTGGACGCCTGATTTGACACAGAGTCTACAAGAGAGACTCGCACTTCGGCATAGGCTCTCATAGACTTCGCGGACTGTGGATCGATCACTGCGTGCGTATACAAGGTACCGACACCGACGGTAGCTGCCAATACGAGCCAGCCCGCCGGATGCTTTGTGCTCAGGCGCAGACCCCCGGCGATGCCCGAACCATAGGCCAAAAAGAAGATGAGTAACCACAGGTGTCGGGGGTAGGGAATCTTTTGCGCGCTAACCAATGGCAGAAATCGTTGCTCCAAAGAGCCCGTGGATCGGCGGATCATGCGCGGAGGAAAGACTAAAGAACGACTGAAGTAATCGAAGGCTTCCCAGGTGCGCAAAGGTGCCGCCCCAAGATCGAAGCCGAGGTAGGTGATTCGTCCGGTCCCGACCTGACTATGGGCGATGAGAGGTATATCATCGACGGCCAAATCCACCTTCCCCCTGACGGATCGGGCCACCGAGGCCAGCACCTGTGTCGGGTCAGGCAAAGGTGATACGTTATAGCCCATCTCTTTCAGAGTTACCACCGCTGAAGTGTTGCTCAAAGACACCGGCAGCTTGTCCGCGAGGTCGCGTACCGGTGCCAGATCGAGACCGGGACCGCCGGCCACTAACAGATGACCCCCTGCTTCCACCCAATCGACCAGAGCGGTGATCTGCTCCGGGGCCAAAGAGGCTATGGGAAAGGATGGCGTGAGGATGACGGTTCGTACGGATTCGTAGGCCACCCATTCCGCGGGCAGATCAGTCTCGGCGCGGGCATGGGCCACATACACCCGGGTCTGTGGGGTGAGCGATCGGGCCGTCGGCACGATCTCGTGCAACCAGGTCCATTGTTCCCCGCTGGTGTCGAGTACCAATACAATGTCCGATGTCATGGCAGACTCACGCAGGGAAATGCGTCGGTTACTGAGAATGTTTCCATTCAGCTCGACGAGACGGATGTCAATGGGAACAGCTGTGTTCGTGAGTGGGATGTTGAAGGTGAATTGCTTGTGGGTACCGCTCGGTAACCTGACCGATCGGCGATAGACAACGCGAGTCTGCCGGGATGAATAAGGATTGCCAGCGGTGGTGATCACTTCAATATAGGCATCGAAGGGAATACCCGCATTCGTAACATTAATCCAAACAGGCACCCAAGTTCCGGGGCGGAAGCGGTCGCCGAAACCGACCCGCGCTTCAAAGCCCACACCACCTACGTCAACTGTAGATGAATACACGGAATCAAGGGGGATAAGAAGCAGGCTGAGTCCGAAGGCCGCGAGCACGATGTGGAACAGTCGCCTGGTTGCCACGTCGCCGTCACCCCCTGTGCTAATCATCATACAATACCGGTCCACTGTAGGAAAGGGCTCCATCGCTCGGTTTATTTTTCAGCGGTGCTTTGGTATACTACAGGAAGTTTGGCTGCGAGGAGGGGTCGAGGTGGAGCTGTGGTACACGGAAAAGCAGACTGATGCAGTTGGCTTGACTCTGCGGGTTCGGCGCACGCTGGTCAGTGAGAGAACGCCCTTTCAGCATCTGGCAGTGTTGGACACAGATCAGTTTGGCCGAGTGCTTGTCCTCGACGGGATGGTCCAAGCGACCGAAAACGACGAGTTCATCTATCATGAGATGATATGTCATGTAGCGTTGCACACGCATCCCGACCCTCGCACCGTAGCCGTAATCGGTGGAGGTGACGGAGGGGCGGTCCGCGAGGTACTAAAGCATCCCGGCGTTGAGAAGGTCGTACTGGTTGAGATTGACGCTCAAGTTATCGAGGTCTCACGGAAGTATCTGCCTCAGATCTCTCATGCGCTCAATGATTCGCGAGTGGAGATCAGGGTGGAGGACGGACTGCGTCATGTAAAAGAAAACAAAGAGACCTACGATGTAGTGATTGTTGATTCTACGGAGCCGGTGGGGGCTGCGGTGGGCTTGTTTTCCCGGGAGTTTTACATGGACATCTTCGACAGCCTGAAAGAAGATGGAATTGTGGTAGCCCAGACTGAGTCGCCGTTTTACAACAAGGACCTCATCAAACGCTGTACTGCAATGATCGGAAGACTCTTTCCGGTGACGCGTCTTTATTTGGCCAGCATTCCCACCTATCCCAGTGGCCTGTGGAGTTTCACTTTGGGATCAAAAGAGTACGATCCTTTGGCTGTTCCCGCCAGACGCTTTTCCGATATTGATACACGCTACTATACGCCGGATATACACCGTGCTGCGTTCAGTCTTCCTCGTTATGTACAAGAGTTGGTGGTTTAGCTGCGGCTTCGGCAAGAGGGTGCTTATCATTGCGGGACCTTATCTGTGCGGACTCACGCTTTCTGGGCAGCATGGAATCGATGGCGGAGGCAGACGTGGTGCTCATTGGGGTGCCCTTTGACGGCACGGTCAGCTTCCAACCCGGAGCGCGCTTTGCGCCGGTATGCATTCGTCATGTTTCCCATTCGCTGGAGGACTACAGCCCGCGCCTGGATAAATCACTGTCTGATGTTGCTTTCTACGACGCAGGGGATTTGGAGATCCCGCCGGGCGATACGGTAAGCGCTCTCAGCCGGGTACATACAGTGATACGCCAAGAGGTGCTTGGCCGGGGGAAAAGGCCGTTTGTCTTGGGCGGTGAGCATCTGGTTTCGTTACCCGTTATAGAGGCGGTACATGAGTATTACCCGGACTTGGCCGTGGTGCATTTCGATGCTCATGCAGATCTGCGTGATGAGTATTTAGGGGTCAAGTATTCGCATGCTACCGTGATGCGACGAGTCTGCGAGCGGATCGGTGCGGACAACGTCTATCAGTTCGGCATCCGCTCGGGCAGTAAACAGGAGCTCGACTATGCGCGGCAGCATGTCCGCTGTAACCTTGACCGGGTGACGGATCCGCTACGGCGGGTATTGCCACGGCTCGGGCAACGACCGGTTTATGTGACTTTGGACATCGACGTTATTGATCCGGGCTATGCACCGGGTACGGGGACGCCGGAACCGTGCGGATGTACTCCGCATGAGCTCATGCAGGCCCTGTATGAAATGGCATCGGTCAAAGTAGTCGGGATTGACTTGGTCGAAGTGTGTCCGCCGGCGGAGACCGGCCTAACGACATCGATACTGGCAGCCAAGCTTGTGCGCGAGGCCTTGTTAAGTTTTGGTTCTAAGGTTTAACCGAGAGGGGTGTCCTGTGTGACCGGGGAATCTCTCCGCAGCAGCGGCCGGATTTTCATCAATGCTATGCGGAGTGCATATGAGCACCTTGGGATGGTCCTGTATACTAGTCTCGTCTGGTTTGCGCTAGCTTTTATGCCGGCGACTTTCTCTATCAGCTTCGCACGTCAGGCGCCCTGTCTCCTGACGTTTTTGGTGGCGTTTTTGGCCATTGCCTTCCTCGCCGCTCCGATGACCGTGGCAGTGTGTTCGGTGGCTCAAGCCTTGCTAAACGGTGAGGAGCCCGGAATGCGCGAGCTTTGGCGACGATTTCGTACTCACTATTGGCCGACGGTCAAAGCGAGTTCGACTATGTTGGCAGTGCTCGTTGTGCTGGTAATAGACATCATATTCTTCTTGAGCAGCGGCAGGCGGATTGTGCAATGGATCGCGGTGCCGTGGCTTTATCTGCTGCTCTACTGGTTGTTGATGACACTCTATGTCGCCCCGCTCATCGCACGTGAACACGTGAGCCTGCTTTCGTTACTTAAACGGACCGCCCTATTAGTCCTTGACAATTTGGTGGTCACCATCGCTTTGTTGCTCGAAGTGCTTCTGATCATTTTCTTGTGTTGGTTATTGCAGTTTCCCGTGTTCATTCTGCAGGGAGGACTGTTGGCTCTTCTTTTGGTCACGGCTCTTGGGGAGGTACTGCAGAAATACGAAAAAACGGTGAGCGAAGAACTCGAAGACGAACCTGAAGAGGTTTAAGTCATAGCGGTTGGGTCTTTATCTTTTTTGGGGGGGAGCCCTTGTTGGCTAGGTTCATTTTTATTACCGGTGGCGTTGTCTCGAGCTTGGGGAAAGGTATTACAGCGGCATCCTTGGGTCGTCTGCTCATCAGCCGTGGGATCAGTGTCACGATTGCCAAGCTCGACCCCTACATCAACGTGGATCCGGGTACCATGAGCCCGCTGCAGCACGGCGAGATATTTGTCACCGATGACGGTGCTGAAACCGACCTGGACCTGGGGCACTATGAGCGTTTCATTGATGTCAATTTGTCACATATCAACAACGTTACGACCGGTAAGATCTACTGGTCCATCTTGACGAAGGAACGTCGCGGTGATTACAACGGCGGCACGGTGCAGGTGATTCCTCATGTTACCAATGAAATCAAGCGTCGGATCATGCAAGTGGCGGACGAATGCGAAGCTGAGGTTGCCATCGTAGAAATCGGCGGCACGGTAGGCGATATTGAGAGCCTGCCCTTCCTGGAGGCCATCCGTCAGATGAAAGGCGACGTGGGCCGGGACAATGTGCTGTATATTCATGTGACACTTGTTCCGTATGTAGATACGGCGGGCGAGCTGAAGACCAAGCCCACACAGCACAGTGTAAAGGAACTGCGGAGTCTGGGTATTCAGCCCGATGTCATCGTGTGTCGCTCCGAACGGCCCCTTTCGGAAGATATTAAACGTAAGATAGCTCTTTTTTGCGACATTGAACCGGAAGCCGTCATCCCCAATCTTGATTGCTCAACCATCTATGAAGTGCCGCTTGCCTTACAAGAGGAAGGGCTCGATCGCATCGTCATGGATAAGCTGAGGCTCGATGGGCACGAGGCCGATCTGGACGCCTGGAGGGCCATGGTTGACAGCATCTTGCATCCGCGCCATGAGGTGCGCATCGCCGTTGTCGGCGAGTATGTCTCCTTGCCTGACGCCTATATGAGCGTTGCTGAGGCGCTGTGCCACGGGGGAATCGCCAATCACGCCCGGGTAACGATCGATTGGCTCGATGCGAACTCATGTGCCCGTGAAGATGTCGGTCATCTGTTGCAGGCCTATGACGGCGTCTTGATTCCGGGTGGCGTAGACGATGGCTGTGTCGAAGGCAAGCTTTCGGTCATAGAGTATTGTCGTGAGGCCGGAGTGCCCTTCCTCGGCATCTGTCGGGGCATGCAAATCGCGGTGATAGAATTCGCCCGAAACGTGGCTGGGCTTAGCGGTGCACACAGCACGGAGATAGACACGGAGACCCCCTATCCGGTGATCGATCGAATTTCAACGGCCGAAGGCAGTCACAGTGAAGGGATGCGTTTGGGGCTATATCCTTGCGTGTTGGCCCCCGGCAGTCTCGCCCACAAGATCTATGGTGAGGGCTGTGTTTACGAACGCCACCGACATCGCTATGAGGTCAACAGCGTCTGGCGCGGTGAGCTGGAAAAGGCGGGAATGCTGTTTTCAGGCTTGTCCCCGGATGAGCAGTTGGCAGAGATTAGCGAGCTTCCGGATCATCCCTTCTTCCTAGGCTGTCAGTTTCATCCCGAGTTGCGCTCGCGCCCCAATCGACCGCATCCGGTGTTCAAAGCCTTTGTCAGAGCCTCTTTGCAACATGGGGCCGGGGTCGGCGCCGTCCCTGATGGGAAGCATGTCTAGCTGGGCTCTCCGTTCCCGGGACGGAGCCCTCGGTGGCGTGGTCAGTGAAGTCATGCTATAATGGCCACAAGAGACCCTGAAGGGGGGATACAAATGGTCAGGATGAAGGTCAAAGTAGTCGGGCTCGATCAAAACACTATGGTGCCAGTAGTGGTAATCACCGACTACGAAGAAAAGGGTTTCATTCCTATTATGATTGGTGTGTGGGAGGCCACCGCCATCAGCCAAGGATTGGAAGGCCAGAAGTTGCCTCGGCCGATGACCCATGATCTGTTCAAGAATGTCCTTGATTCTCTGGATGTTAAGATCGACCGGATCCTGATCCACGATCTACGCGAAGAGACTTACTATGCTCGCATATGCCTTAAGACCAAAGACGGCGAGTTAAACATCGATGCGAGACCCTCAGATGCCATCGCACTGGCCCTGCGTAGTGGAGCGCCCATCTATATTTCCGATGAAGTGGCCGAGCAGGCTTTGATCAGCATCAAGCCCGTGAAACCCATTGATATGAAGCCCATCGATGAGGAAGAGATCGCGGAGTTCCGGCGCGTGTTACGGGACCTCAGCCCGGACGAGTTCCTGAGGAAGCTCCAAGGTTAGGCGAATGTGAGGGGAGACGGCTCTAGCGCTGATCATGTCGGCTCGTATCCATACGGGCCGATTTTTAGTCATGCATAATATAGAAAATACAACGGATACTAGTGATTGAAGAGGAATGTCATGGGCTGCCACGAAGAATTGCACAGGGTTAGACGTTGCTGTCTTGAGCTTGATACAACCATCCCTCTCAGCCGATGATCCTCTCTTTTTTGTTCATTCCTCATGCGTCATCCTTGCCAGCGGTATAAAGCTTGAGTCTATCGCTCCACGTGCTCGTTTCATACCCCCTTTGTTTTACGTTACCACTCAAGCGGTTTCATTTCCCCCACAAGTAGCTGTAGGAGGCAGTGCGCTAGTGAATATAGCGGAACTAGAGAGCAAGACCAATGCAGAGCTTCAGGATATAGCCAAATCACTGGAGATAAGCGGCTATAGCAAAATGCGTAAACGCGAGTTGATTATGCGTATCCTGGAAAGCAAGTCCAAACAGGAGGGGCTTGAGTTTACGCAGGGCATTTTGGAGGTTTTGTCCGAGGGATACGGTTTTTTGCGACGGAGAAACTACACGCCGGGCAATGACGATGTGTACATATCTCCGTCCCAGATTCGTAGGTTCAATCTGCGCACAGGGGATCAGGTGATCGGGCAAGCCCGTCCTCCCAAAGACGGCGAGCGCTATCACGCACTGTTGCGCGTTCACAGTGTTAACATGCGTGATCCGGAAGCGGCCGTTAACCGACCGCAGTTTGATGATCTCACACCCATTTATCCGGAGGAGCGACTGCGCCTCGAGGTGGCCGAGTTCAAGGACGTGGCCACACGGTTGATCGATGTGATGGCCCCCTTGGGAAAGGGGCAAAGGGGGATGATCGTTGCTCCTCCCAAAGCGGGGAAAACCACCGTTTTGAAGAAGTTGGCGAACAGCATCAGCGTGAACCATCCGGAAGTGGAGCTGATTGTGCTCTTGATCGATGAACGTCCCGAAGAAGTGACCGATATGGAGCGATCTGTGCAAGGTGAGGTCGTCAGCTCCACATTTGATATGCCGCCGGAGAATCATGTGCGGGTGGCGGACATGGTGTTGGAGCGGGCCAAGAGGCTGGTTGAGATGGGCATCGACGTAGCCATTCTCTTGGACAGCATCACACGCTTGGCACGGGCGCACAACCTCGTCGTCCCGCCCAGTGGCCGTACGTTGTCCGGAGGGGTGGATCCGGCAGCGTTGCACAGACCGAAACGCTTCTTCGGTGCGGCTCGCAATATCGAAGAAGGCGGAAGTCTGACGATCCTCGCCACGGCCTTGATCGAGACGGGCAGCCGCATGGATGAGGTCATCTATGAGGAGTTTAAGGGCACCGGCAATATGGAGTTGCACCTGGATCGACGTCTGGCCGAAAGGCGCATTTTTCCCGCCATTGATATCTATCGTTCAGGCACAAGGAGAGAGGAGCTCCTGTTCACCGAACAAGAACTCGAGACGGCCTGGATTCTTCGCAAGACCCTGGCCCAGCTGGGGACTGCCGAGACGACGGATCTGCTTATTGATCGGCTCACACACACGAAATCAAATGCTGAGTTTATGGAATTGGTTCTGAAGTCCCCTCTGGCTGAGAATTACCGATCATAGCCCTTTTTTGGGAACAAGAACGTCCGGGTTCTTGTTTATTCGCGGGTTTTTGTGAAGGAGTTTTTCGGTAATCGACGAAGTGGGCTTAGAACTCCGTTGTTCGAGGGTCTTGGTTCGGAGGTTTGAGGATGAGTTCGAGGTTGAATGATCCGGCTAAACTCCTTGTAGTGTTGTCGATACTATTCGCGGTGACTTTAGGCGGGGCGCCTCCTTCTTCTGAAAACGAGGTTAGCGGTGAGGCCGGGGCGCACGCTTCGGCGGTGGTGCCAACAGTGGGACCGATGATCAGCGGCATGGGGCCGATTCCTCTTGATGTGCGGCTCTATACCCTTATGCCGAATACTCAAGAGGAGGCTCCCTTTTCCATTCAGGCGGAGAGGATACTTCCTCTGCCAGACATTCCGGATGAAGCGGCTCCCGCCATGGCAACGGAACCGACTGCGGAGAAGCCGGCCGTGGTAACGCATGTTGTCAGGAATGGCGAGACGGCGTGGGACATCGCTAAGGCCTATGGTGTCGATGTAGACACGATCTTGGGATGCAACGACGACCTACCCAATGTAGACAGGTTGAAGGTTGGCCAGGAGCTCAAGCTCCTCACCGTAAAAGGTGTCTTGCATACTGTGCGCCAGGGTGAGAGTCTGTGGGAGATAGCCAAGGATTACAAGGTCGATGTGGACAAGATTGTGCAGGCGAACGACCTTGTTGATCCCGGGCATCTGCAACCCAAGCAGGAGCTTGTGATTCCGGGGGCCAAGCCACGGCTGGTCGCGGGTCAAGATCGCGCACGGCCCATAGTGGCCAATGGCCGTCTCCAAAAGGCGTTTGAATGGCCGGTGCAAGGGCGTATCAGCAGTCGATTCGGCCCGCGTTGGGGCCGGATGCATGAAGGTTTGGACATCGCCGTCAACACGGGCACACCTGTCAAGGCTGCCGCGGCGGGCAAGGTCTCTTTTGCGGGCTGGAACGGTGCCTATGGATACTTGGTGAAGATTGATCACGGCAATGGGGTGGAGACGCGCTATGCTCACAATAGCCGTCTGCTCGTCAAAGCGGGTGATCGGGTTACGGCGGGTCAGGTGGTCGCCAGAAGCGGCAACACAGGTCGCTCGACGGGACCCCATGTCCATTTTGAAATACGGCTCAACGGTCGTGCTTACAATCCTCTCGATTATCTGCGCTGAGAACAGCCGGTTGTTGGGCAAAGGCATGTGTGATATAATGGCGTGGTCCATTTAGGCCTAGTAAAGAGGTGACAAGCTCTTGAAGTCGGGTATACATCCGAAGTATTACTCTACCACCGTCACGTGTGCATGCGGCGAAAGCTTTGAGACGGGTTCGACTGTGGAGAACTTGCGTGTTGAGGTTTGTTCCAAGTGTCATCCGTTTTATACGGGTGCCAGGCAGAAGATGGTTGACTCCAGAGGTCGAGTGGAGCGTTTTCGCAGGCGCTACTCGATGTCGGAAGAGAAGTAGTGAGAAGACATCTCCTATGGGCGCCTGTCTAAGTCGGGTTTTTGGCAGAAGGCGCCCTTCCAAATATAGCGGATGAACAGCTTATTGGCGCGGGTATCCTGGGGATATCCGCTCATTGGCTTTCAGGAAGAAATGACAGGGCATATGACCTGTCTTCTTTTTGTCATGGCACGGCGACGATAGCGGCAGGGCCAGAGGGAGTGGTACGAAAGCATGCGTTGGCATATCGGCGGTGTTGAGATCTCCAATCGCGTAGTCTTAGCTCCTATGGCGGGTGTGACGGATCTGTCCTTCCGGCTCTTAGTCAAGGAGTTCGACTGTGGATTAGTCTATGCGCCCATGGTCAGCTCAATGGCTCTTCAGTACGGAAACCCGGCAACGAGGAAGTTTGTTAGCATTTCAGAGCGCGAACGTCCCGTGGCCATCCAGCTTTTTGGCGCAAAGCCAAGTATCATGGCGGAAGCGGCGCGGTATGTGGCCGATTTGGGACCCGACATCATCGACATCAATATGGGGTGTCCCACTCCGAAGATTGTAAGTGGGGGTGCCGGTTGTGCTTTGATGCGAGAGCCGGCGCAGGCGGCTGAGGTCGCCGCGGCCGTGGTCAAGGCGGTTTCGATTCCTGTGACCGCTAAGATGCGCAGCGGATGGGATGCGGAACATCCCACAGCGGTGGAGCTGTCGCGTCGATTAGAGGATGTCGGCGTGGTAGCGCTATGCGTTCACGGGCGAACACGCGAACAGTTTTACAGCGGAAGGGCTGACTGGTCTGTCATCGCGGCGGTCAAGCAAGCTGTCTCCGTGCCGGTGATCGGCAACGGAGATGTCCGAACACCGCAAGATGCGGCTCGACTCTTGGAAGTAACGGGATGCGATGCGGTTATGGTTGGTCGGTCAAGTCTGGGAAGACCTTGGGTCTTTACTCAGATCGTACAGCATCTTCAGGGTGATGAGGTAATGGCCGATCCTGATCCTGACGAGCGGATCGCCCTGGCCGTGCGCCATCTACATATGGCCGTGGATTTTGGCGGCGAACGCGCCATATTTGAGATGCGCAAGCATTTGGCCTGGTATCTGAAAGGCTTGGATCACGCCAATCAGGTGAAGCGGGCGGTTATGGAGGCGGAGACCTTTGCGAGTGTCATCGATATCTTGCAGACATATCGCCGGCAACTTCGTGAATGTTGCGGAGCAGCGGGCGAGCTGATAGAATAGCTATGTGCACAAATCTGTGCACATGAGAGAGGTGGGCGTCATGGATCTTATTCGGATCGGTGACAAGCTTGTGAGTCGCCACAAGATCATTCGTGTGGTCGATGCCATCCTCGAGCTGCGCGCTCAGGGGGCATCCCAACAAGATGTTGCCGCCGAGTTCAATACTGATCGCGCCTTTATCTCTCGTCTGGAAGGGCTGGGCGAGGTTCGCAAAGGCGGTCGGTTGGCCTTGATCGGTTTCCCAATCGGCAATCACGAGGCTATCAAGCGCGTGGCCGATGAAGAGGGTGTGGAATTGTGTCTGCTCCTGACGGACAGGGAACGCTGGAAGTGGGTTTCCGATATGTCCGGGGCAGAGTTGTTTAACTATCTTTTGAGCCTGATCAGTGAACTAAAGAACTACGATGCAGTGATTTTCCTGGGCTCCGACATGCGAGTGCGCGTGCTGGAGTCGATCTTGGGGCGCGACAAGGTGATCGGTATTGAGATGGGGGCCTCCCCTTTGCGGGAAGACAAAACGATAGAACCCGACCGCATACGAGCGGTTATTCGCGAGCTGAAGTCCGACCGCCGTATGTGACCATGTTGTTGCTCTCAGGAGGGCAAGCATATGAAGCGCGTTGTCAGCGTAAGCATTGGCTCCTCCTCGCGCAATCACAGAATCGAGACGGAGCTGTTGGGCGAGACTTTTGTCATCGAACGTATAGGAACCGACGGTGATCTCAAACGCGCCATCGAAATAGTGCGGGAACTCGACGGACAGGTCGACGCTTTCGGTCTCGGAGGAATTGATCTGTACATCTACTCCGGCCGACGGCGCTATCGTTTTCGGGATGCCTATCGCATTGCCCGTGTTGCCAAGAAAACCCCCGTCGTCGATGGCAGCGGACTCAAGAACTCACTGGAGCGTTGGGCGGTCAACTACGTTGATGAGCAAACAGACATAAAGCTCAAGGGTAAGCGCGTGCTCGTAGTCGTTGCCGTAGATCGCTTCGGGATGGCAGAGGCCTTTACTCAGCTTGGCTGCCGGATGATGTTTGGCGATCTCATCTTTGGACTGGGGTTGCCGATCGGGCTGCACTCTCCGCTGGCACTTGAGAGGTTTGCACGTGCGCTCGCTCCGGTGGTTGTCAGGCTTCCCTTCAAGTTGCTGTACCCGACCGGCAGTAAGCAAGAGAGTGTGTCGCCGCGCTATGAACGTTTTTTCCAGTGGGCTGAGGTCATTGCGGGGGACTTTCACTACATCAGGCGCTATATGCCAACACGCCTCGACGGCAAGACGGTGATGACTAATACCGTAACAGCCGACAATGTGGAGGAGATCAAGAGCCGTGGAGCGGCAACGTTGATCACTACCACGCCTGATTTCGGCGGACGTTCATTTGGGACCAACGTATTAGAGGCGGCATTAGTGGCTTTGTCCGGTAAGCCGGCAGATGAGATCAAGTCCGATGATTATCTCGCGTTGATCGAGAAGTTGGAGTTTCGGCCGAGAATAGAACGCTTCGCACCGCAAACTAATGTCTCGGGACACCGACGGCCGGCTCTTGTCGGCAATTGAATGAGTTAGAGGTGCCCATCTGAGAGATGCCCACACTCGCACATTACTCGAATTCCGGGGAGGCGGCCTGTTGGAGAGGTTTGGTTTCATCATTCATCCACTGGATCTGCAAGACATCGAGCGGAAGTTTCCTTACGCAGCGAAAGTGCCGCCGGGGTGGCTGGAGAGAGCCTGCTGTTTCATGCCCCCTATAGTGGCCTCACATATTACCGGAATACGCTCCTCAACAGGTTTGGAGGCTGAAGGCTGGTTTATCGGCCTTACTCTTACACCTCAAGTGATGCTTGACAGACTCCCGACCGAAAAGGTGGTCAAAAAGATTGTAGCCGCGGGACGCAAAGCTGCCGAATGCGGTGCCAAGATCGTTGGACTTGGCGCTTTTACCGCCGTCGTGGGCGATGCAGGGATCAGCGTCGCTCGTCAGCTGGATATAGCGGTGACGACGGGGAACACCTACACCGTGGCTACGGCCCTGCAAGGGCTTGACTATGCAGCCCGGGCTATGGAGATCGACTTGAGGTCCCTGCCGATAAGCGTGCTTGGGGCCTCCGGTTCCATTGGTAAGGCCTGCGCGCGTCTTTTGGCCGCTCGGGGGTTCAACGTCACACTGGTGGCGAGAGACAAGAGTAAGTTGGAACAGACGGCCGCGCTTATCCGGGAAGAGAGCGGAGTATCCGTGCGTGTGCAGACTGATCTCTCAGTGGCGGTGCGAAGCGCCGGGGCTATCGTAGCCGTCACCAGTGCCATGGAGGCCGTGGTGGATGCAGCCGATCTGCAACCAGGGACGATTGTGTGTGATGTCAGCCGCCCTCGTAATGTCTCCAGGGCTGTTGCCGAAGCGCGCCGTGACGTGCTGGTTTTCGAAGGCGGCGTGGTAGTCGTTCCCGGTAACGTCGATTTCGGCATGGATTTTGGTTTCCCTCAGGGTACTGCCTATGCATGTATGGCCGAAACGATGATTCTGGCTCTTGAGAGGCGCTATGAAGACTACAGCCTGGGGCGCGATTTGGACCCGAACAGGGTAGAGGAGATCTCTCGTTTGGCAGACAAGCACGGTTTTCGTCTGGCCGGGCTACGGAGCTTCGAACGAGCCGTTGCACCAGAGCGTTTTGCGCAAGTCAGGGAGGAAGCCGAAAAGAGCAAGCGCGCCTTTGGAAACCGCAGCTAAACAGTTGGTTCGCTAGGCGGCTGATTTCGCAACACACCCGCTTCAGCCGGTCTTTTGCCTCAGAAGGTGCTGTACATAGGCTGCTTTTCCCAAGGAAGAGCGTGGGGCCGGTCTGTGCTGAAGCAACCGGTCAACCAACATGGAGGTTTTTCTGTTCCTCGCCGTCGAAGGCCGCATTTTTGGGTCCGTGGTACCTGACGGGTTCCTGGAATAAATGACCTATACCGTCAACGTCTGATGCTCTTCCACAACGGTCTTTCACTGTCGCCGTATCTCGCTCGCAGGGGCGTCTTTTGGCCTGCTCAGAATGGTTGACAGAGCAAGTGAGCGTGGGTTATAATCGGCGGCGTGAATAGGAATCGGCAGGCATGGAAATTGAGTTCTAGCAGGTACGGGCGAACATGTTGGTCTTTTGAAGGGCGGGGTCTGCCGGGCCGCATTTCCGTATAGAAAGGAAGTACGCTCTTTCATGGCAGAAAAAGAGGTCGTGCTCACTCCTGAAGGGCTGGCGAAGCTTGAAAAAGAGCTCGAACACCTCAAGACCGTTAGGCGTAGAGAAGTGGCCGCTCGGATAAAACAGGCGTTGGAGTTTGGAGACATATCTGAAAACTCGGAGTACGATGACGCCAAAAATGAGCAAGCGTTCGTGGAAGGGCGCGTGCTTCAGTTGGAGAAGCTGTTGCGCAATGCGCGGCTCATTGACGATGATGAAGTGGATGATGGTGTCGTGTGTTTAGGCACCAGGTTTACGCTGAGGGATCTGGAGTCAGGTGAGGAGTACGAGTACGCACTGGTAGGATCGGCGGAGGCTGATCCGAGTGCGGCAAAGATCAGCAACGAGTCGCCTGTGGGAAAGGCAGTGCTGGGCAAGAGTGTCGGTTCCGTGGTTGAGGTACATGCCCCGGGTGGGTTGCTGCGCTACCAAGTTGTCCGCATCGCTCGGTAGATGAAGAGCCATGCTATTGCCATATGGTAAATCTGTTGGTAGTGGTTGCATTGGGGCTGGCTTATATGCTGGCCTCTATTTGTATATAGACCGCCCTGGTGCTTGCTAGCGGGGCAATGCCGGTGATTTGGAGGGCTTATTCGTGGATGATCTACCGCACGTGGGCGATGAGTGGCAAGGAGATGACGTATCCGATCAGATGCTGGTACGTCTGCGAAAAATGAACGAGTGGCGCGAGAGAGGTAAGCAGCCCTACGGGGGCCGTTACGCCGTTACTAATGAGAGTGCCGAGGTTATAGAGCGCTTCACGGAGCTTGAGGGCTCGGTGGTCTCGCTGGCAGGTCGGTTGCTGGCCGTGCGCGGTCACGGCAAGGCGATCTTTGCTGACTTACAGGATTCCTCAGGCCGCATTCAAGTGTACGCTCGCTTGGACAAGCTCGGCGAGCAATTGCTTGAGGACTTCCGACATCTTGACATAGGTGACATCATTGGCATTCGCGGACCTGTCTTCCGGACACGGCGAGGCGAGATCAGCGTAGAGGTGGAAAGCTTTGAGTTGCTCGCTAAGGCCTTGCGCCCCTTGCCGGAAAAGTGGCACGGTCTCAAGGACGTCGAGCTGCGATATCGCATGCGCTATCTGGATTTGATAGCAAACCCTGAGGTGAAAGAGGTCTTTGTAGCTCGCAGTGTGGCGATCCAGAGCATGCGAGAGTTCTTGACATCTCGTCATTTCTTGGAAGTGGAAACACCAGTGCTCAGTCCGATCGCCGGCGGGGCCAATGCCAGACCGTTCCAGACCTATCACAATGCTCTTGATATGCATCTGTATCTGCGTATCGCCCCGGAGCTGTATTTGAAGCGGCTGCTTGTGGGCGGCATCAATCGCGTGTTTGAGATCGGCAAGAATTTCCGCAACGAAGGCATTTCCACCAGGCATAACCCGGAGTTTACGGCTATGGAGGCTTATTGGGCCTACGCGGATTTTGAAGACATGATGACTCTCACGGAGCATTTGATAGCTCACGTGGCCGTCGCTGTGACGGGTTCAACACGAGTGCCCTTTGGCGATTTGATACTTGATTTCACCCCACCGTGGCCGCGTACTCCTATGTCGGAACTGGTGAAGAAGCAGACGGGACTTGATTTCTTGGAGATGGATGATCGTACGGCCCGAGCCGAAGCAGAGAGCTTGGGAGTTGAGGTGCCGCCTACTGCGAGGACGGGAGAGGTCTTAAACGCCGTCTTTGAAGAACGCGTAGAGAGCGTCCTGGTACAGCCTTCATTTGTGACTCACCATCCGGTGGAGGTCTCCCCTTTGGCGAAACGGAATGCGGAGAATCCGCAACTGACTGATCGCTTCGAGGCGTATGCCAATTGTTGGGAGATCGCCAACGGCTTTTCTGAACTGAATGATCCCATCGATCAGCGCGAGCGCATGGAGGAGCAGATGCGGGCCCGTGAGCAGGGGGACGAAGAAGCGCAGTTTCTCGATGAGGACTTCCTTCGAGCATTGGAATACGGTATGCCCCCCGCAGCCGGTCTGGGTGTAGGATTGGACAGACTGGTGATGTTGCTCACGAATTCGTTTTCCATTCGTGATGTTCTCTTGTTCCCGCACTTGCGGCCGCGTGGGAAATGAACAAGGCGATATCCCGGGTAGGGCAGTCTTCAGAGGGAATTGTCTCGGGTCTTCGGGATGCGCTTCCCATCATGTTGGGCTATGGTCCTCTCGCTTTCGCCTATGGTGTGCTGGCCGTCCAGACCGGGTTGAGTGTTGGTGCCGCCGTAGCGATGTCGGTCTTCGTGTACGCCGGAGCGAGTCAGTTCATGGCCCTCGCTCTGATAGCCACAGGAGCGCCGCTCGGGAGTATCGTTCTCGCTACATTGGTAGTCAATCTGCGGCATGTGTTGATGAGTGCCGCTATCAGTCCGTATCTGGGTTCTGTGTCACGAATCTGTCTGGCGGCATTGGCCTATGAGCTAACCGACGAGAGCTTTGCTGTGATAAGTGAACGGGCATCCCGGGTAGGGCTTCAAGCTCCTTGGATGACAGGTCTGCAGTTGGGCTCTCACATGGCTTGGATCTGTGGTTCAGCGTTGGGGGCTTGGGTGGGAAGCGGCATCACCGATCCGAGTCGTTGGGGCTTTGATTTTGCGTTGACGGCTCTGTTTATTGCATTGCTGTTGGCTCAGATCAAAGACAAGATCACTGTGGTGGTAGCCGTAATCGCCGTTAGTGTGCACCGGATCATGCAACTTAGCATTCCGGGACCTTGGGGTTTGGTTCTCTCGGCTATGATAGCGGCCTGGGTGGGAAGCATACTCGCTGAAAGGCAACCTGAAGTATCTGATGTAGGCGGCAATAAGGATGAAGGGGCATCAGCACAGCCATGACATCGTGGCGAGTGGTTGTTCTTATCATAGGAATGACGGTGGTCACTTATCTTCCTCGGGCTCTGCCTCTGATCATGTTGTCTGGTCGCAGTCTGCCCAGACGATGGAATCTGTGGTTGCGATTCATCCCGTGTGCGGTTATGGCCTCCTTATTGAGTTCCAGTCTGGAGGCGGAGGCGGGTAGTCTGAGTCTCTTGGGTTTCGATGTGCGTTCCTTGTTGGCAGGCATACCGGCCGCCTTGGTGGCGGTAAAATATCGCAGTGTGGCGGCTACGGTTGTGGTAGGTATAGTAGGAATCACTTTGATCCGCTTGGTATGGGCATAAATCGATCTCGGGCTAAGTCGTG
>JBMNSS010000006.1:0-44832 GCA_050945315.1 Limnochordia bacterium | reverse complement strand
GGCGGGCCGGCGAGCGAGTCATGGAATCGATCACCCGGTTCTTGGAGAGTAAGCTTAAGCTCAAGGTCAACCGCGGGAAAAGCGGTCACATGAAGCCGCAGCTCAAGGTAGCACCGGAATCAGTGAAACGGCTCAAGGAGAAAGTAAAGGAACTCTTTCGACAGGGTAGGCGATGGAGCCTCAAACGAACCGTGGATGAGCTTACTCCGATCCTGCGCGGCTGGGGCAACTACTTCAGGTTTGCGCAGGTGAAGAACGTCTTCGAGGAGCTCGACGGATGGATTCGCCGGAGACTCCGATGTATCATCCGGCATCAATGGAAACGCTCCTCGCAACCTGATGAAACGCGGACTGACGGAGGAAGTCCGCCGGCAACGGACGAGGCCCCCGGTGGAATGCAGGAGCCTCACATATGAACGAAGCCTTCAAGAAATCCTTCTTCTGTGCACTTGGGCTCGTGTCGCCTCTCGATTGGCACCGACGCTTCCGGAACGCTACATGAACCTTCGTGGCACGGAACCGTATGCCCGGTGGTGTGGGAGGACGGCGGGAGCGATCCCGCCTTGTCCTAGATGAGGCCGTTCTGTCAGTCACTTGTCGGACAGTGCAGCCTGCGCCCGAGGTTCGATGTAGGCGATGGCATCCGCTACACTTTTTTGACCGCTGCGGATCAAATTCCAGGCCTCTGTTTCCAAGTTCAGTATCTGGGTGGCACCCTTGCCGCTCACGATACGCCAATCCCACAGCACGTTGGCGGCTTCGGTGAAGACGAAGGCGTTGCTTCCCGGAGCCCGCTCACTCCAACGACGGATGTAGTCGCGCACCGCCTCCCGAATCACCGGCACCCGGTTTTCGGCTCGAGTAAACAGGACGACTCCTTCGGATTCATAGGCCAGGAACTTGAGCAGTTGCCCTGCCTGTGTCATGTTTCCGGATCCCGCGGCAATGCCGATGGAGTGAAAACCTGTTTGACTCGCTCGTGCATCGCCTTTGGGTAGGATGCCGACGTTCCAAGCCGGGGCACTGCCCTTCTCCGTCGCCTGCACCATGTTGTTGAGGTAGTAGACCTGGACGGGGAACATGGCGGCGGTGCTTTGTAAGAAGTTTCCTCCCACCACGTTATGTTCGAGCCACAGACTCGTCGTGAACTCCAGAGCCCGTATCACCTCCGGGGTGTTGCCCAGATAGCGAGTTCGATCCCGGTCTACATCGTTGGCATTCCACATGCCTATCATGTTGAAACCGCCCTGGTAGCCAAAGGCGCCCAAACCATACTGCTCGGCAACTCCGTCGCCGTTCGCATCGACGGTGAGTTTTTTGGCTAAGGCCACAAACTCATCCCAGCCCAGTGCATCACTCATCCAGTCGGTGGGTAGCGGATTCACACCGCCTCGAGCGAAGAGCTCTTCGTTGTAGAAGTTGGCATGGATGCTCAGCGCGGTGGGCAGAGAGTAGAGCTTGCCTTTTACGCTGAGAGCTTCCAGTACCGCCGGAGGATATGCTTTGAGGTTGATCTGACTCGTGGCCACGAATCCCTCTAAAGGCTGCAACAGCCCACCTTCAGCCAGTTCCATGATGCGCAGATTGTCGCCGTAGACAAGATCGGGGGCAATCCCGCCGGCCGACATCGTGATCACCTTATCGAGCAAATCGGGCCAGCCGGTAGCCTGCAGAATCTCGGTCGGAATGCCTGTGCGGGCGGTGAAGGTCTCCAGAGCCTGATTGAGCTCAGGACCCCAGGTGGCGAAGGGACCGATGAGGGTTACCTTGTCGCTTGCAAGGACCTGCGTACTTCCCATGGTCACGAGCCAGGTGAGGATAACCAATGAAAACAAAACGGGACTGTCTTTAGCACCTCTCACGAGACGAACACTCCTTTCCAGGGTATAGTTTTGCGTACACTCACTAATATACGGAGTGTCGTACTACATAGAATACTGTTTAATAGCGAAGTGTCCTGCTTGTCGGGAAGAGATCACCCATCGCCAGATGTCTTCTAAGCTTCGACAGAACCGCATAACCATTGGAGAAGAGGCAGTGACGAAGGGTGATAGCCCTTGCGGTGTTGGCGCGGCTTTCGGCCACGGTATCTGAGACTGGGGTCGCGGGGCGATGAGGTTCGATGGCTGCAGCGCCGATTGCTGGATCTTGGGTATGATCCCGGAGCAGTGGACGGGTATTTCGGGCATCGGACCCACGCGGCAGTCTTGAGCCTTCAGCGGGACTTCGGGCAGAAGGCTGACGGCATAGCCGGCCCCCGATTGTACGAGCTGCTCAGCCAGGATGTCTTACCCGTTCAGCGGTGCGTACACGTGTTAGCTCCGGGCGAGAGCCTGGCCGATGCGGCGCGCTCTTTGGGAACCTCCGTGGACGCTCTTCGCTACATGAACCGGCTTCCGGATCATCACCGGGGTTTTTCGGGACAGAGGCTGATTTTTCGCTCCCACTACGTGGCCGGTGCTTTTATGTGCTCCGAGCAGAGCGTTTTGTACTCACTTCGCAAGGCTGCATCGATGCTTTCAGCTCTGGCGGTGCCTTTGGGGATAATCTCAGACGGACAGATCCGGATTCTGCAGCCTGAAGAAAGAGTACCGGATATGGCTCGGCATCATGATCTTGAGATCTGGGGTCTCGTCACCGCCGCAGATCGTATGAAAGCCGCTGATCTCGATCTGTTGATCCGCAAACGGCGACACCTTCGTCAATGGATCAAAGCTTTGATTGACAAGAGTAAAGAACTCGAGGCCGGACTGTGGCTGGATCTCGGCTCAATCCGTTGGGGTGACGGATTACGTTTGGAGCGTTTTGCTCGCATGATCAAAGAAGCTGATGCTTCCGGCCGCTTCATGATCACGCTGCCTATGGCGCGGAGTCAGGTGCCAAAGTACTGGTGGTTCAGCGATGTGAATTACGCGCGGTTGGCTCTCTTGGCCGATAAGGTAGTGATCGCGGGGCACTATCCGGGTCCGGTGGAGAGTCTGGCGACCTTCAACCGACGCCTGCGGGCCATGTTACAGGTTGTACCTCCCTGGAAGAGCCTTTTGGGCCTCAACCTCGGTGCTGAAGTGCGCGACAGTCGCGGCCGCCTTTTGGCGGAGACAAGCTATAGGCAAGCGATCACTGACGCTTACCTGGCAGGTGTGCGGCCGAGCTGGGACGATGAGCGATCACTTCTGCGTGCCGCTTTGACGCAGAGCCAAGACGGGAACGAACCGATCGAGCAAACCCTGTGGATAGCCGGGCAGGAAGCCGTCAAACGGAGGATACACCAAGCCGCCCGGCTGCATATGGCCGGTGTGATGCTCTGGCCTTTGGGCGAGGAAGACATGCGTCTGTGGGATGTTTTGCGAAAGCGCATGCAACCTTGGCGTATCAAAGCATGATGATCACTTCCGGCGCATATACATCCCTGTGAACTGAATACACATCCGCTGGACGCAACGGAGTTCAATTGCGGGGAGGGAGATCGGTTTGAAGATTGAACAGCAGCCTGTTCGCGTGAGTACGGTGATAGGGGAGAACGCGGGACAAAGTGTACTTGAGGGCAGCGTATCCCTTCCCGTCGACGCACCGGAAATCGGACGTCTTCTTCGTGTGCGTGCTCATCCGGTCATCATGCGGTATGAGGTGACGGAAGAGCAGATCTTGCTTGAGGGGGCAGTGGATCTCGAGGCGCTCTACGCCAGCTTTCATGAAGTGGACAGCGATGACGATACGAGCGCCGATGTGATCCTCGAGGAGCGGCTTGAGATCGGCAGATGGGATCGGCAACTGCCTTTTGAGTTCGTCTTAGATGTCGCCGGGGCCGAGCCCGGCTTGCCTGCCAAGGTAGCCGTCAGTACAGATAGTGTCCGGTACGAGACGCAGGACGACAAAAAGTCCATTAGGGTCGATCTGGTATTGGGTTTTTCGGGAACCGTTTATCGTGTAGATGAGCACAGCTTGACCACACAGGTCACGGCCGATTACGAAGTCCACAGTGATCAGCGAACAGTCCGCTTGCCTTTGGAGAGCGTTTCGATGAGGGGGCAAGAGCGTATCCAAGGTTTCCTGGCTTTCGGAGGACGAGTGCTGCCCCAACAGGTTCTGTCTTTGACCATACGACCTTCGGGAGAGCCTACGGTTCGATTCTCAGACGGAACGGCGGAGATTCGCTCAGCGCTTACCTGTGCCGTCTTGTACACCGCCAGTGAAGTCGGTGCCGCTTATGTGGAGTGGCCGGAAGAGATCTCATTTGTCACGACCGTTCCGGTGCCACAGGACCTCAACAAGGCGATGGTCGCGGTGGATTTTTCCACGGCGGATGTCCAATGGCAGACGATTGACACGGAAGAAAGACGCGGCATGAGCGTAGAGGCCACGGTGTTTGCGGATCTCAAGATAGATCAGGTGATGGAAACGACGGTCATAACTGAACTCGCCGCTGAAGAGCCGTATCAGGTGGCGGTGCGTAAAGACTGGCTGCTTCTTCGGGAAGCGGTGGGAGAAGGGAGGCAACACACACTTACGGAGGCCAGTCTGCAATTGCCTGCCGAGGCGTTGCCCATCGAAAGGCTGCTTTTGAGCGAAGCGACTGCCCGTCTCGAAGATGTCCATGTTCTGGGTGACAAAGTGGCGGTTGAAGGTGTGGCCGACATTGAGATCGTATACGTCGGCCGCAGTGGCGAGGCGACCAGTCTTACTACCTGTTCGTGGCCGGCGGGCATCTTCTTCGAGCTTGAGGTGCCCGTAAGAGGTGCTGAACCGGGCCTGGAAAGGAAAGCTGAGGTTCGTGTCGACAAGGTCAGAGTGGATCTCATCAATCGCGAAACGCTGGCCGTTGAACTGGATCTTGTGACCACGGTGGCGCTAAGCCGCAGCATCGAACTCGATCATGTGGTCGAGGCAGTGGAAGTCGGACCACCTCACCCGGATCCGCCCAGCTACACTTTCTTGGTGTTGCAGGCGGGGGATACGTTGTGGCAGATAGCTCAAAGATATCACACGGAGACGGAGGCCATCCTCCGGAGCAACAAGTGGTTGGAAAGCGAAAGCAGTGAGCTTACTCCCGGGATGAAGCTGTGCATCCCGCGCCGAAGGGAACCGACGGCTTGAAGAACCGCTTGGGCAGGTTGAGCGGATACGGACGGTGTTCCGTTACGAAGTGTCTCGCTCAGCCGGCATCCCGAAAAAACAAGAGTCGCTCAATCGGCGGCAAGGAAAGCCGAGCAGGAAGACGCTCCGTTCAGGGGCGTCTTCCTGCTCAATACCATGCTACATGAAGAGCACATCGAGATAGCCGAACAGCGAGCCGGGTTCGCTTACCTGACGAGGTGCCACGCACGCCACATGCAGTTGCAGCGCTTCATCGGATGTCTTCTCGGTCTCTATGACGACGAGGTTTTCGCCTTCCTTCAATTGAACAAAGGGGCCCTGGCCGCGGTGGTACGCAGGAATCGGATTGCCGGGTTGCCAATGATCAAAGATCGGCTCATAGTTGAGCCAAGCTCTGATAGGAGCCGTTGTCGAAAGCATGAGCTTGGACTCCCGTGCCGAAGGGCACAGCAGGGTGCTCGAAAGACGATAAACTCCGGGTGGTCCGTCGAGGATGATCTCATTGGTGGCAAAGAGCGCTTCTTCAGACTCGCCGTCAGGTCCCTTCACACACCAACGCATCCCTCGCGCAAAGACCAGGGGCAGCCGGAATGTCTGCCACAAAGCGTTATCGTGACTGCGGGTGATCTCCGTGTCTACCTGTAAGGTCGCTTTCGGAGCGTCGTCGGGACAGAGAGTTACGACGAAGTCTTGATTGTCACCGGGTTCCAGTGCATACGTCAGTACCTCGTCGCCTTGCCAGCCGGAGGGGAGGTCGAATTTCAGGTTTCCGGACCAGCGAACGGAGGCATGGTTGATCATCCGTATTCCGACTTCTGTCTTCCTTCCGGGTAAGGCCGCCGGGCCTTCCGCGCCGTAATCGATCACAATCTCAAGGCTCGGTGAAAGGCGGCTGGGCAGATAAACGCGATTTTGAAACGGTTTTGCGCTCCACAGGGCGGCCGGCTCGGGTATGGGCTTGTCCTTCCAGAAAGCGGCGGTCTCTTCACCGACTTGCACCGTGCGCTCAGTGAGTTCAGCGACGGTCTTGGGAGCCGGAAAGCCCTTCACGGGAGGACTGACGACGATAGCATCGCCGATGGGAGCGATCCACTTCTGAGGCAGAGCGTCAGCGCCCATGGTGATGCCTAATATGGCCCCGAGCGTGGCCCCGGTGCAGTCGGTATCATAACCGCAGTTGACGGCCTTACAGATCGCATCTCCGAAATCCTTGCCGTAGAGCAGGCCTAAAACGGTGAAGGCGATGTTTTGGGGAGCATCGGTAAAATTGATATGACCGTGAGCTTCGATGATCTTTTCGCGGGTCGTGATCCAGTCGAGGCCTTCGGCGTGCCAACGCATGGTGTCTTTCACCGCTTGGGCGGTACGGCACTCAGAGGGAATGACACCGAGGCCTACTTCAAGAAGTCGTTGAGGATCATGTTCAACGAACGCTGCGCTCTCTATGGCGGCGAAGAACATCTCCCCATAGACGCCTTCACCGCCGGCATGATCGGTAATGCCGTCTTGATACGCATAATAAGCCGCGAGCTCTGGTTTTCCCGGAGCAATCATGGCCCAGATCTCCGAACGAATTGGCGCACCCATGCAATCTGTAAACGGATTGCTGTACCATCCGGAGACCGGGGGAGTCATGCCCCGCCGCATATTGGTCAGAGCGTACCCGTATTCATCATACGGGAAAAAGACGTGTTCTTTCCACTGTTCAGCTAATTCAACCGCTGAAAGCCGGGGCCCGTACGTCTCCAGAGCGTGGAGCCAGACGAGCTGCAAGTCAAGGTCGTCATTAGGGAGAGGAAGCTCGCCTAATCGTGGATAGAAATCATACGACATGAGTTCCTTGCGTCCTTCAAGCGGTCCTCCGAGAGTGCCTCCGATGTTCTTGCCCATCCAGCCGCCGTAGATCTTGTTTCTGTATGTAGCAGGCGTTATGTTGTCGATCATCGTGCACCACCCCCCTTTGTTAAGGGTAGTCTACACCGCTTTTTGTGGCATGTCCACGACGCATGATGATATACTCGGCGTAGTTGAGGAGCAAACCTCAATGGAGGATTTCACTTCCTCAGGGGAAAACTCTTAGAGATAACCCTTGCCTTTTGCGGTTGAGTACTCTCGGATCGGTCTTCTCAGGTCCAATGGTCGCTGAAGGTCGATCGTGTGTGACGACGGTCTCCGGCACGGCTTTGGGAGCGGATGACACAACTGCTCCGTGGTGGGCGCGCGGCACGGATCAAAGCGGCGAGCGTTGTCGCCGGCAAGAACGGCGCCGGATTACGTGCGGGAAGACTATCAGCGCTGCAAGATGCCCGGCAGCTAGAAGGCGTGCAGGCGTGGTCGGAGGGGTTTCGGCATAGTGCTGTCATTCTGCCACGCCAGATCAAGTGAAGAAAGATGTCGCCGCCGATCAGCCGATCAGATTGCAGGCGTGATCCGGCGGGGCGCACCGTCCGTGGTGCTTCGCGGAAAGGGGTGTTACAGATGAGCAAGTTCCGAGACATCTTTCGCCCTAGACAGAGATACGCGAGAGTCAAGCCTCAGACTCCCTCGGCGCAGGAAGAGGCAAAGGAGAAACCCCAGGCGCGTGACATGTTGTGGAGCAAGTGTCCGCAGTGTAAGGGCTTTATATATCGCAAGGATCTGGAGCGAAATCTCGGTGTATGCGATAAATGCCATTTTCATTTTCCGATCGGGGCCCAGGAGCGTCTGCATCAGTTGATCGATGCGGGGACGGAACCGGAATTGCTGTTCGACGATTTGGAAACCGTGGATTTGCTGGGCTTTCCGGACTATGAGGCCAAAATGGAGCGCGATGGCGAGAAGACGGGTCTGGATGATTCCGTGGTCATCCACCGAGTTATGATCGGCGGTCATCGGGTGATCCTGGGCATCATGGACTTCAGGTTTATGGGCGGCAGCATGGGGGCCGTGACAGGTGAGAGAATCACCCGGGCTTTTGAGCAGGCCGCCGCTGAAGGCCTGCCGGTGATAATCGTCTCCAGCTCGGGCGGAGCCCGCATGCAAGAGGGGATCATTTCTCTTATGCAGATGCAAAAGACCGCCGCAGCGGTCGAGTTGCACAGTCGGGCCGGACTGCTTTACATTTCCGTACTCACCCATCCGACTACGGCCGGAGTCTACGGAAGCTTCGCTTCACAGGGAGATATCAATGTCGCCGAGCCCGGGGCCATTGTAGGTTTTGCCGGGCGGCCCGTTATTGAAGCGGCCATTGGCAAGCGCGTCTCTCCGGACCTGCAAAAGGCGGAGACGGTCTTTGCCAATGGGTTTATTGACGCCATTGTACCGCGCCCGGAGATCAAGTTTTTTCTTCATCGCCTGCTTGATTTCCACTGTGAACCCGTCGTTAAGACGGAAGAGGTAGAGGAAGGATCTTCGGCGGCGGATCTTGGATCTGAGCAAAACGCTATGCAAAGGGAGTAATAGCATATGTGGCACAAAAACCGGATGCGAATAAGAGCGGCCTTGGTCGCCGTAGCAGTCGTCTTGTGTTGTGCGGTCGGCGGTTATGCGGCTCAGACTCTGCCTGACATTGACATAGAGGCGGAGGCGGCCATCCTCGTGGACGCGGCCACGGGCCAGGTGTTGTATGAAAAGAACGGTGATCTGCAGCTGCCGCCCGCCAGTATGGCCAAGATCATGACCATGCTCCTGGTTATGGAAGAGATTGAAGCCGGAAACATCCAACTCACCGACGAAGTCAAAGTCAGTGCACGCGCCTCCCGTATAGGCGGTTCTCAGGTTTATCTCAAAGAGGGAGAAGTCTTTACGGTTGAGGAGCTCATGAAGGCCGTGACCATCCACTCGGCCAATGATGCGTCCGTAGCTTTGGCCGAGTATGTTTCCGGGGCCGTGGAAGCCTTTGTGGATCTCATGAACAGGCGGGCTCGGGAACTGGGCATGAATGACACCTACTATGACAATCCCGACGGTCTGCCCTCTCCGGCGGGGCGTCCGCCCACTTTGACGACACCCCGTGATCTGATCATAGTGTCAAGGGAGTTGTTGAAGCATCCCAAGATACTGGAGTGGAGCACCATCAGGATGATCGAATTCCGGGCGGAGCCCAAGACGAATCTCTATAATACGAACAAGCTCATTGGCAGATACAGCGGATTGGACGGCCTGAAGACGGGGCACACGGAAGAGGCGGGTTGGTGCCTCACCGCCACCGCCAAACGCGGCGATACCCGACTGATCAGCGTGGTGATGCGCACGAACAGCGAAGAGGACCGCCAGGCCCAGACAGTGCGCTTGCTTGACTTCGGTTTTCGCTCCTTCGAACCGGTCACTCTTGCTGAGCAGGGTGAAGGCGTAGCTACACTTAAGGTGGCCAACGGCTGGCCGGGCGCGCTGGAAGTACAGGCTAAAGAGACATTTCGTCCTCTGCTGCCTCGGGGACGCGTCGAAGACGTAGAGTTGAGGCCTGAACTTGATGAGGTCCGCGCTCCGCTGTCTGCCGGACAGAAGGTCGGGGCCATCGTAGCAGTGCTTGACGGCGAGGAACTGGCTCGCATGGATGTTGTCATTGCACAGGATGTGAAACAAGCCAACTTCCTGATTCGATTCTTCCGCTGGATCGCCAGAGGGGTGCGCAGCCTGTTCGGGCGCTAGTTATCGGTACGTGTGGCAGGAAAGCTTGGTCGGTCGAAGAAAGCATCGCAACGACAGGACCGGCGATCCCGGCAGTGAAAAAGGAGACGACAGGTGGCTCCATCGGATACAGTGCTGGCTCCGGCCAAGATCAATCTCGTACTGGAAGTCGGTGCCCGTCGCCCGGATGGCTATCATGAGTTGGTCACTGTCTTTCAGGCTGTTGCACTCCATGATCGCATAACCGTATCCGCTACGGACGGCCAGGGCGGTTTGACGGCGGGCGGCCCACAGGCCGGGCCCGTGGCGCGTGGTGATTTTCGCCGCAATCTAGCTTGGCAAGCGGCGGTGTCACTGGCTGATGCCATCGGTCTGCCGTCACCCGGCGTACATATTCATCTGGAAAAGCATATCCCCGTCGCCGCCGGTCTGGGCGGCGGAAGCTCTGATGCGGCCGCGGTGTTGCGGTTGCTGGCAAAACGCTGGGCGATCCACGATGATCGGCTCTTGTGGCGTCTGGCCGCTGATTTGGGTTCTGATGTGCCTTTCTTCCTGTGCGGGGGTGCGGCCATAGGAAGAGGGCGGGGAGAGCTGCTAACACGGCTGCACCTGCCGCGGATGTGGGTGGTTCTGGCCAATCCCGGGATGCCCAGCAGTACCGCCTCAGTGTTCGGACGTCTCGCTGCCGGTGAAAGATCCGTGGCGAACGTTCTTGGCCGACGCTGTGAACAAATGGTGCGGACTCTGTGCTCTGAAGGTCCGAACGCCGTAGACGGTCAACTATGGCACAATGACTTGGCTGAGGCGGCGCTGGCTGAAGTTCCTGCCACGGGCTTGATTCTGGCTGCGTTTCGGGATCTCGGGGCCTTGGGCACCCAGATCAGCGGGAGCGGTGCCACGGTTTTTGCCATTGCCGCTGATGCGGGGCATGCCGAGTATATGAGTGATCAGATAGCGGAGTATGCAGCTTGGACGTGGTGGGGTCCGACGATTATGTCAGAAGGAGAGCTGACCAGTGGGCGTTTTACAGCCGGTTGTACCTGATGATTACAAGCCTCTGCGTGAGCTCGTGTTCGAAGCTATCCGCGAGGCAATCATCTCCGGGGATCTACAGCCCGGCCAACATCTCATGGAGAGCGAATTGGCCAACGATCTCGGTGTCAGCAGGACTCCCGTTCGCGAGGCTTTGCGCAAACTCGAACAAGAAGGCTTCGTGGTGATCATTGCCCGTAAAGGAGCTTACGTGGCCGACATCTCCCTCAAAGAGATCGTCGATGTTTTTGAGATTCGAGGAGCCCTGGAAGGGCTTGCCGCTGAGCTGGCTGCCGAACGGGCCAGCGATGAGAAGATCGAAGAAATGGAACGGTGTCTGGTTGAGCTCAGCGCCATGATAGAGGCCAAAGACCTGACGCGCATTGTAGAGGTTGACACGCGATTTCACGAGACTCTCTATTCCTCAAGTCGCAATGAACGACTCAGTCAGTTGCTCTCGCTCTTGCGCGAGCAGATCCATAGATTCCGCACTCGTACCATGACGCATTCGTCGCGCATGCGGGTGGCACTGGAAGAGCACCGGCGCATTATCGAGGCAGTTGCGGCTCGCGACGGGGCGCTGGCTCGGCGACTGGCCCAGGAGCATATTGAAAGCGCGGAAAATACTCTCATGTCACTGTTGGCAGTGGACGAGCAGAAGAGGAAGCGGATCAGATAAATGCGAGTGGACGCGGTTGTACTGGCCGGAGCAAGAAATAATGGAAGATTGCGCCGCGTGAGTTCTGCCCCGTATGAGGCTCTCATAGAGATCGGCGATCGGGTGATGGTTGATTATGTGCTCGCCGCGCTTCGACGTTGCAGCCGGATCAACAGGATTGTCGTCGCCGGTCCTGAGGAATTGCGCACCCGCGTGACGACTTCCGGTGTGGAGTTCACCCCGGGCGGAGAGTCCATGATCGAGAGCATTCGTGTGGCGACTGATTACTTGGGTTCCAAAGACAAGGTCTTGTTGGTCACGGGTGACATTCCGTTGATTACGGAAGAGGCGATCCTTGATTTTCTGCAGCGCTGTCAGAATGTGCAGGCGGATATCTACTACCCCGTGGTAAAGCGCGAGACCAACGAGAGCAAGTATCCGGGTGCGCGGCGTACGTATATGCATCTTAAAGAGGGCGTGTTTACGGGCGGCAACCTGGTTTTGCTGCAACCGGAGATCGTCGCTCAGTGCCATGATCTGATCGACCAAGCGATTCAGTTGCGGAAAAAACCCCGGCAGCTGGCGAAGTTGCTGGGTGGCCGCGCCTTTTTCAAACTGTTGTTTAGACAGCTGTCAATCAAAGAGATCGAAGCCCGAGTGCATGAAGAGCTCGGTTTTGCCGGAGTGGCGATCATCAGCCCCTTTCCGGAAGTGGGCATCGATGTCGATAAGCCGACCGATTATGAAATGGCACGGCAAACACTGGGTAGGCGGTGAGGGGGGGTGTTGTGTTGCGTCGTAGCGAACGTCTAGCTGCCATGGCCAAAATGCTGTCTGACAGACCGCATTGTGTGCTCCCCCTGGCAGAGTTTGCTGAACGCTTCGGGGCGGCCAAATCCAGTATAAGTGAAGACTTGGCCATCATCCGCAGTGTGTTTGACAAGATGGGACTCGGACGCGTGGAAACCCTGGCCGGAGCTGCCGGCGGCGTGCGCTACATACCGATGGTGAGTCCGGAGAGAATCTTGCAGACGGTGCAGGCGATATGTCAAGATCTCTCGGATCCGAAACGTATCTTGTCGGGCGGCTTCGTTTACATGTCTGATATCACCGCCTCACCGGCACTCATGTCTACCGTGGGCGAGATCTTTGCCACACGTTTTTCCGCCGTGGCTCCGGATGTGGTGGCCACTATCGAGACCCGGGGAATACCGATTGCCCTCATGACCGCCAAAGCTTTTAATGTGCCCCTGGTTATAGTGCGACGCGCCAGTCGTGCCACTGAAGGTACGGTTGTGACTGTGAATTACGTGTCCGGTTCCGCTAAGCGCATTGAAACCATGTCTCTTTCCCGCCGAGCCCTACAGCCGGGGCAGAGGGTGCTGCTCATTGACGATTTTATGAAAGCCGGTGGAAGTGCACGCGGTCTGGTGGATTTGGTCAGTGAACTGAGGGCGGAAACCGTCGGTATCGGAGTCTTGGTGGAGACTGATCAGCCACGACAGAAGCTCGTTCGCGACTACTGCTCGCTCATAGTGCTTGAAGAAGTGGATGTGGACAGAAAGCATGTCCGGGTGCGGCCCAGTGATTGGGTAACGGCTCTTTCGTTCGGTGGGGATTGAGGGCTTCGGATCGAGTCACCTTCTCCTTTCCCCTGGACTCACGGGCTGGATGCGCAGAAGGCAGGGAAACCCCGTCCGGATCCATAAGATGATTGTTGACGCGAGTATTCGAGTTGCAGAATCTTCAGGAGGGCGGTCTTTCGGTGGAAAAGCAAACGATTGAGATCAACCGTCTCGATTTGCAACCGTTTTCAGCATTCGATCCTGACGGCTTGTTGTTGGTTGTGGGGGAAAGTACCGAGAAGGCCAACGTGATGACCATCGGCTGGGGCACCTTTGGGATCATGTGGCGTAAGCCAGTGGTCATGGTCATGGTGCGGCCCACACGGTACACGTGGCAGTTTATCAGCGAGGCACCTGATTTCACGGTGAACTGGTTGAGCGCCGATAAAAAGGACGCGCTGCAGGTTTGCGGCACCACCTCCGGCAAAGACATCGATAAGTTCACTGCTGCCGGACTGCGTCCCTTGCCGGCTGGCAAAGTGGCGTCGCCGGTGCTCAAAGAGAGCATTCTGTCGCTGGAGTGTCGCGTGATCTACAAGGATCTGTTGCGTCCGGAGCAATTCCTGGATCCCTCATTGGAGCGGCATTACGGCCAACAGGACTACCACGGACTGTTCTACGGTGAAGTGGTGGCGGCCACGGGAACAAGCGCCTTCTTGCGCAGAGGATAAAAGAGCACTGCATGGCGTTGTATGCAGACTGGAAGGAGAGATCGCCGTGGATGCTTTGCAGGCCCTTCGCACGCGCAGGAGTGTACGTGATTATCAAGACAAACCCGTACCCAAAGAACACCTTAGCGAGATCGTAGATTGTGCGCGGTTGGCGGCTTCCGGAAGAAATGAACAGCCATGGGAGTTTGTGGTTGTTACGGAAAAGGCTGATCTTCAAGCGCTGGCCGATTTGACCGATCATGGCAAGCATATTGCTACTGCGGGAGCCTGTGTGGCAGTCTTTTGTCGTGACACGACGTACTATATAGAAGACGGGTCGGCGGCCACTCAAAACCTGCTAGTAGCCGCCCATACCTTGGGACTGGGCACCTGCTGGATCGCAGGCGACAAGAAGGCGTATGCCAAGCCCATAGCCTCATATCTCGATGTTCCGGATGGCTATAAGCTGGTAGCTTTGGTATCAGTGGGCTATCCTGCGGAGACGCCGACCAGGGACAAACGTCCGCTGGAGGCGGTTCTCCACTGGGGGCGCTTTGGACGTCGCGGATAGAGACAGCCGTGAAGTGCGGTGTTTAACGAGGCACCTCGTAAGGGGTGCCTCCGATTTTGGTCGATGACAGACGATACGTGTATATCGCTCCCGGGGCCTATGTAGACTACTAAAGGAGGCTCAAGTGTCTCTTGGGAGTGATTGAGATGCGGCAAAGCGCCGTCTGTGAGACTGTCGTCGCTCTTATTCCCCGTCGGAGCAGGGATAATCGAGATCTGGGATTGCTCTCTGATCTGCGTGAGGCTGTAGCCATGGCCCGGCGGCATCACCCGGAGCTTGCCCACTGCCAGGTGGTCGACGTGGGACTCAGGCGCGAAGGCGATCGCATCCGGGCCACTTTTCATTTTTCCGGTTCAGAATCAAGACAGCTATGAGCTTCGAGTGGCTCTCTTTTCGGCGGATTCCACCGTCTGTTTAAGCAGAGTGGCGATAGTCACCGGACCAACGCCGCCGGGTACGGGGGTTATGGCGCCGGCGACAGGCAGACTGGCCTCGAAGTCCACATCGCCTACGTTGCCTTCGTTGTACCCGGCGTCTAATACGACTGCACCGGGTTTGAGCCATGAACCCTGAACAAAACGCGGCTTGCCCACCGCCGCTACGAGGATATCGGCTTGTCGTACCAGATCAGGCAGTCCTTGGGTGCGAGAGTGACAGATGGTCACCGTGGCATTGCGGTTCAAGAGCATAATGGCCACGGGTTTGCCCAAGATCGGACTTCGACCAATGACTACGGCATGTTTGCCTTCAATGGGCAGTTCGTAGTAGTCGATAATGGAGACGATGGCCTTGGGCGTGCATGAGCGGAAGCTCGGCAAGTCAAAGGCCGCTCGGCCGAAACCGAGCGTAGTCACACCATCGACGTCTTTGTCAATGTCAATAGCATCAAATGCGGCTCTTTCATCTATGTGTGCCGGTACGGGATGCTGCAGGAGGATGCCGTCGACGGTTTCGTCTGCGTTGAGCTCCTCTATGGTTGCGATGAGTTTTTCGGTTGTCGTCTCTTCCGGCAGATGAACGCTGCGGGAGTCTATACCTACCCGTTCACAGGTATTTCTCTTCATACGCACGTAGGTCACTGAAGCGGGGTCATCGCCCACCAGAATGGTGGCCAGACACGGCACGATGCCGCGGCCTTTGAGCGCTTCGACGCGCTTGGCCACGTCAGCGCGAATGGCTTCGGCTACCCGTCTGCCATCCAGCAGTTTGTCTTCTACCTGCATGTTTTTCTCGCCTCCTCATCATGGGCTGTCCTTTATTGTGCAGCATACCGGCGAACTGCAATCCCATGCGTATGGATCGCGCTACCATGATACCATATCTGTGCTCAGGTGGCGTCCGTAGGCTTGACGCTGTGTCGATGGCTGAAGTATGGTGAGGGCGAGTCTTCTATCATCTGATGGATTTGTCAAGACTTAAGGGGGAATTTGTGGTGACGGACAAGTGCGTTCGCGAGCCCGAACGCGATATTCCTGTCATTGGAGAGTATGACGTCGTTGTGGTGGGGGGAGGCATTGCAGGTGCCGCCGCAGCGATCGCGGCCGCCAGAGAAGGGGCCTCTACCTGCCTGATAGAAAAAGAGAACGCTTTGGGGGGGCTGGCCACGCTGGGGCTGGTTGAGGTGTATCTCCCACTGTGTGACGGGAAGGGGCGGCAGGTCATCGGCGGACTCGCCGAGGAATTGCTGCTCAATTCGATTAAATACGGTCCCGGGAAAGTGCCGGAGTGCTGGGCCGACAAAAACGGCGATATCGAAGCACGTATCAAGCAACGATACCGGCTGACCTTTAACCCGGCTTCGTTCATAATCTCACTCGAAGAGCGGGTCCTGGAAGCCGGCGTACAGCTGATGTATGACACCCGAGTCTGCAACGTCTTACTTAAAGAAGGCCGTATAGAGGCCATCATGGTTGAGAACAAGAGCGGACGTCTGGCACTGAGGGCCAAGAACGTGGTCGATGCTTCCGGAGATGCGGATGTGTGCTTCTTGGCGGGTGAAAAGACCGCCTCTTTGAATACGAATCGCAGAGCTGGCTGGTTTATCGCTAATGTGGATGGACGCGTCGAGACACAGCATATGACCGACCCGCTCCGTAAAGACCCACCGCCCGGGGCGAGGACCTATGCCGGGGACGACTGGAAAGACGTCACGGCCTTGAATATCGACAGCCGGAAGATGACTATGGAATGGATCGATCGGTTGCGTCAGGACCGGGGCTATGATCGGGTGTATCCGCTGGTTCTGCCCAGCATTCCTTCATTCAGGATGACCCGACGTCTTGTCGGGGCTTTCGAGCTGGATGAAGCGGACGACAAGCGCTTCTTTTCCGACGCGATCGGCATGACGGGGGACTGGCGCAAACCGGGGCCCGTCTTCTATATTCCCTATCGCTCACTGGTTGCGGTGCGAACCAAGAACCTGATTGCCGCAGGGCGCTGCATTTCCGTGACCACCTCGGCGTGGGATATCACCCGAGCGATTCCCACGTGCGCCCTCACAGGCGAAGCCGCCGGAGTGGCGGCGGGCGTGAGTGCACGGACCTGCCAACAGCTCTCTGAGCTGGATGTGCATGACCTCCAAGGCAGGTTAAGAGAGTACGGAGCGATCATCGACATCCCGGATAAGCCGAACTGATGGCTGTCTATGGGGAGTATGGATGATGCTCGCTGATCAGGCGAGCATCATCCGTTATCGCGCCGGGACTATCGTCATCCGCGGCTTCGGGAACCAATGATCTTTGCCGACTCAACAACGATCAAGGGGATCATTGACAGAGCGACTACTGACATCCAGTCGCTTGAGCTGAGTGGCACCGTGTGGAAGAGCGACCGCAGCGGTGGCAGCAAGACCACCGCCATCTGCAGGGTCAAAGAGATCACCAGGGCTCCGATCAAAGATCGGTTTGAGAAGAAGCCGAGTTGGAACAGCGATTTCGTGCGGCTGCGTGCATTGAGGGCATGAGACATTTGGGAGAGGCTCAGCGTCAGGAAGGCCACGGTGCGGGCTTCCTCGATGGATCCGCCCCGCCTGAGCGTCTGCGCAAAAGCAAATAGGCTGAGACCCCCCAGAAGCAGCCCTTGCCAGAAGATGGTCCCTCCCAGACCTTTGGCCAGCAGACCCTCCTCTCTGGGACGAGGGGGTTGTCTCATGATATCGGCTTCGGCGGGTTCAACACCCAGGGCCAGAGCGGGGGCACCGTCGGTGACCAGATTCATCCACAGGATCTGAATGGCGGTAAGCGGTCTGCCCAATCCAAATACGATGGAAAAGAAGATGGTGGCGATCTCCCCGATGTTGCATGAGAGCAGATAGTGGATGACCTTTTGGATGTTGGCGAACACCGTGCGACCGGTGGCCATGGCGGTGACAATGGTGGCGAAGTTGTCATCGGTGAGGACCATGTCCGCGGCCTCTTTGGCGACGTCCGTGCCCGTGATGCCCATGGCCACACCGATATCGGCTCGTTTGAGGGCAGGCGCATCGTTCACACCGTCACCGGTCATAGCCACCACGTGGCCATGTTTCTTGTAGGCATTGACGATGCGCAGCTTGTGTTCGGGCGAGACTCTGGCATACACCGTGACTTGCTCGGCAATGCCCTCAAGCTGATCGTCGCTCATGGCTTCCAGTTCGCTTCCTGTGAGCACTCGGTCGTGTGGTTGCCATATCCCTATTTCCTTGGCTATGGCCACGGCCGTGTCTTTGTGATCACCCGTGATCATCACGGGACGAATGCCGGCCGTGAAACACTGGCCAACGGCCTCTTTCACTTCATCGCGGGGCGGATCTTGCAGAGCCACCAGACCGATAAGAGTCAGGCTCCGTTCCACACTCTGCGAATCCATCTTCTCGGGCGATGAGTCCCAGTCGCGAAAAGCAACTGCCAGCACACGCAGACCTTCCCGCGCAAACGAGGTATTGGCATGCAGTATTTGTTGTCGCGTCTCATCATCGAGGGGCACGGCGCGGCCGTCGTTGAGAACGGTGTCGCATCGGCTGATCAGCACGTCCGGGGCCCCTTTGGTCATGGTTACGTAGTTCGCAGCCGTGGGCATAAGACCGTTGCCCTGATGACTGTGCAATGTAGTCATCAGTTTGCGTTCGGAGTCAAACGGAAGTTCATCAAGGCGAGGGAAGTCAACTGCCAGGCGCTGCGGATCAAGTCCGGCGCGTTCCGTGGCCACAAGCAACGCCCCTTCCGTGGGATCTCCGATAATGCGGGTTTGACCGTTGTCGGTCAGCTCCAGGCGGGCATCGTTGGCCAAAGAGGCAGCGGCAAGAAGAGACTCGCCGCTGTCGGGGAGATCTGAGAACTCATCGCCGGAGATCTGAAAGCGCTGGTTGTTGACGTAGCCGGCGACGACGGTCATCTCATTCTTGGTCAGCGTACCGGTTTTGTCAGAGCAGATAACCGTGGTCGCTCCCAGGGTCTCTACGGCGGGAAGGCGACGGATGATGGCCCGCCGGCGGCTCATCTGCTGCATACCTAAGGCCAGGACGATGGTGACGATAGCCGCCAAGCCTTCGGGAACCGCGGCGACGGCGAGACTGACAGAGGTCATCAGCATCTCGAGGCTGTTTTCTCCGCGCCAGATCCCGGCAAAGAACACGATGCCCACAAGAGCGATGGCCACCAGGCCCAGCATCTTGCCAAGCCGGGTCAGGCGCTCTTGCAGGGGTGTGGCCGACTGAGGAGCTTCCTGGATCAACTGAGCGATCCGGCCGATCTCGGTTTGCATACCGGAGCGGATGACAATGCCGCGGCCGCGTCCGTAGGTGACCGCCGTGCCTTTGAAAGCCAGAGTCCGTTGCTCTCCCAGCGGCGTGAGCTCGCTTGAACCCTCCGGCGTAACCGCCCGGGTGCTTTTTTCAACGGGGATCGATTCTCCCGTCAAGGCGGATTCATCGATTCTGAGAGCCGCCGCTTCGCTCAGACGCAGATCAGCGGGGACAAAATCACCGGCTTCCAAGATGACCACGTCACCGGGGACTAATCCGCGGCCGGCGATCTGAATCACCGTTCCGTCTCGTATCACTTTGGCCGTCGGCTGACTCAGCTCTCTCAGCGCCCGCATGGCATTTTCCGCCCGACGTTCATGGAGCACGCCCAAAACGGCGTTGAACAAGACGATCAACAGGATGACTGCCGCATCTGTCCACTCGCCCAAAACACCCGAGATGACAGCGGCGCCAATGAGCATGAGTACAAGCGTTTCTTGCAGCTGTCCTATGAACATCGACCACAGACTGCGAGGAGGCGTTTCAGTGAGCTCGTTCGGACCGTAGGCCCTCAAGCGTTCGCTGGCTTCAGACGATGACAGACCGGTATCCTTATCCGTTTGCAGGGCGTTGAGGGTGTCATCAACGCTCATGCCGTGCCAATCTCGCCGTTTTGTCTCCCGTGTCAATGACTCCATTCTCTACCCCCACGGTATATATGATGCCCTCGGTACTTGAGCAGGGTGCCGAAAAAGAAAAAGACTTTTGCAGAACGGTCCGTTCTGCAAAAGTCTCGCTTGCGAGGTAATCCCCGTCCCGCGGGCGGGCAGGAGCTTACCTGACCGTGATGACGCCCGCCGGATCGAAAAGCTACTCCCTTTTGCCGTTTTACCTTAGCATGTGGCCAAGGTTTCGGTCAAGAATCCAAAGCGTCAATGGGCAAGAGGATGCCACCCTGACGAGCTGATTCCTCAGCAGCCAGGCAGGCCTTGGCCACGGCAAAGACATCGTTCGTAGAGATAAAGGGATCTTCACCCTTCTCAATGGCGTCGATCAGGTCTGCGACAAAGGTGGCATGCTTTGGCGCGCCCAGCGTGGGCTCATAGATGCCGTTCTTGTTGCTGACGACGAGCAAATGGTTCTCTGCGTAGGCCCGTAGATGTGCGGAACCTTCAGTGCCCATGACGATGACTCGCGTGTCGCCCCAAGAGACCGCGGTACGCGGGGTGAGCCAGTCCGCCGTCAGAAGGGCGCCCGTACCGTCGCTCATTTGGAATGAGGCCTGCATATGGTCGTTGAGTTGCGGTTCTTTATACTTCTTGCAGGCGGCGACAGCGTGCACGCTTACATATTCGGCTCCGGTAAGCCATCTGATCTGATCCACTCCGTGGCAGGCCAGATCATGAAACGTGCCGGCGTAGGCGTTGGTATCAAAGTACCAGCTGTGGGGAGGTTGCCGAAGCCTGTGCGGGTGCGTGGAGATAACACTAACAATCTCACCCAGATCTCCGTTCAAGTAACACTCTTTCAGGGCCATGAAGGATGGATGACTGCGACTCGTAAACCACATGGAGACGTGAATGCCGGATTTTTCCACGGCTTGGCGCATACGCTTCCAGTCGTCCAGGCCAGTGCATAGCGGCTTATCCAAAAGCACGTGTACACCCGCAGCGGCGGCAACTTCGACCAGTTCGGTCTTCTCAGGATGAATACACCCTTCGAGAATCAACTCGGGGCGAGCGTCCTCAATCATGTCAGCCAAGGTCGGAAAACGGGGAACGTCCAATCGACTCTTAAAGCCCTCATACAATTCATCGTCGGGTTCCACTATGCCGACTACCTCAGCTTTTTCAGCTGCCAGTGCGGAGCTGATCATGCCTCGAATATGTCCGTAATGCAGACCCATGATTCCGATGCGCACTGATATATGTCACCTCGCCTAATGTATGTCTATTTGTTAGGATGCAACAGGATAATGGCCATTATCACCAGGTCATCGGACCCGGCATTCTCCACGGCGTGGTACTGACCTCCGCCGGTGAGCAGGGCATCACCCGGCCCCAACTGACACTGCGTTCCGTTGTTATCGACCTGGGCAGTGCCACTCAGGATGTAAAAGATCTCTTCTTCGTTTGTGTGGACATGCCTGCCGATCGAGCATCCCGGCCCAAGAGTGAGCTTGGCCAACAGGCGACAGGCTCCCTCGAGTTCTCCGGGCTGAAAGATATGCGTGAATTCTACGCATCCTTGTCCGCCTCGCATCTGTTCTCTTATCTCTTTTTGCATTTCATGGGCCCGTTTAAGCATATGGCAAGACCTCCGGCACTTAGTTTTGCGCGAACGCCGTGCGGGTGAAACCTGCAGCGTCCACTGTGGTTAAAACGGCGAGTGAGTCGGTGTGGCGGTATGCTTGTCGCATCCACTCCAGCCAATCCGACGGCAGTTGTGCGGCACCACCGAGGATCAGAGGTACGGGTGCCGTCAGCGTGACAGCCATTCGCAAATCACCCGCTTTGCGAATTCCGGGCACGAAAAGCTGCTTCATGAAGCTCTCATCGCTGTCGTCCAATTGGCTGAGATCCGCACAAAGGGTCAGGATATCGGGTTGTGCAGCCGGATGGTTCGCGGCGCGCAACACGGCCACGGCGCACAACGAGAGGGGGCCGCCGCCGCCCACACCCACTACTTTGATCTTCTTGATCCCCGCCAGGGCATGAGCCCAGCGAATGGCGGTAACCACATCCTGAACTCTGCAGGCGGCATCCGTGTGATGATAAGACATGAAGTGGGGAATGCTGTGCGGCCGTCCTGTGATGCCGCCCGGTGACTGATACTCGCCCGTGAGGAAAAGATCCGGACCCAGCACGGCACGTCCGTACTGTAGCTCCTGCTCAAGGTGGGTGAGCCAAGGCCGAGCAAACAGCGCTTGCTTGCCGCCTTCGAGCACGACGATGGTTACCTGCTCGACGGCACGTTCAGTCGGTTTGCATATGACTGCAGGAATTGCCAGGCCGGCCTCTCGGCCCAGGTACATCAGCTCAACATCGGCCTCAATACCTGTCTCGGTCAGCCTCAGCGACTGTCGTTCGCGCCATGTGGCTTCGACCGGCTTGGAGGGTATCGGCGGGAAAAGCTGCCGCCAGTACGGTCCGTACACACCTACCGCCTGATCGAGTTTGGCTTTATCGGCAGGGGCATGCGCTTGCAGAGTCTGTCCGGCACGTTCTTTAAGAAGGGCGAAGACGCCATCTTGGTCAAGCCCCGGCGGGCGTTCATCGGCGGAGGCAAAGACGCGCAGAGCCTCTTCAGATGGCGGCTGTATCTCGCCCTCATCTGCGTGGACGATTGAGTTCTCTCCCTCCACAGGAGGCAGCCAGCGCAAGAACCAATCGTAGACGAACTGCCGGGAAGCTTTGTTGTAGTTGTGTTCGGCATTCACCTGACAGAAGGCTATCCGGTCGTCGGCCTCAAACAGTCTATAGATGGCACGAATGGCAGGGTATTCGATTTGTGGTGTGTTTACGGTCCAATCACCGGTGGCTGCGACCATGAGCATCGGCCGCGGTGCCATCATGGCCGCGTATTCGACGCTTTGGGTGTCTATGCGCAGGCCGGGAGCGTTTTCGCAGACACACCCCCCCTGATAGCATGAAGAGATCATGTTGACCGGTGCCGAGACACGAATTCTGTCGTCTGCCGCCGTAAGAAAGAAGGTCTGGGTGCCGCCGCCGGAGGCGCCGGTGCAGCCGATGCGTTCCGGATCAACATCGGCAAGGGAGCTCACAAAGTCGACGGCTCTGATGCTGTTCCACAATTGCAGACCAAAGATGCTGATGCCCCACAAGGAGTTGGACCAGTCTGCGTAGCGATGGAGGACCTGCCAGCTGTCTACGTAGCCCACCATGTCGTAGGCAAAAGCTACATAGCCGAGGCGGGCAAGCGTGATGCATCGGGCCGGCACGGATCCCCGCTCGTCGTGGTGCAAACGACCGTTTTTCCAGTGTCCGTGTGGATTCAGAATGGCGGCTCTTCGTGAATCAGTCCGGGAGAGAGGGCGGTACAGGTTCCCCGTAACGAAAAAGCCCGGGAGACTCTCAAAACAGACCTTTTCCACACTGTAACCGTCAAGGACCGTACGGCCGGTGATCCGGGCGCGTAGCGGCTCCTTTTCGGGCGGAGGCCAGAGCCCGGCGGCAACCAAGAGCTGACGCCGGAGTGCCGCGGCCCGTTTGAGCCAGCTTTCTTTGTCACTGAACCCAGGTGGCGGACACGGCGTGTCGTTATGCCTGATTTTGAACAGACGTTGATCGGGTGGCAACCTCTCCATGCGGGCAAGAGCTTCTATCTGCATGATGCGCCTACCTTTCTTAAGAGCATGCCTGTATCTCACGGTCCAGTAATCTTTAGTCGGTGGTGTTTCCGTTCCTGCTTGAAAATGGCATAGTGAAACAAGGTCCGGCGATCGTGACGGACCGGGCTTGGGGACTTGCCGCGGTGCAGGAATATTGAAGGGCTGGGATAGGTCTCGAATTCCCCGGCTATTCCTCAGCAAAAAAGACCGCTGTCTCAGGATCAGCCTGTGGCGGATGTCCGGCGCTCGCGCCGTGGTCTTCTCATCGAATGCGGAAGCGGTGGTGGCAACGACGGATGTCGGGTCCAAACAGGTTGTGCTTTTTTGGGAAACGAATACCGTGGTCACGGAAGGTGAAACGATGAAAGGCAAGTACGAGTTGTTCGGTCTGCTGTTGGTTCTCTGCTTGATAACGGTGTGCCCGCAGTTGGTCAGCGCCGGGCGGCGGCCGGATGCCGGTTTGCCGGATGCGAGTATGGTGGCAAATGAGTCAAGTCCCTTCAAATACTTGCTCTATGCGCCGCAAAATGACGCCGGGGATAATCTGCCGCTGGTAGTGTATCTTCCCGGAGGAAGCGGCAAAGGCGACGACTTGAATCTGCTTCTCGACAACGACGGATTTCCCAAGTATCTTGCTCAAGGTCTGCTCGGCGACATCCCTGCCTATATTCTGATTCCCCAATTGCCTACCGACAAGAGAGGCTGGGCTGATATGCAGACTTCGATCCATGAATTGATCGAGTCTGTCTGCAACAATCATAATATAGATGTTGATCGTATAAGCCTCACCGGCCATAGCATGGGTGGAACCGGAACGTGGGCCCTGGCTGTGGCTTATCCGGATCTGTTTTCTTGTATCGCCCCCTTAAGCGGCAGCGTCAGGTTGAGTGAGGCGGCTGTCAGGGCTTTGGCAGACACTCCGGTCTGGGCATTCGTAGGTTCTGCTGATAGTATCGTTGATCCGCTCCCATCGGTGCGCTTTATCGAGCGGCTCAGATTGACAAACCCTGAGGCAAGGATCACGGTGTTGGACCGTGCCGGCCATTTTGTCCTGCCCCGCCTTGTCTATCTGGATAGGTCCGTTGATCTGATCAGCTGGCTTATATCTCAGAGCAAATAGAAAGCGCATCGGGTAGTACCGTAGATGATGCTACCCCGACCAATCGCCATGGCGGTAACCCCTGCCACTCGGGCGCCCGAGGATCGGCGGCAACTTCGTCTAAACAAATGACGACGGGGTGTCCTGCAAAGCTCTGCCCTACCTGTTTCCGGTGCTATCGTGCGTGTTCGCCGAGCGGGTTGATCACGCCGCTGAAGATCAACATCGGTCGCCGGGCCTTCCGTCCACTGACCGTACGCGGTGCGTTCTTTGGCCCCGGTCGCTGTCTGCAAGCACCCGGCTTAACCGCAGCGTGGTTAATTGGCGAAAGACTGTAGTTGTCCCCAATTGCTTCTTGTCCGAGAGTAAACAACTCGGGGCTGTTTGACATCTCCCTTTTTTGCGGAGAAGGAAACCTGCTACCGATGCTGAAGATTCGAAGCGCGACTCATATGGCCCATGCTTCGTTGGCAGGGATTGCTGACAAAGGCGGGCTATGTGTTACTTACGGAATCGTCGTGGCGGGTGTCTTTCTTGTTGGTTATCAGATTTCCCATGAATCTAATCGATTAGGAGGTATGATCATGGCCAGGATCCCCGTCGCTCTCCAGCTTTACTCAGTGCGACACGAACTGGATAAGGATGTATACGGGACGCTGAAGGCTGTAGCCGATATGGGCTATGAAGGGGTCGAATTCGCCGGCGCTCCCAAGCATAGCCCTGAGGTGTTGCGCGCTATCTTAAATGAGGTGGGGCTTGTCTGTTGCGGATGGCACGTTCCGTATGAGCTTGTACAGCCGAATCGGTTGGAGGAGACCATCGCTTTCCATACGGTGCTTGGAAACCGGCGGCTGATTATACCGGGAGTCGGTGCCAACTCGCGACAGGATTGGGCGGACTTCGCAGCCTTCCTCAACGATCTGAGCGAAAAACTGGCACCCTACGATATGAAAACGGGCTACCACAACCATACCAAGGAGTATGCGGAGGTTGACGGTGAACAGCCTTGGGACACCGTGTTCGGCAATACGAACCGGCGTGTGATCATGCAACTTGATGTTGGCAATGCTTATGCCGGCCATGGCGATTGCCTTGCCATCTTGAAGCGCTATCCGGGTCGGGCCGAGACGGTACATGTGAAGTCATACTCGATTGAAGAGGGCAAAAAGGATCGCAGACTGGGCTACCGACCCTTACTGGGTGATGACGGACTGCCTTGGGAAGAGCTCTTCAATCTTTGCGAGACTGTCGGTGGAACCGATTGGTATATCGTGGAGTATGAGAGCGATCTCTATCCGCCCTTGGAAGCGGTGGAGCGTTTCTTGAAAAACATGCGGGCTCTTGGCCGATAACCGTCAGATCTCCTGATGGAAGATGCGCACCTGACGTACATCCAGCTCTGATACATGCAGATGGTTGAGCAATTGGCGGAGGTACTCCTCCGCCTCTGCCGATTCGTTGGATATGATGATCTCTAAATCGCCGGTGTGAGTGTCAAACGTGTGCCGTAACGTTCCGCACATGTTGCGTATGTGAGGATCGCTGCGAAGACCGGTCATTATCATCTCGACGCGGTCGGAATTGCTGACGTGACCCACACGGCGGATCAATGGAGCATAGAATGCCTGCCACAGGGCGTACAGAAGGAAACCGGGAGCCGGGGCCAGTAGTAGCCAGTACATGAGGCGTCCGGCTCCTGAGTGGACCAAGACTCGCCAAAGCAGTATTGTCCCTGCAGTGAAGGCCATCAGGTCATCGAGGCTTAAGCGCACCGTGACGCTCCTATCCCAGGGGATGTGCCAAAAAAGGCCGTGGCGCACTGAGTAGCGACGCGCCAGCGCTGACACCAGACCGGTGCCTGCGGAAAAAACCAGCCAAAGCCGACTGATCGGACTGCCGATCAGGGGCAGCAAGTGTCTGCCGAAGCCGGCGCCGCGGGCGCCCGACAGCAATCCAATGACAAGATTTAACACGAGCAGGAGTAGGGGCGAAAGCCACACCATGACACCGGCGATCAATCCGCTCAGCATGACGGTGGTCAAAGGAGAGTAGCCGGTCTTAGCCTCCTCTTCGTGGCGTTTTGCCATCGCCTCTTCACTGCGCGGCAGCGCAACGGGTGAGAAAACGGGTGATGCCATAATCGGAGGCCTCCTTCACAGTGGCGCTGATCTCTTGGTGCGAACGACGCCATATTACTGACAAGGTATTCTATGAGGGGAACAAGAACTCCCGCCATTAAGAAGGGATTTGGAGGGTCACCATGAGCAAAAACACAGATGTTCGTCCAGTGGCCGCGTCGCTTTACTTCTTGCCGCTTGAGGTCCGCGTGCCACTGAAGTTCGGTCCCGAAATCCTCACATACGTGACCGTGGCCCGGGTGAAAATGGTGGTAGCTGACGCTGAGGGCCGCACTGCGGAAGGATGGGGCGAGACCCCGCTGTCCGTGCAGTGGGTGTGGCCCGGTCAGCTCACCTACGAGATGCGGCACGAAGCCTTAAAGGATTTCTGCATCAAGCTGACGGATGCCTGGGCCAATTTTGAACGTTACGGCCATCCCATCGAAGTGGGTCATGCTTTCACTAAACAGGTATTGCCTGCTCTGCTTGAACAAGAGAATGTTGGGCGCGATGCTGAGCAGGCCATGCCTTGGCTCGCGGCCTTAGTCTGCAGTTCTGCCTTTGACATCGCTCTTCACGACGCTTACGGAGTATTGCACGACCGCCCTGTCTATGAGACCTACGGTCCTGAGTTTATGAACGACGATCTCGCGGCTTTCCTGGAACCGGCCCCGAACGCTGATTTCAGCTTTGAGGGCTTGTATCCGGAGGATTTTCTTGTTTCGCCGCGTCCGAATCGTTTGCCGGCATGGCATCTGGTCGGTGGCGTGGATCCTTTGTATGAGCATGAGCTTACGGGCAGTGAACCGGATGACGGGTACCCGGTGCTGCTCAGCGACTGGATAATCCGCGACGGTCTGAAATGCTTGAAAGTCAAGTTGCGGGGCAACGATGCAGTCTGGGATTACGAGCGATTGGTGAATGTGGGGCGTCTGGGCATTGAACACGATGTGTTGTGGTTGACCGCTGATTTCAACTGCACCGTGACGGATCCCGCATATGTCAATGAGATTCTGGATCGTCTGGTGGTGGAGCACCCGCGTATTTACGGGATGATTCTTTATGTGGAGCAGCCTTTCCCATATGAATTGGAGACCTATCGCATTCCGGTCCACAGCGTTTCGGCCCGTAAGCCCCTTTTCATGGATGAAAGCGCTCATGATTGGGAGCATGTAAGACTCGGCCGTGAACTCGGTTGGACAGGTGTTGCTCTGAAGACGTGCAAGACTCAGACGGGAGCCCTGTTGAGCCTTTGCTGGGCGAAGGCTCATGGTATGACGCTGATGGTCCAGGATCTGACCAATCCCATGCTGGCACAGATACCCCATGTGCTTCTTGCCGCCCATGGGGAGACAATCATGGGTGTGGAGACCAACGCCATGCAGTTTTATCCTGATGCTTCATTGGCCGAGGAGAAAATCCATCCCAGTTTGTATCGGCGGCGTAACGGAAACGTGGATCTTTCGAGTATCAAGGGGCCTGGTTTCGGATATCGTTTACATGAGATCGAGCGGCAGCTGCCGGCTCCGGCAGCGAGTTGCGGTTCTTGAGCTCAAAAGAGATCAACGGTTACGGTCGAACGCGTTTATATCGCGTTCGACCGTAATCCCGTGGCTGAACATCAAAAAATGAGAGGAGCGGTTGACGCAGCCGCGTCCGAAATGATATACTGCCTTATGCATTGTGCAACCATCCATTGGGGAGTGGTGAAACGGTATCACGGCAGACTTTGGATCTGCTTTTCCAGGTTCGAGTCCTGGCTCCCCAGCCAGTCTGACCATCGCGAGACGGCGGTGGTCTTTTTCTGTGTCCGCGGTAGTCCGAGATCGGGAACCGACGGCGCCGACCTATCATATCATGCCGGGTAGACGACCTTTCGCGTTGCGCATAGAACGCGTCTTTCCGGGGAGTTGGCGCTATTGTGGTCCTTAGTGCTCCTAACGTTGGCATTGAGTATTGACGGACTCATCGTCGGTGTCTCCTACGGCCGACGAGAGATAAGGATCCCACCGCGATCGCTGGGTATCGTTGCCGCTTGTACTCTGACGGGTATTACCCTGTCTATGTCGTTGGGGCAGCTGATGGGAGATCTGATGCAACCGGCACTTGCGCGCACACTCGGCGGGCTTGTTCTTATCTGTCTGGGTTTGTGGCAGATGCTACTCGGTTGGCTCGAGGATCGTCGCAATGCGTTGCGCCAAGGAGGAGTCCGTTCGCAGGTCTTGGCTCGCCTAAGGTTGCGTTCACTGGGTATCGCCATCCAGGTGTTGCAGGAGCCGGCGTGCGCTGACCGTGATCACTCCGGGATCATCGAACCGAAAGAGGCCCTGTTGTTGGGCGTGGCTTTGGGACTCGACACTCTGGCCGCGGGACTTGCTGCCAGTTTGGTAGGCTTGGGATGGCTGTTGGTAGTGACGGTACCTGCCGGATTGGTTATTCTTATTGAGTTGGGGATCATCATCGGGCACAAGCGCGGCAGTATGCCGCCCGCCAACCTGGGGGCCGTGGCACCGGCTGCCGTATTGATCTTGATGGGCCTCCTTAAGCTGATATAGTATAGTTACGGAGTTGCGGCATTCAACAGACTAAACAGCAATCCGGGGTGTGGTGCACACACCCTGAGCGGACAGGCCCTCGCTTTCGGACGGGTCTATCTTGGGGCTGAACCGCGATGGAGGGATGCTGATCATGAGGCTGGCCGGGGTGATACTGGCGGCAGGGTTGGGCACTCGCATGAAGTCGGACACGGCCAAGGTGTTGCACCGTGTCTGTGGGCAACCCATGGTGAGCTACGTGGTGGAAGCCTTGCGGGCTGCCTCGGCGGAACGTGTGGTAGTGGTCGTGGGACATCAGCGGGAGAGAGTCCGTAAGGTACTGGGGCCGTCTTTGGAGTACGCTGTACAAGAGCAGCAATTGGGTACCGGACATGCGGTGATGCAGGCTGCCGGAGCGTTGCGTGGTTTCCCGGGAATCGTGGTAGTGGCCAACGGCGATGTGCCGCTGCTTCAGGGAGAGACGCTGGCTCGTCTGGTGGAATACCATGCGGTCAATGAGATGGCGGCGACGGTATTGACGGCTGTCGTGCCTGATCCTTCGGGATACGGGCGGGTATTGCGCGATGATGACGGGAACGTATTGCGAATTGTGGAGCATAAGGATGCCAGCCCCGAAGAACGTGCCGTGCAAGAGATCAACACGGGGATGTATGCCTTCGATGCCTCCTTGTTGTTCCCGGCTCTGACCCATCTGAGCAGCGCCAATGCTCAGGGGGAGCTGTATCTCACTGATATAGTTGAGATTCTCCGGGACGGCGGTCACAAAGTCGGGGCCGTGGCGGTCGATGATCCGCGCGAAGGTCTGGGCGTCAATGATCGCGTGCAACTGGCCGAGGCGGATGCGATTATGCGACAGAGAGTGATCCGCAAGCACATGCTGGCCGGGGTAACGGTTATCGATCCGGCGACCACGTATATCGAGCCCAAGGTAAAAATAGGCAGAGATTCCGTGATACATCCTTTTTCCTATCTCGCAGGGGATACCGAAATCGGCGAGAAGTGCTGTATTGGCCCCTATTGCCATGTTCGACAAGCACGCCTGGGCGATGGGGTGCATCTGGGCACTGCTGCCGTATTGGAGGGCTGTAGCGTAGGCAGCGGCGCGACCATAGGTTCTTCGGTACGCGTAGGACCGGGAACCGTCATCGCTTCAGGGATGCAGTGTTACAGTAGCGACGGAGAGGGATAGATCAAAATGAATAAAAAGAAGGTCAAGTTGTTCACGGGGACGGCGAATCCGGCACTGGCCTACAAGATCGTTGAGAATTTGGATATCCCTATGGGGCGAGCTGTAATAGGTCGCTTTCGTGATGGCGAAATTGACCTGCGTATTGACGAGACCGTGCGCGGTTGCGAAGTGTTCGTGGTGCAGCCTACGTGTAATCCCGCTGATCCAAATCTCATGGAACTTCTGGTAATGATTGACGCCTTGCGGCGAGCGTCGGCCAAACATATTGCGGCAGTTATTCCTTATTATGGTTATGCCAGACAAGACCGCAAGTCTAAACCCCGCGATCCCATCTGTGCCAAACTGGTTGCCAATCTGTTGACAGCAGCGGGAGCTGACCGTGTGCTGACGATGGATTTACATGCCGGGCAAATCCAGGGCTTTTTTGATATCCCGGTAGACAATTTGCGCGGGATGCCTATCCTCGCTCATTACTTCCGGGAAAAGCAACTCGAAAACATCGTAGTCGTATCGCCGGACGTAGGCGGCGTCAGTCGGGCCCGCCAACTCTCCGAACGTCTCGGGGCCAATTTGGCGATCATTGATAAGAGAAGACCGGCGGCCAACGTTTCCGAAGTTATGCACGTCATTGGCGATGTGCGTGGGTGTACATGCATCATCGTGGATGATATTATTGACACCGGTGGTACAATTGTGAATGGTGCCGAGGCACTTGTTGAAGCCGGGGCCCGCGAGGTATACGCTTGTTGCGTACATCCGGTGTTCTCGCATCCGGCCAATGAACGGCTGGAAAAATCACCGCTCACTGAAGTGGTGGTCACTGACACCATACCGCTTCCGCCGGAAAAAAGGACACCTAAGATCCGTGCGCTGTCAGTGGCCGGGTTGTTTGCAGAGGCGATCCGTCGCATTGTTGATGAGGTTTCAGTCAGTGTTCTGTTTGATTGAACCTACATCATCGGCGAATTGTACAATGAGGAGTTGGTTGTAGATGGCATCACTTGCCATAAAGGCGGCCGCGCGCCAGGCGACCGGCAAAGGGCCGGCACGCAGGGCACGTGTTGCTGGCAAGACTCCCGCCGTCATGTATGGGGCCAAGACAGCCCCTCAGATGCTGGAGCTTGATGCGCGTGTACTTGAACGATTGGTGGAACAAGGAGCCCTTGGTCGGTTGATCAGTTTGGACTTGGATGGAGAGACTCGAGCTGTTATCTTGAAAGACGTGCATCGTCATCCGATAAAGGGGACGATTCTGCACGCCGACTTTCACGCCGTGGCTCTGGATGAAGTCCTTCAGACGGTTGTGCCCGTCATCCTTGTCGGTGAGGCTGAGCGTGAAGCTGACGGCGGCGTAGTGGTTCACAGCACCCGCGAGCTCACTGTGGAGTGCTTGCCGACTAACATCCCTCAGCATCTGGAAGTTGACGCTTCCGGATTGCGGGTCGGTGACACCCTGCGGGCTGCCGATATAGCCATGCCTTCCGGGGTCGCCTTGATTTCGGATCCTGAGACGGTTATTGCCACCGTCGCAATTCCAAGGGCCGTTGAGGAAGAGACAGAGGAACAGGTCGAAGATGCTGACACGGTCGCTGAAGCTGGCGATGACGAAGCTGCTGAAGAAGCGGCAGGGGCAGACGGCGACGACGAATAGCCGGGTTCCGATGCAGGACCGGTTGTGCGGAGGCCAGTGAGTGTGAAAGTAGTGGTGGGGCTGGGCAATCCCGGTAGTCAATATGTCGCTACAAGACACAACATAGGTTTCCGGGTTGTGGACTTGTTGGCCGACCGTCTCCAGGTAGCGATAGCCAAAAAAGAGGCCAAGAGTCTTACCGGGAGGGGTTTGTGGGCTGGCGAGACACTGCTGCTGGTCAAACCACAGACATTCATGAATGCCAGCGGCGAGGCGGTGCGAGCGCTAGTGGATTACTATCGCATCGCCTTGTCCGATCTGCTGATAATCTATGATGATCTTGACCTTCCTCTTGGCAGAATGCGGATGCGGACCAAGGGGAGCTCCGGTGGGCATAATGGAGTTCGTTCTATCATAGACTACATGCACACCGAAGTGTTTCCGCGTCTGAAGATAGGGATAGGCGCAGTGCCGGAAGCTACATCCGGTCGCGACTATGTGCTTTCGTCTTTTAGCCCGGAGGAAGAATCCATTGTACAGCGAGTATGCTCCGCAGCTGCGGACGCAGTGTTGGTATGGGCGGATTCCGATGTGGAAAAGGCCATGAGTGTTGCCAATGCGCCACTCCCTGCAGAGTAAAGGCCATTTGGTTGACCCTTGTGGGGAATGCGGCATATAATAAACTCAAGAAGTTAGAGTGTCCTTAAAGACAATTCTGCCAAGGCAGATGCCCACAAGGCCGTTTTGGGTCATTGCTGGGCTTCTCCGTGCCTCTCCACAACAGCTCTGACTGATGCTTAGGTATCGGTATTAGAATAACACGCGACGTTTTTCAGGAGGCGTACTGCTTGGCGATCGATGCATTGTTGGGAGTCGTTTCCCAGTCAGCAGAGTTTGCTCAGATACGTGAAGGTTTGACCCGAGCGAGAAGCGAGCAGCTTGTAGCGGGTCTTACTGGTAGTCAGAAAAGTCTATATATAGCTGCATTGTTTCGAAGTCTGAACCTCAAGGGTTCCTTGCCGCTGCTGCTGGTGACACATAGCAGCTGGGAGGTCAACCGTTTCCGCACGGACTTGCTCAGTCTGCTTCCTCCCGAATGCGTGTTGTCTTTTCCGGCCCTGGAGACTCTTCCTCATGAGGCCGTCTCCCGATCGGTAGAGTTGACCCGCGAGCGGCTCACCGCCTTGGACAGCCTGGTTTCAGGTAGGTCTGTACTGGTCATCGCTTCCGTCCAGGCTCTTACCGAACGGATTCTCCCTCCTGATCTGCTCTTTGGACGTGCCGTGAGAATTGACATGGACAGTCGAGTGGATCTGGTGCATTTGGGGAACAGACTCGCGGCGTTGGGCTATGAGAGAGTGAGCAGGGTAGACGATCCCGGTCAGTTCAGTATCCGGGGCGGCATCGTAGACGTGTTTCCGTTTACTCTGTCTAAACCCGTGCGGGTGGAATTCTTTGACGATGAAGTGGACAGCATCCGCTTCTTCAATCCCGCTAACCAGAGGTCAACGGAGAAGATAGCCGAGGTGCGCATCCCTCCGGCGCGAGAGTTCTTGTACCCGGAAGATGACCGCGCAACGGTCTTGGAGAGTATCAAGGCCGCGGCTGAGACGCAAGTGAAGAGATTGCGTCGCTTGAACCATGTCGGCGCGGCGGAGACGCTGAGTACTCGCATGGACGCCCATCTGGAGAAAATGTCCGAGGGCGTTTTCTTTGACGGCATGGATCAGTATAAACCCTTCTTCTCATCCTCTCTTTCTACGCTCGTGGATTACTTAACGGATGAGGCCCCCGTGGTTCTTGACGAACCGAGTCGTGCCGCAGAACATGCCAGGGCCTTTGAAAACGAGGCCGCTGAACGGCAAGCACTCCTTTTGGAAAAGGGGCGCATCCTGCCCACCGAAGCCGAGCTTTATGCTTCGTGGCAGGACATTCTGCAAGCCATCCGTCGTCACCCTTCACTGTTTATGGCGGGTTTATTGAAGCGAACTCCGGGGGTTGATCCGGTCAGGGTCATTCAGGTCGCTTCCGGCAGTCCAGATGTCTACCACGGGCGTCTGGATCGATTGGCCGCAGAGGTCAGAGAATGGCGCAGAGCCCGTCGGCACATCTGTCTCGTGTTGTCGACTCCTGAACGCGGGACCCGGGTGGTTGAGGCTTTCAAGGACGAGGGTGTAGAAGCGATTTTTGTCCCGGAGTTAAACGGTGAGCTCAAACCGGGTAATGTAGTGGTTACACTCGGCCAGTTGACCTCCGGCGGGGAACTCCTCGGCAGTGATCTGGTCTTCCTCACCGATAGCGAGGTCTTCGGTCGTGAAAAACGCCGGCGTCGGGTGCGGAGCGACGAACCTCGCGGAACGCGCCTGGCCGGGTTCGGCGATCTGAAGATCGGTGACTATGTTGTACATGAAAACCATGGAATTGGACGCTACCTCGGGGTTGATACGCTGAAGATCGGCGGGGTGCACAAGGATTATCTGGTGGTGCAGTACCAAGGAGAAGATAAGCTCTTTGTGCCCACGGAACAGGTGCATCTGCTGCAAAAATATGTCGGCGTGGAGGGCCATCCTCCCAAGCTGTACAAGTTGGGGGGCACAGAATGGACGCGGGTGAAAAAGCGGGTCAAAGACTCGGTGCAAGAGATGGCCCAAGGGCTGTTGCGTCTGTATGCGGAACGAGAAGCGGTCCCGGGGTATGCTTTTTCACCGGATACCGTGTGGCAACAACAGTTTGAGGATGCATTTCCCTACCAAGAGACGCCCGATCAGCTCCGAGCCATCCAAGAAGTGAAGACCGATATGGAACGCGGGCGTCCCATGGATCGACTGTTGTGTGGCGATGTGGGTTACGGCAAGACCGAAGTGGCCATCCGCGGTGCCTTCAAGGCGGTCATGGATGGAAAGCAGGTGGCGGTCTTGGTTCCTACCACGATCTTGGCCCAGCAGCACGGTCGGACCTTTCAAGAGCGCTTTAACGGCTATCCCATCAAGATCCGCGTCTTGTCGCGGTTTCAGTCTTCGGCCGAACAGACAGCCATAATTAAAGGGCTCGCCAAAGGCGACATCGATATTGTCATCGGTACGCACCGACTCCTGTCAAAAGACGTTGTCTTTAAGGATTTGGGATTCGTGGTTGTGGATGAAGAGCAGCGCTTTGGCGTGGCGCAGAAGGAGCGTCTCAAGGAGATCACCAAGAACGTGGATGTGCTGACTCTCACGGCGACTCCCATACCGCGCACTTTGCATATGTCCATGGTGGGCGTGCGTGACATGAGCGTGATTGAGACGCCGCCCGAAGACAGATTTCCCATTCGGACATATGTGGTTGAATACGATGACGATATGGTGCGCGAGGCCATCATGCGTGAGATGGCGCGGGAGGGCCAGGTGTATTTTGTCTATAACCGCGTTCAAAACATAGATGTGATGGCCATGCGCCTGTCAGCATTGATTCCTGAGGCTCGAATTGCGGTGGCCCACGGGCAGATGGACGAAGAGGAACTTGAGCGGATCATGCTCGAGTTTTTAGAGGGTCAATACGATGTCTTGTTGTGCAGTACCATCATAGAGACCGGCATGGACATCAGCAACGTCAACACTTTGATCGTCTACGATGCGGATCATCTGGGCTTGGCTCAGCTTTATCAGTTGCGCGGACGCGTGGGTCGTTCAAACCGCGTCGCCTATTCGTACTTCACTTACAGACGTGACAAAGTACTGTCGGAAGATGCCGAAAAGCGGCTGAGTGCCATCAAGGAGTTTACGGAGTTGGGTTCGGGGTTCCGCATCGCTATGCGTGATCTTGAGATTCGCGGAGCGGGCAACATCCTCGGTCCCGAACAGCATGGTTTTATAGCTACCGTTGGTTTTGAATTATACTGTAAGCTCCTTGAGGAATCGGTAAGAGAGCTGCGAGGTGAGTTGGTCTCGGCGCCGCCCGAACCCGTGATAGATCTGACCGTGGACGCCTACGTGCCTGACAGTTACGTAGCTGACTCGCAGCAGAAGGTCGAAGTCTACAAGAAAGTAGTCAACCTGCGCAGTGAAGAAGATGTGCAGGAGTTGGAGGACGAGCTTGTAGACCGCTTCGGTGATCCTCCCCAGGCCGTGCGCAATCTGCTGAGTGTGGCGCGTATCAAGAATTACGCCAGGACCCTCGGTGTGAGCTCAGTCGGTGCCGAACGTGACGGTGTGGTGTTGAAGTTGCACACGGGCTTGTCCATCCCGAGAGACGTGGCCAATCATCTCATCCGACGCTTCAGGGGAGCCTTGATGGTGCTTCCCTCTCGTGCCACCAGCGTAAAGCTGCGTTCACGGGGGCTTACTGATCCGCAGTTGCTGGGATTTATCGAGAAGGTGCTTAATGAGATCTATCTGGCGTGGCACGTGGCACCCGCGGCGCGTGAGGCGGCCATGGTGAATAATCGCTAGCGCTACGTTATATACTACCAGCGCCAGAAGGGGCCATGCGCGTGGAAAGCGGGCATAGAGTCTCTGGCCGGGGACAGCATCTGAGGATGATGGACACCCTGCTGGAAGGAGGTCCCGCAAGTTTGAAAGCCACCGGTATTGTACGCCGGATTGATGACTTGGGACGAGTGGTTATCCCCAAGGAGATACGTCGTAGTCTGCGTATTCGGGAAGGCGATCCACTGGAGATCTTTGTCGATCAGGATGGCGAAGTCGTTCTTAAGAAATACTCCCCTATGGGCGAACTGAGCGATTTTGCTCAGGAGTATGCCGACTCTTTGGCCGAGACGACGGGGTATCTGACTTTGATCACGGATCGTGACGTGGTAGTGGCAGTCGCCGGGGGGCCTCGAACGGAATGGCTCGACCGGGATGTACATGCTGTCGTCGATAAGGCGATGGCGAGCCGCCAGATTCAAGTGTTGACGGCATCTGATGAGGATCACGAGGGTATGGATGATGGCTGGAATTTCTCCGCCTGGGTCGTTGCCCCGATCATTGCAGAGGGGGATCCGGTCGGCGCGGTTATCCTGGGGACGCGAGAGCCCGGGCGCAGCGTAGGGGATCTGGAGGAGAAACTGGCTGAGACGGCAGCCGGCTTTCTGGCCAAGCAGATGGAGCATTAGGGTTTTCGGTAACCGGCTGTGTGGTCAAGGATGGGGCTGTCCCGGAATCGGGCTTAGGGCAGCCTCTTTTTCTTCTGTATAGTGTGGGCACTATGTGGCCCAAAGCGGGGCCTTGTGTTTCCGGCGCAATAGGAGCCGAGCTTCCCGCAGCCCGGCAATCGAATATCGAGCTTTCCTTTTTCGCGTTTGCGGAGGTTCAACGGATCGGGTATCCGGCCCTTCACTGTCGATCATTCCTTAGGCGATGAACCGCCATCAGACGGTCGTGTTTTCGAGCGGTGTAACGCTAAGAAAAGCGGTTAGACTGCTCCATTGATCGAGACAGCATCAGGTGGCATGGCCAAGGAGACCCCTGGGTACCGCCGCATCCAGTGTGATGATGATGAATGCTGAGTCTTCAACGTGGGGTACCATTTGACGCCTACTCATCTATAGAATAAACAGGGTTAAAGCTCTATGCACAGAAGCATGAGCGTAAAGATGTAGTGGGAGAGGATGACATGATTCGTCTTTCTGCTTTTGCGGACGAGATCTCGAAAGATTTGACGGAGCAGCTCGATGTCTTGACTTCGGAATCAATCAAGTTCCTGGAACTGCGCGGGGTCTGGGGAAAAAACGTGTCCAATTTCAGCGACGATGAAGTGCAGACGATCGCTGAAGCACTGCGTGCCCGCGGTGTGGGGGTCTCGTGTATTGGTTCGCCGATCGGCAAGATCGGTGTTAACGATGATTTTGTCCCCCATCTGGAGAAGTTGCAGCGCGTCATGGAGATCGCCAAGGCGCTGAACACACGCTACATCCGCATTTTTTCCTTCTTCATTCCCGAAGGAGAGGATCCGGCTACATATCGGGATGAGGTGATGAACCGCATGCGGGCCATGACTGAGGCGGCTGCGGAGGAGGGCCTCATCCTGCTTCATGAGAATGAGAAGGCCATCTACGGCGACACGGCTGATCGGTGCGTGGATTTGCTGTCAACCATCAACTCGCCGCATCTTCGTGCTATTTTTGATCCGGCCAACTTCGTGCAGGTTGGACTGAGGCCATACGAGGAGTGCTGGGAGAAGATCAAGCCGTATCTTGAGTATTTGCACATCAAAGACGCGCTCTTGGCAACGCGTAAGGTTGTCCCTGCGGGCGAGGGTGACGGCGGTCTCAGACAGATTGTGTCTGAGCTGAAGGCCATGAACTTTGAGGGGTTTGCTTCTTTGGAGCCTCACTTGGCTGCGGCGGGCCGCATGTCAGGCTTTTCGGGGCCGGATCTGTTCAGAGTGGCTTCGCAGGCCTTCAAGGGACTGCTGGCTGAAGCCGAGTTCGCTTGGTCTTAGGATTCCGTTTTCTTGGCCTCATTCCAGTATTTGTCCATCTCACTGAGCGTCATCTCATGCAGAGTCTGCCCTTGACGGGCAGCACTCTGCTCTATAAAACGAAAACGCCGGATGAATTTCCCCGTGGTTCGGCGCAACGCGGCTTCAGGATCAATCCCCAGGTAGCGAGCGATATTGACCATCACAAAAAGAACATCACCTAACTCATGGTCTTGTTCATCTTGGTTGCCTGCGGCTATGGCCTCTGCCAGTTCGTCGATCTCTTCACGGAGTTTCTCCCATGCCCCGTCTACGTTCTCCCATTGGAAGCCGACAGTTGCGGCCTTTTTCTGTGCCTTTTCGGCGTACATCAACGCCGGGAGATGGCGGGGCAGATCGTTGAGGATGCTCTTTTCTCGCGGACTCTCTTCCGCTCGCTCGGCTTGTTTGATGGCTTCCCAATTGGCCAACACGGCTTCGGCATCGGCCGCCTGTACGTCGCCGAAAACATGTGGATGGCGTCTTTTCATCTTTTCGGTGACGGTCTGTATCACGTCGTCAATAGTGAATGCGCCGCTTTCTTCTGCCAACCGGGCATGGAAGACGATTTGGAGGAGCACATCGCCCAGCTCCTCGCACAATGCTTCATAGTCCTCCGATTCGATGGCTTCAATGACCTCATAGGTTTCTTCGATAAGAAAGCGTCCCAAAGAGGCATGGGTCTGTTCCCGATCCCACGGACAGCCGTCCGGAGCGAGCAAGCGCTTCATCACTTCAGTCAAAGGAACCAGAGAGTGCATTGATTGGGGAGAAGAAGTAACGGCAACTCCCGGCAAAAACAACGATGTCAGATGGTCGACGGGCTGTCGGTCAAGCTCGTGCAGGGCAATGGAATGCACTTGCTCTTGCGCCGTTCCGGCCGCTTCTATGAGGGTGACGGAGGTGGTCGGCTCAAGCCACTCCAACAGTTGCAGCTTGAGCTGTGAGGACACAAAACGATTGTGAAGTTGAAGAAAGACGGCTGCTCGTTGGGGGATCCACTGTTCAGGCTCAAAAGTCAGGGCATCGAAGACTTGCAGGCCGGCCAACGGATCCAAACGAGCGGCGGCAAAAATGGCGTCAAGTGCACTCATACTGGGTACCAAATCAAGAGTGAAACCTTGGTTTTTGGCTTCCAGCATGATGAGGCGCACGGACTCTTCAGCCACAAGAGGATGCCCGGGTACCGCGTAAGTCACCGGGCCCCGTGAGGCGGCGGCTATCACCCGTTCAGCGATCTGTTTGTATAAGCTTTCGAAATCCGGGTTTTCATCATAAAGATCGTCGAAAGTGACGAAGTGCATACCCCGGGCAGTCAGCTCTTGCACGGTGGGATGAACGGCCGTCCGCAAAAAAAGAGTGCGGGCCTGACGAAGAGCGTCCCAGGCACCCACTGACAGCTGTTCAAAGGCACCGGGTCCAAGCCCGACAATGGTGATATCCGCTTTAGCGCGCCCTGCGTGTTCGCACACTGTCTCGTCCTCCATAGGAAGCACCACGGATGATGCGATCCCCGGCAGATGCCGTGCAAGTTTGAGGCTCCCGGCTCCGAATCTGCGGCTCCGGGGTACCAATTCCACTGGATCGTGACTTAATACTGTCAGCACTTACGCCGGGTGAGCCGGCGACCGCCGCCGGACATGATCGACCCTCTCAGACCACGGATGGCCGAGAAGGTCGATCATCTGAAGTGTTCAACTTTGGACAGGCCGTTTTCAGGATAGGCAGCAGCTTTTGATTATCTGCGTACAGCTTCCTTGAGCTGTTTGCCGGCCTTGAAGGCGGGGGTTTTGGTTGCTGGAATGTCGATCGGCTCCTTGGTAGCCGGATTGATACCGGTTCTTGCCGCACGTTCTCTTACTTCAAATGTACCGAAACCGACCAGGCTTATTTTCTCCCCACGACTGAGCGTGTCTGCAATGGTATCGAGAGTTGCCTCGACGACATCACCCACGGCTTTCCTTGTCAGGCCAGTAGCTTCAGCCACTGCAGCGATGAGCTCGCTTTTGTTCATTCGCATTTCCTCCTAGAATAAGGTTGCACTGCATGGGCATGCCGCTTAGTTGCCGACACGCCTGCTCCTTTGCCTGTTTTACGGGCTCTTATTCTTTTTGCCTGTCTCAAATCCTGCCTATTCAGCGAAGACGACGGGTGCAAAATGCTGAGTTTAACGTTTTTTTGCTCCTCTGCCCTTCATGTTTCCCCTCTTCATCGGCGGAATAACCTCTTCGGTGCGCGTGACAAACTATGCAGGACGGATTGTTGTGTATCTAGGTTTTGGAAAGCGAGGCATCGATATGCATTCTTCTCGGGGTGCGGCGGTCGTTATCATGATGTTGACGGCGAGTCTGATCTTGGTCGGCTGTGGTTTGGGGAGACGGGCCGGACTTATCGAGGAACCTGAAGTGACTGTGGTCATCAATTCCGAAACCGGGGAAACCAAAACACTGCCCATGGAAGAGTATATTAAGGGGGTTGTGGCCGGAGAGATGGGACGCTCGCCCACTGTGGAGGGTGAGGAGCATGACTGGCCCGAAAACGCCTACGGGGCGCAAGCGATTTTGGCGCGCTCCTTTGCCATGGAGTACCTGTCGCGACACCCTGACGCCCGCATATCCACTGATGTGGAAGAAGCTCAAGCCTATAAGCCTGAAAGCATCACCCCGATCATATCAAAGGCTGTCGACAAGACGCGGGGAGAGGTCTTGATGGACAAAGATGCCTATGTGACTACTTGGTTTCACTCCTACAGTGGCGGAAAGACAGCCACCGCGGCGGAGGGACTCAATCACACGGAGCCGGAGAATCACACCGTATCCGTTGAGTTGCCGGCTAATGAGTACGTCCCGGAAGACCGCAAAAGGTGGAGTGCCACGTTTTCTCTCGATGAGATCACCGGGGCTTTGGCTACTAAGGGCATCAGTGTGGGTCAGGTGAAGGATATAAGGATCAATAAGCGCGGACCGTCAGGACGGGTGACTGAGTTCATCATCGTTGGTACGGACGGGGAGACATCCATGCACGGCGCTGATTTCCGCCTGGCGGTGGGTGTTGAGAAGATGATGTCAACGCTGGTTGATGAGGATGGGCTTAGCGTCGACGATCAGGCAATGACGCTTCGCGGCATGGGTTTTGGTCACGGTGTGGGTATGTCGCAGTGGGATGCCTACAAGATGGCAAAAGAAGGCCGAAGCCCGGCTGAGATCGTCACGCACTTCTTCCGAAATGTCAGCCTGCAGAAGCGCTGGAAGTAAGAAGTGCCCGGGCGTGTGTATCCATAGCTCCCCCTTTGACATAGACATGGAAAAGACGTGCATGACGAAGGGGGAGGTGCGTATCGGTGTCGATGCGCGGTTCTACACAACAAAAAACGGATGGCGGGAGCCCACAGACACCGTCCCGTGTGAGTGCACGCCGCCATCAGCTGACGTTGAAGGCGCGGGAGAGCCTGGCCATGGAGGGCGTGGTAGGTGTGGAAAGCTTTGATGAGAACGAAGTGCTGTTGGAGACCGACGGAGGCGCCATGATTGTCCGGGGTGAGGGTCTGCAGATCAAAGAGCTCAACTTGGAGACCGGAACTCTGCGCGTCGACGGTCTTGTGCGCAGTCTGGAATACACCGGAGCCACACTGGGGCAAAAGAGTCGTAGTTTCTTGGCGAAGCTGTTTAAGTAGACGGAGCCTCAGCCGCGAGGAGTGAGCACATGCTACCCATGGCATCGCAGATTCTCGCCCTGGTGGTCATGGTAGTGACCGGGTTGGTGACCGGCTTCATTTTCGATGTCTACCGCGTAGTGCGTTCGTTGGTGCAGCCGAATCGTCAGGTGAGCGTAGTGATGGATCTCATCTTCTGGCTTCTGGTGACACCGGTCATATTCATGCTGTTGATCGCCTGCAACTGGGGGCAGATCAGGCTTTATGTTTTCCTGGGGATGGCCCTGGGCCTGTTTTGTTACTTTCAGCTGCTCAGCGAGGCCGTGCTGTGGACACTTATTCACGCTTTCCGTGCTTTCATGAGAAAGGTCACGGTCGCGGTCTGTGTGCTGATGAGAGTCGCCGGTGCGCCTGCCTCAATATGCGGTCGCATAAAACGCTGCGTCTATAGATACCGCCGTCCTCCGATGGCCGGAGGAAGGTGGGTCTTTAGGATAAATCGCATCCGGCCTTTCTTCCGTCGATAGTGCCGGGACGTGCAGGGTATGCAGATGAGTGTGTAGAAGTCAAATATGACAGAATGATTGGCTGGAGGGGGTCAGCGACGCTATGCAGCATCAGGAGACATCGTCCACTGCTCAGCGACTGCGCAGACGTCGCCGACGCAGAGTCACAGCTCGCTTCTATCGTTTGGTGTTTTGCCTGATCCTGACTGTCGTAGCGAGTTCGTATGGTGTGGCGATATGGCGCGTGAAAAAAGTGGACAGACAGATTGAGATGACCCGCCGTGCGTTGAACACCGTCAGAGTGCGGAACGCTCAGTTGCTCGAGGATTTGGAGCGCGTCTCCAGCGACGAGTATGTGGAGAGTGTGGCCCGCGAGGAACTTGGTCTTGTCGCGGAGGGCGAGACGGTCTTTGTGGTTGTCAAGCCGGAAGAGACGGCGAGCCCTCTGGAAGCGGAGCGTCGCCTTACGGCTGACAGGATTGACGGTTGGTAAGTCCTTAGCTCGGTGGAAGGCACTCACAACCAAACAAAGTTGCAATATTCAGCCATATTGACACTTTGCAGCCCCTGTGTTACAATGCTGAAGCCGAGTATCAGATCTCGGGAAAATCTCATAGGAGGAATTCACTCTCGTATGGCCATCGAGGTCGGTAACGTTTTGGAGGGCAAGGTAACAGGCATCACGAATTTCGGCGCATTTGTCGAGCTTGGTGATGGTGTTACCGGTTTAGTGCACATTTCAGAGGTAGCTGATGCCTATGTGAGGGACATCAAGGACTACCTCCAAGAAGGTCAGACGATAAAAGTCAAGGTTATCAATGTTTCAAACGGTAAGGTCGGTCTCTCCATCAAACAGGTAAGCAGTGATGGGGTTCGCGATGCTCGTGCAAGTCGCCGACCGAGTGGCCGTTCGCGAGGTGGATTTGAGGAAAAACTGAGTCGGTTTCTTAAAGACAGCGATGAGCGATTGGCCAGCCTTCGCCGCAATCAGGACAGCAAGCGAGGCGGTCGCGGCACCAGACGTGACTTCGTCTAAGTAGGGCGATCAGGCTCATAATCGTATTTGCCGATACAGGACCCGCAATATTTCGTGGGTCCTTCTTTGGTTTTTATTAGCAGGGATGTCGGCGTTCAAGCTGAATGAGGTGCTGTAAGGCAAGCACACTAATATGCGGCCATACAACACGCAGGGAAGGTGAGCAAGAGTGACTGTACGGATTGGGATCATTGGCACCGGTGGTATCTCCCGTTCGCACCTCGTTAATCTGGTCTGTAACCCTGATGTGGAAGTTGTGGGCTTGTGTGATATTGTTCCGGAGCAAATCGACAAGACTCGGCAGGTAATCAACGCCCATGTCGACAAGGAGCTCGCGGCCGGACGCTTTGCCAGGAAACTTGACGCAGCCGGATACTCGGATTACAGAGAGATGATCCGCAAGGAACGCCTGGACGGCGTCTATCTGTGTCTGCCGCCCTACGTGCACGGTGATCCCGAGGAGGCGGTGATCGAAGCCGGCATCCACATGCTGGTCGAAAAGCCCGTCACCTTGGATTTGTCTTTGGCATCTCGTATTCTCGACGGCGCTCAACGCAAGGGCCTGATTGCCGCTTCCGGCTATCAGTTGCGCTACAGCCCTCAGATTGAGAAGGCTAAAGAGCTTCTGTCGGGTAAGACCATCGGTATGGCCTTGGCTATGCGTTTCGGGGGAACACCGGGTACCCCGTGGTATACAAGACAAGACACCTGCGGAGGTCAGTTGGTGGAGCAGGCCACCCACCACGTCGATCAGTTGCGCTATCTCGTCGGCGAGGTAGATACGGTTTGTGCTTCCGCCGCCCTGCGTATCAATCACAAAAACAACCCGGACTACGACATTTTCGATGTCAACTGCATGACCATGACCTTCGTCAACGGGGTCGTCGCCAATTTCGCCAACAGTCTCATTTCCGGCTACGGGACTCCGCCTGAAGCCAGAGGTGTGCATATTTTTGCCGAGAACATCACCGTTTCGCTTCCGCTCGGGCGCCCGTTGCGGGTCATTTCGCCGGAGGGTACGGAGGAGTTCCCGGACAGCACCAGCCCCATGGCTTTGGAAGACGCGGCCTTCGTAGAGGCGATTAAGACTGGCGATGCTTCTCTTATCAAGTCCGATTATCTCAGCGGCATTCGCTCTTTGGCCGTGACCATCGCCGGTGAGCGTTCGGCCCGGACGGGCAAACCGGTCAGTGTTCCGGATCTGTTGAAGGCTGAAGCTCCGAACGCGGCATTTGACTAAGGGGGAGCAGGCATGCGGATAGGTATCCTTGATGTCATTCTGGGCACAAGCTGGGATA